>SUVI01000026.1 GCA_015062085.1 Planctomycetaceae bacterium
CCGTTTTCGTCTGCGCGAATGAAACCGTCTTTTCCGGCCGGCGCAGAAAGAATGTGGGCCATGGAGGAGACGTTATCCGGAGCGTCGTACGAAATGACGAACGGAAACATTTCCGACTGGTCTTCCGGCTGGGCTTCCGACTGGTCTTCCGGCTGGGCTTTCGGCTGGGCTTTCGGATCCGCTCCGTTTTCTGCCCGAACAGTGTCCGCGGGTCCGGACATCTGTGCATAGAGAGTCTTTTCACTAAATTGAGATCCAAGGACCATGATGGTCAGCAAAAAAGCAAGGATCGGTCTTTTCATGGAAAGTTCTCCTTTGGGAAAAAAGTCAGTTGGAAATTAAGGCTGGTCTGTGTTTTTTTCTATCGGAAACCGCAGCTCGAAACAGCATCCGGGACCGTCGACGGGGAGAAGAGCAACGGTTCCTCCGTGCGCAAGGACCGTTTGCCGGACGATCGCCAAGCCGAGACCGGAGCCTTCAGGATCAGGAGTTTCGTCAAGACGCCGGATCCGGAAAAAACGCTCGAAAATGCGTTCGGAGAGTTCCATCGGGATGCCGATCCCGTAGTCGCGGACCGTAAGGACGGCCTGATCTTCCTCACGGGTGAGGGAAACGTCGATCGCAGTGCTCCCGCTGTACTTGACGGCATTGACGATGAGATTCTTGACGGTCTGCTCCAGCAGCGCACGGTCTCCAAGGATCACCAGAGGCTGGTCTTGCGGTTGGTCTTGCGGCTGGTCCGTCAGCGGTTCCGTCAGCGGTTCCATCAGCGGTTCCATCAGCGGTTCCGTCAGCGGTTCCGTCAGCGGTTCCGTCAGCGGTTCCGTCAGCTGGTCCTGCGGCTGGTCTTGCGGAAATAGATCGGTCAGCGTGAGTGTGATGCCCGCCTGCTCTGCAGTGTCGCGGGAAAGGTCGATCGCAGCCAGAACGGTCTGACGGAGATCAAGAGTCTGAAAGTTTTTAGTCATTTCCTGACCGGGTTCCTGGAGTTTTTCCAGCCGGGTGACTTTCAGGACGTCGCCAACGAGCTGGCTCATCCGGCGAGTCTGGCGGGAAAGGATCTCTCGGCATCGTGCGAGCTGCGCCTCATCTTCCCACCCGTCCTCTTCCAAAAGCTGCAGGACGGCCATGATCCCAGTCAGGGGAGTCTTGATCTCGTGCGAGACGTTCGCAATGAATTCCCGCCGCAGTTTCTCCTGCTGCTGCACACGTTCTATCTCGTGCCGAAGCTGCTCCGCCATGCTTGAGATGCTCAGTGCCAAGTCACGAACGGCCCCTTTTTTCGGAATGGGGACCGGGGTTTCGAGCACACCGTCAGCGATCTTTTCCGCAGAATACTGAAGCTGGTTCAACGGCCGGTAAATCGTTCGGAAAATGTGCCATGACAGAAACCCGACAAACAGTCCGCCTCCGCCAAAAACCAAAGCGATCAGAAGATTCGCGCGGTGCAGGACTCCAGAAACGGGCACATTGGGAATCGAAAGATGGAAAAGCATCTTCCGCTCTTTGACCGTTTCTGTACCCGGTATCTGTTCCTTCACTTTCGCAGCCGCAGCTGCAAATACGCACCAGTTCTCCGTCTGCGCGTCTTTTCGGACGTGGATCCCCAGACCGTCTTTTTCCGCTTCAATGATCTCTGGCAGCCTTTTATCCACAGCCCGAAGATCCGCGATCCCTGACGCGATGACCGCATCGCCGCGTTCATTAAAAAACGCAATAGAACGGCCTCCCGCGGAAAACGTGTCGCAGAATTCGTCAAGGATCTCCCAATCGCTCGCTTCCAGACGCGGAATGATGAAGTGAAGGATGACGTCCACCTCCTGCTGGATCTCTTTTCGGGATTCTTCGAGGTAGACTTTCTCAAAATTCTCGCGCTGCAGCCAGAGAAGAAACCCCGTAAGCCCCAGAAGTCCCGACGAAAGGATGGGGATCAGAAGAAGCAAAATGTTGCGCTGTTTGACTTTCATGAATGACTCCCGAAACTGATTTCGAAAAACGGCTGATCTCTCCGGGGCTGCGCTTTCCTGTGAGCCGGCTTTCCTGTGAGCCGGCTTTCCTGTGAGCCTGCTTTCCTGTGAGCCTGCTTTCCTGCAGCTCAATATTTCCAGCGGTATCCGACCCCGCGGACGGTTTCGATGAATTTACCCGCCTCGCCAAGTTTCTTTCGCAGATTCGCGACCTGAACGTCGATCGATCGGTCCATGGAAAGGTAGTCATCGCCGCGCAGCTTGAACGCAATGTCAGTCCTGGACCAGACTCGGCCCGGCCGGCGAATGAAGATGGCCAAAAGCTCGAATTCGGTGAACGTCAGCTCGAGCGGCATCTCGTTGAAATCGGCTGTCCGCTGCGTAAGATTTAGCGTCACGCCGTGGCAGGAGAGGAGCTCTTCTTCCGGTTCCGGTTCGTTTTCATTTTCCGCAAGCAGGATCTTTTCGGGGAGAGCGGCCGTTTCGAGTTCCTTCGTCCTGCGCAGCTGTGCCCGAATGCGCGCGATGAGCATCTGATTGTTGAACGGCTTCGTGACGTAATCGACCGCCCCCATTTCCAGACCCACGACGACGTCGGACTCTTCACTTCGTGCCGTAAGCATGATGACGGGGAGTTTCGCCTTGCCGGGAAGCTCCCGGATCCGCCGACAGACCTCGAGTCCGTCCATTCCCGGAAGCGTAAGATCCAGAAGAACGAGATCCGGATCCTTTTCTTCAATGCGTTTCAATCCAAGCTCGCCGCTCCCTGCCGAGACGGTCTGGAATCCGCGTGCCTGGAGAAGCATTTCCAGAACTTCGCGGATCGTCGGATCGTCTTCAATGATCAAAATTCGTTCTGTACTCATGATTTTGTGATCTCGCTGAAAGGTTTTTTTACTGTGCCGGCGGTCTCCGAAATGGGGGAAGGCGGAGATCATTTTGATTCCAAACGGAAATATAGCAAAAATCGAAAGAAAAAAAAGGGGGGGACTTCAAAAAAAGAGCACGCTTTCCGATCCTGCGTGCTCTTCCCAAGGGGGGACGGGAGGATGCCCTCTGAAATTCCGAGCCGATCCGATAGGCTTCTATTTCTGAAGTCCTTCGAGGTAATCCGCGATGTCGTCCCGACGCTCTTCACGCGCCTTTTCCGCCGGAGTTTCCCGGTCTTCATCTTCCGCGCGGATGTCGGCGCCCGTTTCGACCAGGTACTTCACGATCTCCAGCGTTCCGTCCTCTGCCGCGATGTGCAGCGGAGTCTCGCGGTCATCATTGACGGCGTTGACTTTCGCACCTTTCTCGACGAGGAGCTTCACGAGCTCAAGATTTCGTCCGTCGCACGCTTCATGAAGCGGCGTAGAGCTGTCTTCGTCTTCCGCGTTCACATTCGCGCCTTTTTCAATGAGGATCTTTGCTGTTTCGAGCTGGCCGCGTTCCGCAGCACCATGAAGCGGAGTCTCCGCATCGTCGGTCACTTCATTTACGTCGGCGCCCTGCGCGATGAGCTGCTGAACTTTCGCGGCATCGCCCCTTTTGGCAGCCCGGTACAGTGCCGGCTCGTAATCGGCTTTGACAGCGTTTCCGGATCCGGAGACCAGGAGGGAAGCAGCACTCAGAACGAGAATGGAAAGGATCTTTTTCGACATGATATTTTCTCCTGCTGGAAAAAGGGGTGTTCGTTTTTGTTTTCGTTTTTGAACTTCAGGTTCGCGGGTCTCCCCTCACCTGACATTCATAGTATACGGCAAGAATATTCAGCCTTTTTTTAAGTTTTGTAAATTTTTTGTAAATTCGGAAGTTTTCAGCGCATTTTTTAAAAAATGGAGACGTTTTTGGGAAAACGTCTCCGTGTATTTGGACAGGATCGCTGATTTTTTGGAAGATCCCTTTATTTTTTCGTGAAGATCTTGACGTTGCGGAACCAGATCTCGCCGCCTTCGGACTGGAACGCGAATTTGCCTTCAATGTTCGACGCATTGCAGACCCAGTTCACCGGCTGACCGTTGAGCAGGACGAGAATGGCGTCTTCATGGCAGATGATGACCATTTTGTTCCATTCTTTTCCTGGTTTCTGGGCGTTTTTGACGTTCTTGACGCGGTGCAGTTCCGCACGGACCTTTTCACCGTCGACGGAGCGCGGGCGGTAGTCGTAGCGTTCTGCCGCACCGATGAGCGTGTGGCCGTGGAAGCCGAACAGATGCCCCATCTGCTGCGTCTGGAGCTGGCATTCGATGCACGGCGGAAGGAAAGCCGGAGAGGGACGGCCTTCCGCGTCGTTCATGCGGAGGAAGAAGCCGCTGTTCACGTTCGGATCGTCGGTCGGATAGCAGATCTCGGCCGTGAGGACGAAATTGCGGAGCTTCAGATCTTTCGGTGCAAGCCAGCCGAACGGAGTGCCGCCGACTTTGAGGATACCGTCTTCGATCTTGAAAACGTCTTCTTTTTTGACGCCGCCGTCGAGGAAACATTCAAAATCATCGAGCGTTTTGCCATCCAAGGTCCAAACTGCTTCCGGCGGAGCTAGACGTTCCTGGGCGGTGGCCGTGTTTGTAAAGAAACCGAGCGTCAAAACCAGTGCGAGTGCCGGGAGAAGCGGGAAGATCAAACTTTTTTTCATGGCAGGACCTTTCTTTCAAAAGGGGTATGAGGAAGGAAACGAAAAAGGAGGTCTGCCGGATCGAATGCCGGATCGAATGCCGGATCGAATGCCGGATCGAATGTTAGGCGAAACGGGCATTTTGCGGGGTCCTTTTTCACATTTCTCTGATTTTAGCAGAAATTTCGCGCTATGTCAACGGGTTTGAGGGTTTTGCGGGGTGAGTTTTTCGGGAAATTTCAAAATGTTTCCCCACGCTCCCCCTTGAGAGAATCGATGAACGGAGTATAATAGACCGTATCCGAATGAATGCGGAGTTTTTTTAGATTTCAGGTCCATCCATTCCAGACAGGAACATTTTTCATGAAAACACGTGCAGAAGAATATGCGGGACTTTCCATTGCAATGGTCACTCCTTTTAAAGATGACAAAGTGGATTACGACGCGCTGGAACGCAATACCGAGTTCCTCATCCGCTCTGGAGTCACGTGTCTGGTGCCGGTCGGAACGACGGGAGAGTCGCCGACTCTGACGCATGAAGAGCATGAGAAAGTCATCACGACCGTCGTGCGCGCCGCTGCCGGCCGATGCAAAGTCATGCCCGGTACCGGCTCCAACTGCACGCATGAAGCGCTCCGTCTGACCCGCTGGGCGGAAGATACCGGAGCGGACGCGGCATTGGTCGTTGCGCCGTACTACAATAAACCGACGCAGGAAGGTTTCTATCAGCACTTCAAGGCGGTCGCGGAAGCCGTCAGTATCCCGATCTGTGTTTACAATATTCCCGGACGCGCTGCGAAAAATATCGAACCGGAAACGATCATTCGGCTTGCCGAGCTCCCGAACATCAAAATGGTGAAGGAAGCGACCGGCGCGATGGATCAGGCTTCCCGTATTTTGGCGCAGACCGACCTGACCGTCCTGAGCGGCGACGACAGCATGACGCTCCCGCACATGGCCGTCGGAGCGAAGGGGATCATCTCCGTCGTCGGAAATATCGTGCCGCAGGATATGGTCGCGCTCTGTAATGCGATGCTCGCGAACGACTTGGAGACGGCCCGGAAATGGCATTTCAAGACCTTCCAGCTCTGCCGCGACATGCTGAGCCTCGCGACGAATCCGATCCCGGTCAAAGCCGCGATGAAACTTCTCGGCATGGATACCGGAGAACTTCGCCTGCCGCTCACGCCGCTGGATGAAAAACAGGAAGCGTCGCTCATCGAAACGCTGAAACGCTACGGACTTCTCTAATTCTCAGAGAGCCTGTCCTCATACAGATGCCGGTAAATTCCAGTTTGCCGGCATTTTTTGGGAAAAATCGGAGATAGTTTGAAGGAATGGGGAATCTTCACCATGAAACGGTATTTTCCATGTTTTCGTGTTCCTCTTTTTCTTCTGCTTGCGGCCTGGATCCCATTTTGCTGGCTGACTTTTCAGGCTGTGCATGAGCTGGGGCATGTGCTGACCGCAGTTGGCGCCGGAACGGAAGTCGAAAAAGTCGTGCTGTCCCCTTGGACTTTTTCCAGAACAGAGACGGCATTCTCTCCGCATCGCACATGGATCCTTTGGGGCGGAGCTGTTGGCGGGTGTGTCATCCCGGTCATTTTCTGGCTTTGCTGGAAATTTTTTCGTATGCCTGCCGAATTTCTTTTTCGATTTTGGGCCGGTTTCTGCCTCATCGCCAATGGTGCGTATTTCGGAGCGGACTTCTCGACTGTTGGTCCGACGGATGCGGGAGAACTTTACGCACTCGGAACGCCGCGTTTTGCGCTCGTGATTTTTGGGATCAGTGCCGTTAGTGCGGGGCTTTTTCTCTGGAATGGTCTGGGGTGTTTTTGGGGATTGGGAAAAACTCCCCAAAAGATAGAAAAGTCCGCCATCCTGATCGCCTGGAGTGCTTTTCTTGCGGTCTTTCTCGCAGAAATCATTGGGTGTACCGTTTTTTGAAGAACCCAAAGAGCCATTTTTTCAGAATGTCCACAAAAAAACGTTCCCCAAAATGAGGAACGTTTTTTCTTTATTTCGATGAAAAGCTTGGACTACTGGGCAGCGCAGGCTTCTTCACGAGTTGCGACGACGTTCACGCGGGAACCTTTACGGTCGAAACGAACGAAACCGTCGACCAGAGCGAACAGGGTGTAATCTTTTCCCTGACCAACGCCTTTACCAGCGTCAAATTTGTTGCCGCACTGACGGACGATGATGTTGCCCGCTTTGGCTTCCTGACCAGCGTAAAGTTTCACACCGCGGCGCTGTGCATTGGAATCACGACCGTTACGGCTGCTGCCTTGTCCTTTTTTATGTGCCATGAGTACCCACTCCTGAAAAAAAGTTTATTGTGAATATTTTCCAATTTAGTAACAAGCAGGAAGTATTTTACTCGAAAATCCATTCAAAGTCAAGCCCCCCCGGCTGGCCAAAACGAAAAATATCCAGCTCTCCGGGGTGCCAATAGTTTAATTTTAGATTTTTGTAAAAATATTTCCCTTCTTCCTCTTCGTACTTCCGAACGTTCGTGAGCCCGTTAATTACGATAGAAAAGCGGTCTGCCGTGAAGTTGAGATCGGACCAAATGGCAACTCCCCAAACCTCTTCACCCGGCTTGATTTTTTTTCCAATAAAATCGCAAGAACCGTAAAGTTTTCCCGCAGGACGCTCCTTTTCAGCGATTTTTTTCACCACAAAGGGGTTATATTCGTCGACCAGCTTACGGCGGCGGAGCTTTTTCCGACGATCCGTCCGGTCCATCCACTGCTCGTCTTCCATCCGCAGTTCAAACAACGGCGTGAACTCGAGCGATCTGTCATCGCGCGTGATGAACTCATACGACATCGGCATCGCTTCCACGTTGGAAAGTTTCGTTATGGCAGGAAGTGCCTGCTCCGTGTGAAGCGAGGCGGCAAGCGACGCACCGGCAGCTGCGGCGGTTTCCGCATCTTCCTGATATTTTCCATACACTTCTTCCTGACGGCCTTTCAGCTCACTGACACCGTCCACCGTCTGCACTTCCTTCACCGTGAAATACTGTGCCGGGTTTTTGATGCGGTACATCAGGTAGAGATACTTTTTCAGCACCGGTTTCTTCTGCCCGTCAACAGTCACGACAGAAGGAAGTGCGATCGTGCGCAGCGACTTGATCTCAAAGTCGAAATACCACACATCATTAAAGAACGGCTGGTTCTTGGCCCAGCGGAAAGGAAGATCCTTCTGCGTTCCGTCTTTCAAGTTGAATGTGTTGACCATGTGGATCTGATCCAGCGCCGGGTCGATCTTGCGAAAAACATGAGGCGCCAGCGTACGGACCGGAGCCTGAACGCGGGCCGGAGCCTGAACGCGGGCCGGGGCCTGAACGCGGGCCGGGGCGGAAAGCTCGGACTGTGCTGAGGATTCCGGGGCTGAGGACTGAGCCAAAAGCGTGCCTGCGAAAAATGGACCTGCCGCAGCGGCTGCTGACAGGAACAGGGTCATGGCGTTTAAGTGTGTCTTTTTCATGGGTATGGTTCAGTGAATACTGGCCCGCAGTCGTGACCGCAGGGGGGATCATCTTGCCATTTAAATACAATGTACAGTATATTTAGGAATCGGTTTTTTGCAAATGAAAAAAAAAGAGATTTTGAGAATTTCCGGATTTTACGGCAAAAAAGTATGACTTGGGTAAAAAAAACAAAATCGGCAAAATAAAAAAACGGAGGTTTGGCGAGTTTAGGAATACTGAGCAAGTATGATTTTTTAGGAAATCCTGTAAAAAAGAAAATTTTCGGAGTATGTTTCAAGATCCTGCTTGACAGAATGGCAAAAATTCGCTATAGATAGAAAATTATGAAAAATTTTTACTCAAAAGTTAAATTTTAATGGATCCGGCTTCGGTCAGGAAGGAAAAAATCATGTCGGTAAAACTCGCGGTCATTCCGGTTGCGGGGAAAGGTACTCGTTTGATCCCGCTTACGAAAAGTCTCCCGAAGGAAATGCTTCCCGTGGGACGCAAACCGGTCGTGCAGTACGTCGTGGAGGAATTGAACCGATGCGGGCTCCAGAAACTGCTGTTCATCACGGGGCAGACGAAAACGGCGATCGAAAACCATTTCGACCTGGATATGGAGCTGATCAACCATCTGCGTCAGACGGGAAAAGAGGACCTCTTGGCGGAACTGGCGTTTGAGAAGGCGGATCTGCAGTACTTCTACACGCGGCAGAGAAGACAGCTCGGTCTGGGACACGCGATCCTTTGTGCGGAATCTTTCGTCGGACGCGAACCGTTCGTCGTGGCTCTGGGAGATACGATACTCGGAGTGAACGCCAAAGCGCGCGTCGTGGAGCGTATGATCGCGGTTTTTGAGGAGCGGGATGCCGATGCGGTCATCGCGTTTGAGGAGGTGCCGGAAAATGAAGTGCACCGTTACGGCATCGCAGCGCCGAAGGAGCTCACCGATCCGAATATTTTCCAGCTGGCGAATATCGTGGAGAAACCGTCTAAAGAGGAAGCGCCGAGCCGCCTTGCCGTGGCGAGCCGCTACATTTTCCAGCCGGAGATCTTTGAGTATCTCAAGGTGACGAAACCGGGGAAAAACGATGAGATCCAGCTCACCGATGCGATCCAGGCCATGATCGCAGACGGAAAGAAAGTGTACGGTGTGCGTGTTACGCCGGAAGAACACCGATTCGACATTGGAAACTACGCAAGCTATTTTGCCGCCTTCCTCGAGTTTGCCGTCTCGGATCCGGACCATGGCGAAGAGATCCGGCAGAAGATCCGAGAGTTTATTTAGTTTGGAAGTTCTCGCGGAACGGAGAACAGAAAGCAGCGTGTTGAGGGAAAATCATGACGATGCAGATCATCCGCAAAAAAGCCTTTGCCCGCGCCGGCGTGATCGGAAATCCGTCTGACGGCTATTTCGGGAAGACGATCTCGGTCATTTTGAAGCCGTATTTTGCGCAGGTGACGCTTTACGAGTGGGACGAGCTGGAGATCGTGATGAACGAAAACAATACGCGGTTCCGTTCCATCGACGCTCTGGTCCAAGACGTCCGGCTCCACGGATACTACGGAGGCGTCCGGCTCGTGAAGGCGGCCGTCAAGCGGTTCGCGGAGTACTGCAGGACGTACGGTATACCGCTGCATGAGCGAACGTTTTCGGTCCGGTTCGAGACGAATATTCCACGGCAGGTCGGCATGGCGGGATCCAGTGCGATCATCGTTGCGACGCTGCGTGCGCTGATGGAATTCTACGGGATCGAGATCCCGAAACACCTTCAGCCCTCGTTGGTGCTGTCTGTCGAACGGAATGAACTCGGGATCACCGCTGGACTGCAGGACCGCGTCATCCAAGTCTACGAGGGAATGACCGCGATGGATTTTTCTCGTGAAAAAATGCGGACGGAAAACGGTCTGGAGTACGGTATTTACGAGCCGGTCATGCTGGATCCTGCGGACCTGCCGCCGCTGTATATCGCCTTTAAAACGGACGTCAGCGAACCGACGGAGATCGTGCACAATGACCTGCGCCACCGCTGGAACGACGGCGTTCCGGAAGTCCATGCCGCGATGAAGCGTTTCGCGGAACTCACCGACCTGGCGAAAACCGCGATCCTGGAAAAGAACTGGTCTCGGCTGGGAGAGCTGATGGATGCGAATTTCGATTTGAGACGCAGCATCTGCAAGATCGCTTCCGGCCAGATCGAGATGGTCGAGAATGCGAGAGCGTGCGGGGTGAGTGCGAAATTTGCGGGAAGCGGAGGCGCGATCATCGGAACGTATCCGGATGAAGCGACGCTTTGCCGTCTGGCAGAAACCATGAACGGCGTTGGCTGTACGGTGCAGAAAGTCGAGTTTGACTGAGTATTCTGCATTTTTTGCGATCATATTTCGGCGAGAATCTGGCAAACTTTTTGAAGTCACGTACCACGATCTGCCGGATTCTGTCTTTTATGACGGAAAACGGGTAATTTAAGCTGAAATCAAACGTAAACGAAGATGACCGAGCGGCCGCGTGTTCGCCCCATTAGAAGCCGACGCCGCGGCCGTTTGGTGCCGGCCGAGTTTCCGTGTGAAGCGTTTCTGTGTGAAACCTGGATCAATCCACTTTCGGAAGCTCGTAGCCCTTTCGCTGTTCGCGGCTGAAGAATGAGGCGGCCAGTTCATCACCGACGATGCGTCCGGTCTGCGTGTCCCACTGGATGTCGCGTTTCAGGCGGCAGGCAAGGTTGCAGAGGTGGCAGATCTCCATCGAGTACGTATTCTCAACGGCGTTGGAGACCGGTTTTCCCCCTTCGCGGATGCAGCGGAGGAAGTTGGTTTTGTGCCCCTCGAACGGCTTTCCATGGTAGAGGGCCGTGTAGTCATCTTCCGTGATGAGTTCCTTCCATTCTCCCGATTCGTACGGTTTCCCGGCGATCCGGGCGCGGTTGACGTGGATTCGGCCTTTGGTCCCTTCGATGAGGATGCCGTTTCCGTCTTTCGCGCGGCTCGTGACGATGAAGTCCGGTCCGTCCGCGAATTTCATGGAGATGCGGAATCTCACCGGCGTATTGTAGAGGTCGGTCTGGACCGGCATTCCGTCACGGAGATCGACGTTAAATGCCGCCTCTTCCAGATGGTAGGAGATCGGCATTTTGTCCGGAGTCTGACGGTCGAGGATCCAGAGTGCGCAGTCCACATGGTGCGCGCCCCAGTCGGTGATCTTTCCGCCGGAGTACTCGAACCACCACCGAAACGTGAGATGATGCCGGCTGTACTGCGGGGCGATGCCGAGCGGATCGAAGCGGTTCGGACCGCCGCCTGCGAGGAATTCGTGAGCGGGAGCCTGTCCCTGCCACATTTCCCAATCGAGGGATTCCGGGACCGGTGCCGGAGCGATGACCGGGGATTCCCGTCCGCCGTCCGTGATGCACGTCACACGCTGGATCTCGCCGAGGACTCCTTTTCGGACCATCAGAGCCGCGGTCGCGAACTGGTTTTTCATTGCACGCTGCATCGTGCCGACCTGAAAAACTTTGCCGTACTTCGCGCAGGCTTTGCGGACCAGTTCGTTTTCCTGAAGCGTCAGCGTCAGCGGTTTTTCACAGAAAACGTGTTTGCCTGCCTGCATCGCTTCCACCGCGATCTTCGTGTGCCAATGGTCCGGCGTACCGATGCTCACCATGTCGATGTCGCCGCGGTCAAGGATCCGGCGGTAATCTTTGTACGTGTCCGGCTGGAAGTATTTGTCCCCTTCCCGACGTCCGATCTTGCCGTTCAGAGCACGCTGAAGTCCGTAGACCGAATCAACGTCGCAAAGTGCCGTGATGTCGGAGATCCCGTTAAAACCGTGTGCATTCCCGTTTCCCTGAGGCCCAAGCCCCACGCAGCCCGTACGGATCCGTTCCGAGACGGGGGGTTTACCGTTTTGCGCGTGAACCAGGTAGGACGGCATGACGGAGGCCAGACCAATGGCGGCGGTCGTTTTCAGAAAATTACGGCGATCGTGTTTCATTTCAGATCCTTTCTTTTTTTTATTCGTGTGACTTTACTGTCCCCTGCAGAAACTTCGGACGCATTTTGACCGAAAACAAAAAACAGAAAAATCAATTCTATTTCCATTTTAAGCAAGAATTTCAAAATGTCAACTGGAGCCATCGAGAAAATGGGAATTTTTTCCAAAAAAAAGGCCTTCGTTTCTCCCCAAATGCCGCGTTCCAGGGAAATTCTTTTGAGGTCCATCCGGGAACTCAAAAGAAATTTCCGTTTTTTTGCAGATCCGCGATACCGGTCCTTGCGCATTCTCCGTATCTGCGGTAAAATGACAGAGTTGACCGCGGTTTTTGGCCCCGCTGCTGCCAAACACACGTTCCTTTAGGAGAGTATCATGTTTTCAAATTTCCCAATGCTCAAAAATGCCGTTCGTTTCTGCATTTTTCCGATTTTCTGTCTTTTTTTGGGCTTTTTCGGAACTGCCAGCGCAGAGCCAGCCGGAAAAGGGATCGTTTTCGATGGAAACACCGCTTTTCAGGTCCAGACGAATGCCGTTCCCATCACTCCAAGATCTTTTTCCGTTTCCGTCTGGGTCCGGATGAACGAAGAGAAAGAGTCCCAGATCTTCCTGACCTCCGGCACCCCGGCTCAGGATTGGACGCTTTATGCGTACAAAGGGCGGATCCGTTTTCTCGTCCAGACCAATGAAATGAACGGCTACGGGCACGCAAACATACCGATTCCTGAAATTGGAAAGTGGTTTCACCTTGTCGGGACCTGCGACGGACAGAACGTTCGTCTTTACCTCAACGGAAGGGAAGCCGACGTCTGGAAAACAGACATTCGCCGCTCCGGATTCACCGCACGGCACATAAAGATCGGAGCCTGTGCCTCGGATCCGCAGCGGAATCTCAGCGGCGCACTGGAAGACATTCGCCTTTACTCCCGCGTCTTGAGCGCAGCAGAAGCCGCCGAACTCGCCGAACACACCGAACACACCGAACTCGCCGAACTCGCCGAACTCGCCGAACACACCGAACTCGCCGAACTTACCGAAGGACCGTCCGCGGAACAGAAAAACGTCCGCCCGAATGCTGAGCCTGCCGTTTGGTGGAGTTCCTCCCGCATGCAGGATGGACTCCCCGTCAGTCTCGTGTCCCCGGAGCTCCGGCTCGAAGAGGCAGTTTACGGCGGTGCCGGTCTTCTCCTCAATGCCAAAGACAGCGGTTTCCGAAGCATCTGGTACTTCAATCAGGCAAGCGGCGATCAGTACGGCTACAAATACTCGGGGGGGCTGGGTACCTATCCAGCGAATCACTATCCGTTCAGCGTGTACCGGCCGGAGGTAAACAAAACGTTCTTCTGCTACGGCGGCACCGACCTGACGGGGAAAACGCTCCTTCACGAAGTTTCTTTCTTTGACCATTCGACCGGAAAATTGGCGCGCCCCGTGATCATTCTGGACAAGCAGACGGAAGACGCACACGACAATCCGGTCATGACGATCGATGATGCCGGGCACATTTGGATCTTCTCCACCAGCCACGGCACAGGCCGTCCGTCTTACATCACGCGGAGTGTCCGTCCGTACGACATCTCGGAATTTGAACTGGTCAAAGCGCTCAAGATGGAGAATGGCAAAGAAGTCCCCATGACTAACTTTTCCTATCTGCAGGTCTTCAGCGTCAGGGGCGAGGGAATGTTCGCCTTCTTCACGACGTACGACCGGTCGGTCCTCAATGCCCCGGAGTCGCGTGCAGCGCGGATCGTCAGTTTCATGAAAAGCAAAGACGGCGTCCTCTGGAGCGAATGGAGACCTCTGGCAGCCATGCAGCACGGACACTACCAGAACGCGGCGGTCTGGAAAAAAGACGGAGTCTTCAAGCTCGGAACGACGTTCAACTACCATCCGCACAATGCAGCAGAAGGGCGCGTTGGTCTGAACTGGCGGACGGATCTCTACTATGCAGAGTCCCTTGACGGCGGCAAGACCTGGCAGACGATCGACGGAAAACCGCTTGAAACGCCGATGCTGACAGAAAAATGCCCTGCTCTGGTCCATGACTATGAATCAGAAAAAAAGAACGTCTACATCATGGATCTGGTTTACGACGCAAACGGCTGGCCGATCATTTTCTACATTACGAGCAGCGGCTGGAGAAGCGGTCCGGATGCGGGGCCGAGGGAATGGTTTACGTGCGCGTGGAACGGTGAAAAGTGGGAGATACGCAAGCTCACCGAATCGGACAACAATTACGATTTCGGTTCTCTCTACGTCGAAAAAGACGGGACCTGGCGCGTCGTCGCCACGGACGGATCCGGCCCGCAGGAGTTCAATACGGGGGGAGAAGTCTCTCTCTGGAGCTCCTCGGACCGCGGTGCAAGCTGGCAAAAGATCCGTCAGATGACGAAAAACAGTCCGCGAAATCACTGCTACCCGCGCCGTCCGATCGACTGGCATGAGGATTTTTTCGCGTTTTGGGCAGACGGTCATGGACGAAGCCCTTCCGAAGCCGATCTTTACTTCTCGAACATTCGCGGCGAGGTTTTCAAACTTCCGCGAACGTTCCCCGACGGTGAAGAACTGACTGACCCGATCCCGCTCCAGTGACCGAAACTCCAGGACGAAATTCCAGACCGAAATTCCAGACCGAAATTCTAGGACGAAACGGAGCCCAAACACAAGTGCGGTCACCTGGATCTCATGATCCCCTTTTCATTTTTTGGTACTTCCGGGAACTGCGTACCAGTTTCACCGCGGAAAACACGGAAAACCGGTACGCAGCCTGCGAATGCACTTTTTCTGATCCAGGCGCATTTCCCTCTTCTCAGCCTTCCAGTTCATCCCAGCGTTCGTAGAGTTTTTCCAGTGCGAGCTGCACTTTTTCAGCTTCCTGAGCCGTTCGGATGAACTCTTTTTCATCCCGTTGGTAAAATTCCGGATCGGCAAGTTTTCCGTTGAGCTCTTGCAGCTGAAGTTCCATTTTCTCGATCTCTCCCGGCAGTTTTTCCAACTCGAGCTTCTCTTTGTACGTCAGGTGCTTTCCTTCCGGCGCCGGTTTGACGGATGCAGCTGCGTTCGTCTGGGACTTGGCGTTTTCCGTTTTCGCGGCTTTCTTCTGCTGCGCTTTTGCCTGCCGTTCCGCTTCCGCCTGCTCTTCCTGACGGCTCTGGAAATACCAGTCATCGTAACCGCCGACGTACTCCTTCACGATTCCGTTTCCTTCAAAAACGAGCGTGGAGGTCACCACATTGTTGATGAATTCGCGGTCATGGCTCACCAGAAGCAGAGTGCCGGGATACTGCGAGAGCTTCTCTTCCAAAAGTTCGAGCGTTTCCATATCCAGGTCGTTCGTCGGTTCGTCCATCACGAGGATATTCGACGGTTTCGTGAACAGTTTGGCGAGCAGCAGACGGTTTTTTTCTCCTCCGGAGAGGAATTTGACCGGCATTTTCGCGCGTTCTTCAGAGAAAAGGAAGTCGCGCAGGTAACCCAGCACGTGCTGCTTCGAGCCGTTGATCATGACGTGCGTCGAGCCGTCGTTTACGTTCTCGAGGACGGACGCTTCTTCATCCAGCGCAGCGTGCAGCTGGTCGAAATAGGAGACCTGGAGCTGCGTCCCGTGCCGGATCGAGCCGGAATCCGGAGCCATCTCGCCGAGAATGAGCCGCAGCAGCGTCGTCTTCCCGACACCGTTTGGGCCGAGAATACCGATGCGGTCTCCGCGCATGATCTGGAAACTGAGGTCTTTCACGATCGGAAATTCGCCATTCTCACTTCGGAAAGAGAAATTCAGACCTTTCGTCTGGACCACGAGCCGACCGGAAGTGACGCCCTCCTGGATCTGGAGTTTGGCGGTCCCCGGGTCTTTTCGGATCAAAGCGGCATCGCGGCGCATCTGTTTCAGTGCACGGACGCGGCCTTCATTTCGAGTCCTCCGGGCCATGATCCCCGTACGGATCCAGACCTCTTCCTGCGCGAGTTTTTTCTGAAAATGCTCCAGCTCTTTTTCTTCCGCGTGAAGACGCTGTTCTCGGCGTTCCAGGTAGGTATCGTATCCGCAGTCGTACCGGTAAAGATGCCCGCGGTCAAGTTCCCAAATGGAAGTCGCGATGCTTCGGAGAAACATTCGGTCGTGCGTCACGAAAAGGACCGTTTTTTTGTATTTTTTCAGGAAATCTTCGAGCCAGAGGATGGAATTCAGGTCGAGATGGTTCGTCGGTTCGTCAAGCAGGAGGATGTCCGGCTCCGCCACGATCGCACGAGCAAAAAGAACGCGGCGTTTCTTGCCTGCGGAAAGAGTCGAGATCTCCGCTTCGCCGTCGATGCCGATCTTTTGAAGGACGCTTTCCACCTTGCGCTGGATCTCCCACGCACCGGAGACTTCCAGCTCGTGCTGCAGGCGGTCGAGTTCCTTCTGAAGAGCTTCGGCTTTTGCGTATTCTTCCGTTTCGTAAGCACGGGCGATCCCTGCAGTGACTTCATGAAAACGCGAGAGAAGTTCCCCATCTTTCTGAAGTCCAGACGTGATGATGTCCAGCACCCTGCCGTTCAGATCGACGGGGACCTGCTGCGTCAGAAGCATCGTCTGGAGTCCCTGCACGCGGATGATCTCGCCGGAGTCAGGAGAAAGTTCTTGGTTCAGGAGTTTCAGGAGCGTCGATTTCCCGGCTCCATTCCGTCCAATGAGCGCGATCTTTTCCCCGGGATCGACTGTCATGTTCGCGTGATCCACCAGCGGAGGGTATCCAAGTGCGTAAGTTAAATCCCTGAGAATGAGCTGTGCCATAAAAAAACTCCCGAAATCGATCAAGTTCAAAATGTTTTCCAGAGGTCAAGTATACCAGATTTCAGGATTTTGGCAAGCCGGTCCTTTCAGGGAAATTTCAAAATTTGGATCTTTCGGTGACTGTATGCCGATCGCACCGCTGAAACGACAAAAAATACGAAAAACTCGAAAAAATGCGAAATTCACCAAAAGACGATCAAAAATATTTTAAATCTTTCGTGTCTTTTCGCGTTTTTCGTGAAATTCGTGTCAGGAGACGTTCACTCCCTTTTTCCTCTTTCTTTTTAGTGCTCTCAGTGATGAGATCAGACCAGACCGGTACGCACTTTTCGAGCGTTTCTACGATTCTTTTTCATGGACCTTTTTTTGGTGAGACCTCTGGGCGCCGCAGGTATTCCGTTCCCAGAAAACGCCGTCTTCATACCCTTGGATCTTAGAGTCCGTTTCCGCCCGGTCAAGTCGCGCAACGGCCCAGCAGCAGTACTCTTCGTTCTGTTCGATCCCGCAGAATCGGCGTCCCAGCTTTTTTGCCGTGACCGCAGTCGTTCCGCTTCCCAGGAAAGGATCGAAGACCATGTCGCCCGGCCGGGAACTTGCGAGGATCAGTTTCGCGATGAGCTTTTCCGGTTTCTGAGTCGGGTGGTCTGTATTTTCGGGCATCGACCAGTACGGGATCGAAATGTCGTCCCAGAAATTGGAAGGAAACGTCAAACGGTAATTTCCCTCCTCGCACTCCTCCCAGTCTTTCGGTTTGCCGTCCTTGCGATAGGGGGCCAAAACTTTCCGTTTCATCTTCACAGCCTCCACATCAAAATGGTAATCGTCCGAAACCGTGCCGAACCAAATGTCCTCGCAGCAGTTCTTCCAATTATGCTGCGCACCGCGCCCTTTTTCTCTCTGCCAAGTAATCCGGTTTCGGACTTTCAGAAATTTTTCCATCACGGAAAACAGGTCGGCCGTGCATTTCCAGTCACCGCATAAATAGACGCTCGCGTGCGGTTTCAGAAGGCGGAGAAGTTTGGGAAACCAGCTTTCCAGGTACTCCGCATAGTCATTTCCGGATGTGTGTGAAAACTGGAAACCATGAAAGTTTTTATCCAAATTGTACGGCGGATCGATGACCATCAGATCGACGAAACCAGAGGGAAGTTTTTCGATCAGTTCGAAAAGATCCCCATGCAGCACGCTGTTTTCGACCTCATTCAACGCAAAAGGGGCTTCCGGAATGGGAGTCAGCCGTTTTCGGAAGTTCTCATACTCTTCCGGAGAAAGTGTCAGCGTTCGATTCCTAGGCGCTCTCGGTTTTCTATCCATAAATATTAAATATTCGAATTTTTCCAAAGGCCATTTCTAAATAAATGCCATTTCTAAAAGGTGTTTTTCGTGTTCTGAAAATCATGTTTCCCGTCATTTTGCCTGCTCACGAAACCATTCTGTACTCCAATATAATTCAAGACCTCGCAAAAGTCAAGACGCCCCCCGCGTTTTGAAGCAAGAAATCCCTAAAATTTGAAGCAAGAAATCCCTAAAAAAGGTCCATTTCCTCCGGCAGCTGCGTACCAGTTCACGCCAGATCGCCAAACGGATCCCAATGAGTATCCAGACAGAAGCCCCTCTACTTTCCGATTCCGTATGAGAAGAAGAAATTTGAAAAAATCCAGTTTCTCTACTTGACAAAAAATCCAAAATCGTTCATAATATAGAAAGTTTAACTAACCTAACCAACCTAAAATTTCAAAATGGAGAAAGTTCAATGAAAAAGATTTGGTTCGCTCTGTGCGCACTCGTTCTTTCGGCTTCCAGCTGCTTCGCGGCGGAATGCTGCCAGCCCCTGTTCGGAAATAATTTGGAAAACGCGGACTACGACGCCAGCATCTGGTCCATCAACGAAAACGGCGAGCTGTGCGCTGCCCGTGATGCCGCCATCTGGACGAAGGAAAAGATCGGCGACTGCACGATCTCGTTCGAGTACAAACTCTCCGAACGCGCCAACGCCGGATTCCTGATCAAGTGCTCGGACAAAAGAAACTGGATCCCCAATACGGTCGAGATCCAGCTTCTGGATGATGCAGGAACGGAACCGAACTACCATGGAAACGGCGCATTCTACGGTTACCAGGCCCCGACGAAAGTCGTGACGAAACCGGCTGGCGAATGGAACGCAATGAAAGTCGTCTGCAAAGGCTCCACCATTAAGATCTGGCTCAACGGCGAACTGATCAACGAAATGGACATGAGCCAGTGGACCGACAAAAAAGTCAGCCCGAACGGCACGGACATTGAAAAGAAATTCCAGGGCAAAGCTCTTGCGGACGCGGACACGGTTGGCTACATTGGCTTCCAGGGTCTCCACGGCAAATCCACCATTTACTACCGCAACATCCGCATCTGCAAATAAGGTGAAGACCGGTCCCGCCCGCATCCTTCCTTAAAAAAAGAGTCCCCGAGCGTTCAGTCCTTCTGCCGTTCGGGGCTTTTCATTGAGGAAAACATCAAAACCATTCCGGACGAGCCTCCTCCCCCAAAAAAAACACTTCTGCACCAGCTTGGCGCGAAGTGTCTATAAAAAAGTGGGCGATACAGGACTCGAACCTGTGACATCCGCCTTGTAAGGGCGGCGCTCTAACCAACTGAGCCAATCGCCCAGAGTGAATGATCCGCACAAAAGCCGTGCAGGAGCCATTTCATACGCCCTATTATCGCGGATTTTTTATTTTTGTCAAGCCCCGCCGGTGCATTTCTTCCGATTTTTTTGTTTTTTTCCGCCATTCGTTTCAATTCCTGAAACTTGGCAATTTCCGTAAGTTAAAAAAAGTTTGACGGAAATTTTCTGTAAAGTTCGACGAAAATCGGATCTTTTCCAACCCTCCACCTTCCAATTCTCGCAGTTTTGACTATAATTAAATGTGTTTGTCCTGTTTCATTTCAAGCAAATCGGATGCTGGCCTCAAGTTTTCAGGCAGAACCGTCCCGATGAACTGTCCATTTTTATTCCATTCAAGGAGCCCCTCCATGAAATCAATGTTTTTGCGCACACTTTTGGTTTTCAGCGTCCTTTTGGCGTTCACTGCCGTTTTCCCGAACGCTCAGGTTTCCACCCAGGCACAGGATGCTCCCGCTGCGGACACGCTTCCTGCTGCGAATGCCGAGGGATGGATCTCTCTGTTTAACGGCAAAGACCTCACCGGATGGAAAATTCCCGAGTTCGGCGGAGAAGGCGAAGTCAGTATCGAAAACGGCATCATGACGATCGGCATGGGCGCCATGGTCAGCGGGATCGCGTGGGACGGTGAGTTTCCTTTCCGCTCGAATTACGAGATCGAAGTGGAAGCGAGCCGGACGATGGGGTTTGATTTTTACGCGGCGATCACATTTCCGGTGGGTGAAGACGGATACTGCACGTTCATCAACGGAGGCTGGGGCGGAAGCGTCTTTGGACTTTCCTGTGTGAATGGTTTCGATGCGAGCGAGAATGAGACGATGCAGCTCATCATGACGAAAAACGAGCAGTGGAACACATTCCGCGTCCGGGTCTATGATGACCGGATCGAAGGCTGGATGGACGACAAAAAGGTCGTGGATTGCCCGAGGGCGGAAAATAAATTCAGCACACGTTTTGAAGTGGAGTATTCGCAGCCGCTCGGAGTGACGAACTACTGCTGCGAGACGAAGCTCCGTTCGATCCGCGTCCGCGAACTGAAGGCGGAAAAATAGGAAATCGACCCCCGAAGAAGAGAGGAAAGGGATTCATTTATGGAACGTCCATCGATGCGCAATCTGACGCTTTCGCCGTACTTGCCGCCGGAGCAGCGTCTTCAGAAGGCTGACGGAGAAGAGCAGAAACCGCAGCATTTTCTGCTGGAGGATCCGGAGGGATTTGCCCCGCCGCTGGTGCTTCCCATTCCGCTGGCGATCCTGATCTCGATGATGGACGGACACCGGACGATGCAGGAGATCCTCGAGGAGTTCACCCAGACGACGAATGAGCCGATGGAGATGAAGGACCTTGAGGAAATGGTCGCGTATTTGGATCGGCTCCACTATCTGGACGGTCCCAATTTCGAAAAGTTCCTCCGAAACGAGAAAAACTCCTACGCGCGGGAAAAGTACCGGCCGGCGGCCATGGCGGGAGGCGCATACCCCAAAACGGCGAAGGAACTCCGAAAAATGATCGCGGAGATGCTCGAACTTCCCCGAAAGGTCACCAAAGCCGAGGATCCGGAAAAAGACTTCCGAACGCTCTTTCCGGAGAAGATCTGCGGGGCAGTCACGACGCACGCGGAACCGGAGCGCGGCGGTCTATCCTATGGCTGGACGTTTCAGGCGGTCGCAGAGCATTCCGACGCGGACGTTTTTCTGATCTTAGGAACGTCGCACAATCCGATGCAGGAAAAATTCGCGTTTTCGTCAAAGGATTTCGACACGCCTTTGGGGGTTTTGCCGACGGATCATGATTTTCAGAAACGCGCGGCAAAAAAGTTCATGGAAAAGTATGCGAAACTGGAAGACCAGGCGGAAAACCAGGAGGCGCGTGAAGCCGTGGATCTCTTCGGCGATGATTTCGTGCACCGCGATGAGCACTCCATCGAGTTCCAGGCCATTTTCCTTAAGTATCTTGCAGAAACGAAGAAACGCGAGATACGCATCGTTCCGATCCTCGTGAATTCCTTCCTCCCCTTCTTCGCGGCACGTGACGTTGAATATCCGGACGAAAATGACGTGGTGCGTCTCTTCATCGAGTCCCTTGCGGAGGTGATCCGCGAAGACGAATCGGCCGGAAAGGCGAAATATTTCGTGATGGCGTCCTCGGATCTTGCCCATCTCGGCCCAATGTACGACACTCCGCAGCCAGTGGATGCCGCGCGTCAGGATCAGATCCGCCAGACCGATCTGGAAGTCCTCGAAACGATCCAAAAAATGGATCCCCGCGGTTTTTGGCAGAATATTTTGGGGTCCTTCAACGCCAATAAAATTTGCGGCGTCGCACCGATCTACTGCACGCTCCGGATCCTGGAGACCCTCGGAAGAGGAAAAGAAGGAAAACTTCTCTCTTACGAGCAGAGCGTGGATGAAGAAACTCACAGCTGCGTCTCCTTTGCGAGCATCGTCATGGTGCAGCAAAACGACTGAAACGTACCTCCTTTTTGAGAAAATATCATGGCAGACTACTACAAGATACTTGGCATCAGCCGGTCCGCGACCAAAGATGAGATCGGCAAAGCGTACCGGACATTGGCGAAAAAATACCATCCGGACCTGCATCCTGACGACAAAAACGCAAAGGCAAAATTTCAGGAACTTCAAGAAGCTTTTGAGGTCCTGAACGATGAAAAGAAACGGAAGCAGTACGACCAGTTCGGCCCCGATTTTGAGAAATTCCAGGGCGGCGGAGCGGGCGGTTTCGGCGGTTTCGGCGGTTTCGGAGGATCCAGAAACGGCGGCGCGGAATGGGAATTCAACATGGACGACCTTTTCGGCGGTCAGGGACGCGGTGGAGGAGGAAGAAGAAACGGAGGCGGATTCGATCCCGGCGCCTTTTTCCGTAATCACGGCGGCGGAAGAGCCTCCGCAAGAGACGCACGCGATTTCAACGACGGATTTGGAAACTGGTCCAGCGGCGGTTCAAGAGGCGGATACTCCCGGTACGCTCCCGTAAAAGGGCAGGACATCTACCATGCCGTCACGATCCCCTTTGAAGAATCCGTTGAAGGAACGGAAGCCAACATTTCCATCCGAAACCACTCCGGAGAAACGCGAAAAATTTCCGCGAAAATTCCGCCGGGGATCGAAGACGGACAGAAACTGAGGCTGCACGGACTTGGAGAAAGCTCGCCAAACGGAGGACCGAACGGCGATCTGTTCCTAACGGTCCACGTGAGCCCCCACCACTGCTTCTCGCGCCAAGGGAACGATCTGACGCTGCGTCTCCCAGTCTCCATCTCGGAAGCTGTCCTCGGAGCGAAAGTTCCGATCCCGACGCCCAAAGGAGAAGGGTTCCTCAACATTCCGCCAGGAACTTCCAGCGGGAAGAAACTCCGCATCAAAGGGGCTGGCGTTCAGGCAAGATCCGGAGCCGGGGACCTTTTCGTGGAGATCTTGGTGCAGGTTCCCCAAAACGTAACGCAGGAAGAAGCCGATATGTTTTTGAAGATGGAACAGAAAAATTCAAACGATCTGCGTGCGGGGATCCAGTGGTGAAAGAGTCTTTTTCCATCAAAAAAACGGCCGAATTCAAAACGGTATTCGAGCGGAAATGTTCCGCAGCAGATGGACTTCTCATCGTCTACGGGCTGCCGAACGGAAGGAGTACCTCACGCGTCGGACTCTCCATTTCAAAACGCTACGGATGCGCCGTCGAACGCGTTCGCTGGAAGCGTCTCGTCCGGGAAGCATTTCGACTCACCGTCGCAAAATTGGAGAGATACGAATGCGATGGGAACGAATTGGAGAAGAACGCTGCCGCGGGATCCGTCTCAGCCCCAGACCCATACTCGCCATCCGAAGCAGAAAGACCGTCCGAAAAAGGTTTCCCCCCAATGGACTTCGTCGTCGTTCCTGGAAAAGCTCGGCGTGCAGATTCCATAGCAGATTTCCAGAAATCTCTGCAAAAATTGATGCAGTCCGTTGCAAAAAAATCAAAACGTGATATAATCAGACAAAATAATATTGACTAGGAGTTTTCCATGCAATGGAGATCCGCATTGCAGCACACTGGACGTTTTGTGTGGCACATACCGAGAAATCTGGCGATACTGCTCGTCCGGATCTATCAGCACACTCTTCACTACGTCATCGGACTTCAGTGCCGATTTCACCCAACATGCAGTCAATACTACATCTTGGCGGTCCGAAAATACGGGTTCGTGTACGGGTCGCTAAAAGGCGCGTGGCGCATCCTGCGGTGCAATCCGTTCTGCAAAGGCGGTGAAGATTACCCCTGAAAAACTGCGGCAGGACTAAATTTCCGAGAGTTCACGCTCCGGAAATTTCGCGTTTTCGCGTTTTCGCGTTTTCGCATTTTCGCATTTTCGCATTTTCGCGTTTTCGCGTTTTCGCATTTTCGCGTTTTCGCGTTTTCGCATTTTCGCATTTTCGCGTTTTCGCGTTTTCGCATTTTCGCATTTTCGCGTTTTACGCTTTTTTCATTTTTGATCCAATTCATTTTTTACGGAAAGTTTGAGGTTTTCCCATCATGCCAATGTACAGTTACCAGTGCAGTGCCTGCGGTCACGAATTTGAAGAGATCCAGTCTTTTGACGCGCCGGAAACGATGAAATGCCCCAGCTGCGGCAAGAAAAAAGCACGGAGAGTCCTTCAGGCGTGCGCAGGACTCGCATTCAAAGGGAACGGCTTCTATCAGACGGACTACAAAGGAAGACCCGGCGGAACAGACAAGTAAAAAAACAAACTAACGGCATAACACAAACAGAGATCAGTGAACAGCAAACAATAAACAATAAACAATAAACAATAAGCAGTAAACAGTAAACAGAAAATCGATCCGATCCGATTCCGGGATCACATCCACTCCTGAGGAAATTTCGCATGGGAACTGGCGGTAAAATTATCCTTCGCAAAGTCGCGGTCCACAATTTGAAAAACGTCGATCTGGACATTCCGCATCGAAAACTCGTCGTCATCTGCGGCGTGAGCGGAAGCGGAAAAAGTTCCCTGGCACTGGATACGCTCTACGCCGAGGGGCAGAGACGCTACATCGAGAGTTTCTCTCCCTACACGCGCCAGTTTCTCGATCAGCTGGAAAAACCGGAAGCGGAAAATATCGAAGGGATCCCCCCCGCGATCGCTGTCTCAGGACACATTCCGACGAGATCCAGCCGTTCGACCGTCGGAACGGCTACGGAGACCTACGATTATCTGCGGCTCCTTTACGCGAAGATCGGAACGACGTACTGCCTCTCCTGCGGTCAGGAAGTCCATCGGGAGACGTCCGAGACCGTCACAAAATTCCTGACATTCCTCCCGCTGCGTACCCGTTTCATCGTGCTCTGGAAACTGAACGAAAAACGGACCGAAACTTGGGAAGAGCACTTCCGAAATATGCGCGAAGAGGGGTTCATCCGGATCATTTTGGGAGATCAGATGAGAGATCTTTCTCAAAACATCCCGACGGAAGAAGAAACTCTCCAGGCGCTGCGTGACGAAGCGCTCTTCTGCATCGTCGACCGGCTTGCCGCCGGAATGCCGGAAAACCGCATCAGGGAATCGCTGGAATCCGCTTTTCACCACGGAAACGGGAAATGCTCACTCTTGATCCAGACCGCGCCGGAAGAAATGGAAACTCTCGATCCAGCTGCAAACTGGACGCCATGGATGCTGGATGGTTCCCAATGGCTCTTACGAAGCTACAGTACGAAACTCTCCTGCGAACACTGCCGCATCGACTACGCGGTCCCCGAGGCGCGGCTTTTCAGTTTCAACAGTCCCTTGGGCGCGTGTTCGGTTTGCGAGGGATTCGGAAACACGATCGACATCGACATGGAACTGGTCATTCCGGACAAACGCAAAACGCTGGCAGAGGGAGCCATTGCGCCGTGGAATTCCCAGGCGTACCACTACGAACTTGAAAAACTGCTGGCTCTCGGTCCCCAAAACGGCCTGCCGACCAATGTCCCGTACGCAGAGTTGACCGAGGAACAGCGTGAACTCCTGATGAACGGGATACCCGAAACGAACTTTGGAGGGCTGAACCACTTCTTCGCATGGCTCGAACGCCGAAAATACAAAATGCCGATCCGCGTTTTTCTCAGCCGATGGCGCAGTTACCGTCCCTGCCCGGCCTGCGAAGGAAAACGCCTCCAGCCGCTGGCGCTCGCTACAAAACTCGGCATTCGACATCAGGCTGGAAGTCCTGAAAACGTGCTCCCAGAGCAAAATCGCAATATCGCGGAACTCTGCGAGATGAAAATTTCCGACCTGAAAGTCTTTCTGGAAGATCTGATCCCGCATTTTTCAGATTGGGAGCTTCAAGTCGGACTTCCGATACTGCGTCAGGTCATTTCACGTCTTGATTTCCTCGAAACGGTCGGTCTCGGCTATCTGACGCTCGGACGGACGCTGCGGTCCCTCTCCGGAGGCGAAATGCGAAGAGTCTCCCTCGCTGCGGCACTCGGAGCCACGCTGGTCAACATGATGTACGTCCTGGATGAACCCTCCATCGGGCTTCATCCAGCCAACTCGCTCCAGCTGCTTAAAGCGATACAAACGCTCCGCGACCGCGATAATTCGGTCATCGTCGTCGAACATGATGAAGCTATCATTCGAGCGGCAGACCAAGTCATTGAAGTTGGACCGTACGCAGGTGAAAGAGGCGGGGAGATCGTCTTTCAAGGAACTCCGCAGGAAATGCTCAACGACGAAGACTCGCTGACAGGCCAGTATCTTTCCGGTGAAAGAGGGCACGTCTCGACGCAGCGCAGAAAAACAGACTCCGGGTGGCTCTATCTTCGGGGGGCAAACGGAAATAATCTGCAGGATCTGGACGCTGATTTCCCGCTCGGCTGTCTCTGCGTCATTTCTGGAGTCAGCGGAAGCGGAAAAAGCACCCTCATCGAAAAGACCCTTTACCCCGCTCTCTGCCAGCGTCTCCACCGCGATCCGCACATGAAGGCGCTCCCCTTCCGTGAACTGCTCGGCGCCGGTCAGATCGACGACGTGATCCTAGTCGATCAGTCTCCGATCGGACGCTCACCGCGAAGCAATCCCGTCACCTACCTGAAAGCATTTGACGAGATCCGTGCACTTTTCGCGGATACGAAAGAAGCCAAAAAACGCGGCTATTCTACCGGCCATTTCAGCTTCAATGCGGAAGAAGGACGCTGTCCGCTGTGCAGCGGTGACGGATACATTGCCATCGACATGCAGTTTCTGGCGGACGTCTACATGAAATGCAGTCAGTGCCGCGGAAGCCGATACCGCAAGGAGATACTCGACATCACCTACCGAAATCGGAACATTTCCGAAGTCCTCGATATGACCGTTGCCGAAGCCTTCACCTTTTTCCGCGGTTCACGAGGGATCCAGAACAAACTGAAGCTCCTGAAGGAGGTCGGACTCGATTACATTCGGCTCGGTCAGCCCGCAAATACGCTTTCCGGAGGTGAGGCGCAGCGTCTGAAACTGGCCTCGTACATGAGCGCCGCTCGAAAAGCCAGATGCCTGTTCCTGCTTGACGAACCCACCACGGGACTCCATTTTTCCGACATCGTCCAGCTGCAGGACTGCTTCAACGCACTGGTCTCCATCGGGCACTCACTCATCGTCGTTGAGCACAATATCCAGATGATGTGTGCCGCAGACTACATCATCGACCTAGGGCCGGGTGCTGCGGATCACGGAGGCAAGATCGTCGCAAAAGGGACTCCGGAAGAGATCTGCCTCTGCCCGGAATCGGTCACGGGACGTTTCCTGAAAGAAGCGCTTGAAAGAAACTGAACGGACTTCTGAACTTTCCCGAATGGCCCCCCAAAAAAAGCCGCAGAGTTGACCGTCTGCGGCTTTGCTGTAAAATCCTGCAAAATCCTGCAAAATCCTGCAAAATCCTGCAAAATTCTGTAAAATTCAGTAAAATTCAGTGTACGTTCCGTAAAAACATCAGCGGGAAACGACACTCACATTTTGCGGTCCAAATGAAATGGCGAACCATCCATCCTGCAGGACCAGCTGATCCAGTACCAGATTCGCAAAACGCGGATCCGTGACGAATCTTTCAGGCAAAATATTCTTTCCTTCCGTCTTTTTGAAAATTTTGCTAAAAATACCGCGCACGGCAACCTGCTGTCCGAGCGGGATCCTGCCGATCAAACGAACGGGTCCATCCCGCTGGATCAAAACGGCTTTTTCTCCCGTTTCGACGAGGTAAGGAGTTTCGACCTGGAAATTCTTCCACTGCCGTTTGCCGACCCGCAGATCTTTCACCGCGACCCGGATCAGAAATCTTCCATCCTGAAAGTGGACCGTCACCGCATTAGAATCTGCGAACGTGATGAGGAGTTCCTCTTCCTGCGGGGGAATATTTTCTCCAATTTTCAGATTTGGAAACCGCACCTGAATGTGCTCGCACAGCGATTCGATCGTGAAGGTCCTCCCATCCAGAGAGAGATGCTGGAGGAAATTATTGAGCGTGGACTCATGAAGCTGAAGGTTGACCTGACTTTCTTTCGGCGGGACCGGTCGCGGAGTAAAAGATCCGGGATGCATATCACCAGCGAGCCGGAACCGGATCGCCGCACCGCTTTCCGTCGTTTGGGCATCGATCTGATCCAGGGAAAGCTCCAAACGTCCCAAAGACGCCAAAAACTGATCTCTCAGAAACGCATTTGCCTGCCCCAATTTTTCATTGACCTGCGTATCCAGCTGCGTACAGACTTCACGCCGGATCTTGTTTTCCGTGAACTGATTGACTTCCCCCTTACGGGATTCCGCTTGATTTCGGGCGACTCCGTTAGCGAAAAATCCAATGACCGGGATCGGATCCAACGGTGTTTCAAGATCTCGGATCCGTACCTGACTTTCCACCTCCGCAACAGCAGGAAAGAGTTCCAGACCGTCTTCTGAAAAACGGACCTCTTTGAATGCCGTATACTGTGCGTTTGATTTGTTGTACACCGTTACGACATCCGGAGAATACGTCGAAGAAGACATCGTCCCTTCCACCAAAAAACCAAGCCGAAAAAGATTTTCATCCGGCACCATGCGCACACTTACGGCAGTCTGCGTCGTACTGCGTCCGTAAACCGGGCGATTCAGGACACTTTCGCGAATATTTCGTTCCTCGGAACCGGGCTGGGGCAGACTCGAGTTTAGGAATTTTTCCGAGACTTCCAGACGCATATTTGCATTTCGGTACACAAACTCCAGAGAACGCCATTCCGGAGCCAGTTTCTCACCGCGTTCCATCTCTTCTCTGCGGACTTCCATGACGATCCGATTTCCGCACGCCACATCGCCGCCGGACTCGTACGCTTCCACGTCGCGCATGAGGCAGTCTTCCGGCGTCCGCTGCGCTCCCAGACCTTTCAGCGCCTCTTTCAGTTTCAGAAATGGTTCCTGCGCAAGAAATGCACGCTGAGAATCATCGAGCGCCCTGGAATCCAAGCGTCCAAGCACTTGCCAGGCGATCTCGCGCTGACGCTGCGGAGCGTATTTCTCGATCTGCGCCAGCGTGTTTAAACGCAAATAGGAACGCCAGGTAGACTGGTACGGATGAGCATTTACGAGCTTTTCCGCCTCTTGAAGGAGATGCTTCCATTCCGCCTCCGGGACCTGCGAAATGCGGGAAGAGACTTCGACATTTTCCGGAGCAAAAAGCATGGCACAGTAATTCCACAGAATGATCCTGCGCTGCAGCGTGTAATTCGTACGCACTAAAAGGACCAATGGATCGCGGTCACTCAACTGCTGCTGGAGGGAACGTGCTTCATGGACTTTCAGCGCAAGCTGTTTCAGAAGCTCTCGACGCACCTCTGCGATGCCGGAAGGATCCTGAAGATCCCATTCTTCCAAAGACGTTCCATTCTCCCCGCGCGAACGCACAGCACGAAGGAGTTTGCCATTTCCCAATCGCGGCTCAGAAAGTACGGTACTTTCAGAGTAGGGGAAGGTTTTGGAAAGAGCCTGAATGAGAGTGTGCACACTGTCCGACCAGGGCTTCAGCTCCGGAAATTTACCGACCTCCTCCAACTCTTGGATCAGCAGGACCGGATCATGCCAGCAGATCAGATTCCATTCCTTTTCCCGAACGGACGACACTTTCTGCACTGCCTGTTCTTGGAGCTCACGGCGGATCGGAAATGTTTTCGGAAGTTCCCCGTGCAAAAACGGAAGCGGCCCCATGCTGTATGCAAGCAAAAAAGCTCCTGCCGCCAAAACGATTTGCCGTTGGTTAAAAGGGATTCCCGATTTCATGTGGAAAGGATCTTCTAGGTTAAAATGTATGGATCATGCCGATTTCTCTTAAGTTTATCGGCCGATCTCACCCCACACAAAAGGAAAAATCCCCAAAACCGGAATTTTTTCACAAAAAAACCGCAAGATCACATTTCCTTCAGCGTATCTCCTTCTTCAAGAAGAGAAGCGCCGGAGATGACGATCTTCTCACCGGCCTCCAAACCGTCCAGGACCTCGATCATCTGCGAATTCAAAAGCCTCCCGGTCAGGATCCTTTTCTTCACAGCACTCGACTGACTGCTGACTCCCCAGACAAATTGCCCATTCGGATCTGCACAGACCGCAGAGACGGGGATCGTCAGGACCTTGGGCGTTTCGTACTTCACACCGTCGAGGATGCGTATCGTGAGCATGGCAGTCATTCCGGGAAGGAGGACGATATTAGAAGGATTTTCCATCTCAAAAACGACCTTCCAGGCACGAGTCTGCGGATTTGCTTCCGCTTCCGCCTCTTTGAGCCGTGCCTCAAATTCTTTTCCAGAAAGTCCAGGAAATGTGACCGTTCCTTTGATCTCCCGGTGTTTGCTCATCAAAATGTCGCTTTCCGGGATCCAGATCGCAACGTTGAGGCGCGAAATATCAATGACTGTGACGACGGGCGTTCCGGGACGCACGATCTCGAAATTATTCACGCTCTGAACGGCAACGATCCCGTCAAAAGGCGCACGCAGGCAGGTATCGCGCAAGGCGGATCGTGCGATCTCCAGCGCAACTTTCAACCCTGCGATCTCCGCTTCCTTCACGCGGATCTCCTCTTCACGTTCTCCCGCCTCTGCCTTCGCCAATTCCTGTTCCAGAGAGCGTATCTGGGCATCAGCGGTCCGGAGGTTGCTCTGCATGAGATCCAGTTCGCTCGAAGTGATAGCTTTTTTTTCTAAAAGCGGTTTGGCACGCTGAAATTCCGCGAGCGCGTAGACCTGCTGTGCCCGGGCGGAATCAAGTCGGGCTTTCAGGATCTCGATGTCTTCCGTACGTGCTCCGCTTTGCATCAGTTTCAACTCTGCCAACGCTGCTGCGAGACGTGCCTGGGCTGCATCCACATCATGCTGGAAATCGCGCGGGTCGATACGCATGAGAATGTCCCCTTTTTTGACTGGATCACCCGCACTGGTCTTCACTTCGATCAGAGGACCGCCGACCGTAAAGGAAAGCGTCGCACTCTTCACTGCGGAGAGGACCGCCGGGTAGCTTCGTGGGCTGGAACCTTCCCCAAGCGCGGCTCTTGCAGTCCCCACGAGCCGTTCACGTGCCTCGAGCGGAACGGAAAAAAGGAGGACTGTCCCCAAAACCGCAAAAGAAAGCAAAAAGGAAAAAATGTGTTTCCTGCGCATGGGTATCTCCTTTCCCAAATTGGAAACTGAATGTTTTCACACTTTGCCCCATTTTAGGAAGGCGGGCCAGCAAAAAGAAAAAAGCACAAAAACAGTTTAAAAAGTTCTTGAAGAGGGAGTCTGAGGGAGGAACAACTTTCAAGATGTTCCTTCCTCACGGCCGCGGCGACATGACGGGCAGCCAGTTTGGGAGGCGGCGCGTCTCGCGTCGCTTTTGGGAG
>SUVI01000027.1 GCA_015062085.1 Planctomycetaceae bacterium
CTTTGGTTTCTTTGGTTTCTTTGGTTTCTTTGGTTTCTTTGGTTTCTTTGGTTTCTTTGGTTTCTTTGGTTTCTTTGGTTTCTTTGGTTTCTTTGGTTTCTTTGGTTTCTTTGGTTTCTTTGGTTTCAGCGGGGACCGCGTGACAAGCAGGGGTCTGTTTTCCGTCAAGTGCGCACAGGACAGCGGCGGAGCCGATGAGGATCAGACCGAAGATGAGCCGGATGGTGAGCGGTTCACCAAAGACGAGGATCCCGAAAAAAACGGCCGTCGCGGGTTCCAGAGCTCCCAAGATCGCCGTCGAGGTCGGACCGATGAGACGGATGGCCGACGCAGTTGCCGCGAGAGAGACGATGGTCGGAAAAAGTCCCAGCGACAAAACGCACACCCAACTCAAAGGCGTGGAGATGGGCTGGAGCGCGGCTCCAAAATCAAGCCGAACGAGAAAAAGCGGAAAGCCGAATAGAATGGAGTAGAATGTGAGCAGTTCCGGCGAAAACTGTTTCATTCGCGTGACTTTCACTGACACAAGATAGATCGCGTACGAAAGCGACGAGAGAAAAACGAACAAAACGCCCGTCATGTTCAGAACGGCACCCTCTCCGCTTCGGCAGAGGATCCTGACGCCGCTGACGGCCAGCACGATACTTAAAATGGTCCCCCAGCCCGCCTTTTCGTGGAAGAAGAGCGCCATGAAGACTGCCGTGAGGATCGGGTACGTGAAAAGCAGCGTCGACGCGATCCCCGCATCCATTTTCTGGTAGCTGAGGAATAGAAACAGCGAGGAGCTGGCCATTAAGAGCCCGCCGGTCAGAAGGAGGGGAAGATCCCGCAGCGCTGCGAAAAAAGAGACTCGCCGAAACAGCATCCAGCCGCCAAGCAGAAGCACGCCGAAACTGTAGCGGTAGAAGAGCACGCTATCCGGCTGGATCCCGTCGCGGTAGACCGGAAGCGTAAAAAGCGGGTTCATTCCGTACGTTACCGCAGCCAGGATTCCGAACAGGATGCCGCGGAAACGGCTTCCAGAAATAGGATCGGAGGAGATCGACGCTTGGATCATGACGTAACCTTTGGGTAAAATTTGACTGGGTAAAGTTTAAAAGGAAACGATCTGAAGCCTGATTCTATTCTTTTTTTAAATAAAAGCAAGGTCCCCCTCTTGCAAATCCGACAAAAACTACTAGATCTAACAGCATCGACTTCCTTTCCTCTTGACATTCTCGCCGTCATGTGGTAAAATCAGCTTGAAACGGTCTGTTACGTGTTCTGTGCTGGCGCGCAGTCCCCCCTCCCCCGAAAAAAAGGTTTGGTTTCCTATGAAAAGGTCGGTAAAGTTTTTGAGTACTGTACTCGCGCTCCTTCTGAATTTTTTCGTCCTCCCGACCTCTCCGGCAGGTGAAAATTCACTGGAAGCCGTACGTGATGCGGATGGTGAGTACCGCGCACCGTTTACGGCACCGCTCTTGGACCGCCCGTTTTTGTGTGAAGGAACGGTCCCCTTTCCCGCACCGGAACAGTTTGACCGGGAAACTGCCCGAAAAATCGTGGACGAATTCGGCATCGAGCAGATCGTTTTCGTGAAGCGCGCGACCTTCCAATCCTCGCACTACTACACGGATTTTATCGACGGAAGCCGTTTTTTCGGCACGGATCTCAGTATCCTTGACTTGAAGTCGGGAAAAATCACCGACCTTCTTCCTGACTGGATGAAAAAGGGGATCGTGAACCGGTTCGACATTTCGTTTGACGCGCAACGGATCGTTTTCGACTGGAAGGCGGACGCGCAAAGCGGTTTCCATCTGTGGGAGATCTCCGTTGACGGCACAGGTCTGACGCAGTTGACGTTTCCGCCGGAAGATGAAGCACAGACCGTCGAGAAATTCCGTCTTTACACGCGTCCGACCCACTGGGTCCGCGATCCTGAAACGTACCCGGTGAAATTCGGCATCTACCAGCGATGGAGCGACGATATGCACCCGGCGTACCTTCCTGACGGAGACATCGTCTTCATCTCGACCCGCTGCCGGCATGGGATCCTCTGTGACGGAAGCGACGTTCTGAGCGCAACGGTCCTTTTCCGTCTTGACCGCGAAACGGGAAAGATGGAAAAACTGACCAACTCCTCCGTCTCGGAAGCGAATCCGATCGTGACGGAAGACGGACGCATCGTCTACACGCGGTGGGAGTACGTCGACAAAGGCGGCTCCTGCGTCAAATGTCTCTGGTCGATGAATCAGGATGGAACGGGAAGCGCGGAAGTATTCGGCAACGACATCGCCATGCCGCCGTCCATCATCCATCCGCGTCAGATCCCTGGAAAACCGAATCTTTTCATTGCGACCGGTGCGCCGCACTGCCCAAACACCGGAATCGGCACCATTCTGAGGATCGACACGCAGAAAAATATCCGGACGCCCGAAGCGATGGAGATCCTTACGCCCGAAACGCGGTCCCTCGGCGAAGGGGACTACCTCCACCCGCTCACGCCGCCGGAGGACGCTGAAAAGATCGAAAAACTCCACAAACGCGGTCCCTGTTTCTGCGATCCGTATCCGCTGGACGAGACCCGTCTGCTCATGAGTGCGATGCTCGACCCGCGCGCGTTCTTTTATCGTCCGGACGGCTACGGGCTTTACCTGTTCAATGGACCTTCCGACTACGCGCTCCTTTACCGCAGTGCCGGCACGAGCTGCTGGAATGCGCAGCCGCTGCGTCCGCGAACGGTCCCGCCGGTGCGAGTTTCGCCGCGTGATGAAACGCTCGTCTCCCAAACCCTTCACGGTCAGCCGCTCGCAGTGTGTGCCGTGATGGACGTCTACGCCGGGATGGAAAACGTCCAGCGCGGAGAAGTTCGCTATCTGCGCATCAATGAGCAAGTCCCGCGTCCATGGTCCGCCCGCCGTGTGTGGGGGGAAGATTTCCGGAATCATCCGGGAGGCGATGATTACGACCAGCAGCACGCGACTGTCTCCGGGACGCATTTGGGTCTGAAAGTCCAGTGGGGGATCGTACCGGTCGAAGAGGATGGTTCCGCATACTTTTACGTGCCGGCGGATCGAAACATTTTCTTCCAGGCTCTTGATGAGAACTTCCGCGAGCTGCAGCGGGAACGGACTTACGTGAATTACCGGCCCGGGGAGACCCGCGCATGCATCGGGTGCCACGAAACGCCCAAAGAAGCCGTTCGGTTCACCGATCCCCGAAACGGACGCATTCTCCCAAAAGCCCTCACACGCTCTCCGTCCATGCCGGGACCGCAGCCGGGTGAGGAGACCGGGGCGCGTACGCTCGATTTCGTTAGGGACATTCAGCCGATCCTAGACGGAAAGTGCATTGCGTGTCACGACGGCGACGAAACGCGCATCGTTGAAGGAAAGACGAACCGCCTTGACTTGCGCGGGATCCCAACGCCATTTTTTACGCGTTCCTATGAAAATCTGCTCGGTTTCCGGTGTTCGCGAGACCTTTCCTATCCGGTCCTGGAGCGTCCGGCAGAAAGCTCACTCGTGGGAAAAGTCATTCGCGAGATCCATCCCAAAGTCGGCAACGCGGAATACCTGCCCGCAAAATCGCTCGGATCGACGACTGCTCCGCTCGTGAAACGCCTGGAAAACGGACATTACGGCACAAACCTGACGCAGGAAGAAATGGTCCGTCTCACGACGTGGATCGACTCTAACTGCCAATTTTACGGCACATACTGGGGCGCAAAAAATCTTCGATTCAGGGAACTGCCCAATTTCCGGCCGAACGTGACTTTTGAGGAGGCCATTCAGCGCGAGGTTCCGGAACGCCTTCGTTTTCAGACTCGCTCCGTTCCGAGCCCTCTGGATCAGACGCCGTGAGGGAATGAAATTTGGAAAATTTTAGAAATTTGGGAGATTTTCGGCCTCCTGCGGGTAGGCAAAATTGAAATTTATGCTATACTGAAGGAGAATTTGTGAGATCTTGGGAACTGTCCTGATCCGGTTGCAGTGTGTGGCTGGGTTGCGAGGGCGGGACCTGAAAGTACAGCTGGACCTGAAAGCAGCTGGAACCTTTTTTCCTGTTTTGAATTTGGAGAATCCCATGACTTTTTCTGCTCGACTTTCCGCTGCCGTACGTGAGAAAAAAACGCCGGTCCTCGTCGGGATCGATCCCCGTTTCAGCTCGATCCCGGAATGCCTTCGCACAGGCGTCTGCGCTTCGGATCTGAAAGGGGTGGCGGGCGTTTTCCGTACTTTTTCGCTTCGGATCCTGGACGTCATCGCACCGCACGTGGCGTGCATCAAACCGCAGCTTGCATTTTTTGAAGCGGCAGGCCCTCACGGAATGGCGGCTCTGGCGGATGTGATCGAGTACGCTCGGAAACTGGGGCTGGTCGTCATTCTAGACGGCAAGCGGAACGACATTGGAAGTACTGCGGAAGGTTACGCCGCTGCGTATCTTGGCGAAGACTCGGCATGGAAAGGGGATGCGCTGACGGTGAGTCCCTACCTTGGTGAGGACAGCGTCCAGCCGTTCGTTAAAGTTGCGGAACAGAATGACGCAGGGATCTTCGTTTTGGTGAAGACCTCCAACCCCGGCGGCGGGATGCTGCAGGATCTCCAGGCCGACGGAAAGACCATCTACCAGCACACGGCCGACTGGGTCGAGAAGACTGCTGCGGCGTTCGCGGATGCGCAGGGGGAAAAATACGGTGCCGTGGGAGCTGTCGTTGGGGCGACCTATCCCGAACAGCTCGCGGAACTGCGTCAGAGAATGCCGCACGCTTGGCTTCTGGTCCCGGGGTTTGGTGCGCAGGGCGGAACGGTGAAAGACGTGGCTCACGCATTTGACGAGGATGGACTTGGGGCCGTCATCAACAATTCGCGCGGGATCATCTTCGCACACGCGAGGAAGGACTACGCCGGGAAATTTACCGACGCACAGTGGGAATCTGCCGTCGAGACTGCCGTTCTGGAAATGAAAGCTCAGTTCGAGGGATTCGTCCGTTGATGTGTGCTTCACGTTCCGGCTTTGTCGACGAGAGGCTCCGGAGTTTCGTGTTCTGGAGCCTTTCGGTGTGCGCGTTCTGGTGCTTTTTCCTGCCGTTTGCTGTTTCAGAGTCTTTTTCTGAGGAGATCTCCATTCCCTCAGTCCCCGCGTCGGAAACGCGGATCCTGCCATCGGACGCGGACGCTCCAAAATCGGTTTGGACACAGGAAGAAGCGCCGCCGCTCGTCTGGTTCGTGCACGGGATGCTTTTCGTGCGTGATGACTTCGAGCGGGAATTGGCCATCTTGCGGAAGATCTTTCCGAATGCGGACTCCGTGACGCTTAAGGCATGGGATGCTCCGCTTGCTCCATACAAGACGCTGGAAGCTCATTGGGACCGTTCGGTGGGGCGCGGAGAACGCTTTGCCAGAGCGCTTGCGAACGAGATCGCATCGATGCCGGAAGCGGACCGTGAGCGTCTTGTGCTGGTCGGTCACTCGCTGGGAGGCCGGATCGCGGTACGTGCGCTGGCGAGGAACTATCGCAGGAAGAAACTCTGCATCCGTCAGCTCATTCTCGCCGGGGCTGCGATCCATTTTGATGATCCGGATATTGAAGCGGCAGTCTCCGCGTCTGAGCTGACCGTGTACAATTTGGTGAATCCAACAGACGTCATGCTGCGCGCGTATTTGGTCGCGGAGCATCAGTCGGCACTTGGAACGGGCTGCCTCTACACGATGCCGCCGTCGGAATTCTACGAAATTTCGCTCTTTCATTCCGTCGATCATTTTGCGCACGTTTACTTGGAACGGCTTCATGAGTGCATTTTGAAAGACGATTTTTCAAATCGTGAGATCCTCGTGCCGCACGTTCTTGCATTGGGGCATCATGCCCCCGTTACGGGACGCTGGACGACGCTGGATGAACTTCTCGGCTGGAAATTCCAGAAGCACTCTAGCGGAATGTGCCGGATCCTGAACGAAGAAAATGAAAGAAAAGCGTTTGGATTTCAAAATCAGACACACTTCGCGTTTTTACGAGTTCGCCAGCAGCTGGTCGATCGGATCATGACGCCGGAACCTGTGCATGACGTTCTCTTTTCCGATCTTCCGCCGATCCTGAATTTCAGCTCTCTCGGCAGTGACGGCTGGTGGCAGACTCTCGGGAGCATGCAGGGGTGGAGGCTTCAAAAAAATCGTTCGACGTTTCAGTACCGGATCCTAGATCCCAATTCCTGCCGCCGAGCCGCGGGAAATGGTCCGGAAATGAAGCGTGTATTTGAGGAACTGATCCGCACGCTTCACTCCAAGAGACCTGAAAATCGCTGACGGCCTGAAAACCGCTGCGTTTCATTCACGCTTCGCGTTTTACTTTGTGGTTCATGACGGTGCGGGCTTTGATGCTCGGAACGTGCGGAAAATCTTCATCTTCCGGCTTCTGGTGTTCTTTGAGCGACGCGGTCAATTCCCAGCTTCCGACTTCTTCGAGACGTTCCAAGTACGTCATGTCGAGACGCAGCGGAGTGACGGTCACTTTGCCTGCGCCGATCCCGTTCATGTCGGTCATGCACTCAGGACGGCGGCTGCGCCCGTTCGGAACGAGCCAGCAGCACGCTCGGCCGAAAGCGTCCGAGTGTCCGTCCATTTCCGTAGCGTAGGGGGTCGTGTCCATCGGGCAGACGACGATCTCCGGGGTCTCCATTTTTACTGCCTCGCGTGAGACGTTGATGTTGAAAAGCTGCGGTTCGGGATTTCCGCATCCATCGAGCCGACTCCCCTGCTCGCGAAGTTTTACGCAGATCTTTTCGATGATCTGGCACGCAATGTCCGCGGCGCGGTCAAATTCGGGGAGTTCATCGTCCTGGATGGAGACGCCGAACCCCGGGATATGGTACATTCCCGCTTCAAAAATCGCTCCGAGCGTCCCGGAGTACAGAATGTTCGTCCCGCAGTTCTGACCCCAGTTGATCCCGCTCACGACGATGTCCGGTTTCTCCGGGCAGAGGAAATTCACGCCAACTTTCACGCAGTCCGCAGGCGTTCCTTCGACGGCCCAGCCCCAGCGTTGACCGTGGACGAAAACGTCTTTGACCAGCAGAGGGTGACGAAATGTGAGAGCCTGGCTTACGCCGCTCTGTTCGGAGGCGGGTGCCGCGACGTAGACCGTCCCGAGTTTGGAAAGCGCTTTCGCCATTGCGGCGATGCCAAGTGCGAAAATACCGTCATCATTGGTGAGCAAAATATTCATGTGGACCTCATGAAAATAAAAAAGGAGCTGAATTGGATCCCTTCATTTTAGCACACTGTGTGAAAATTTCCAGCCCCCCTAGCCGTAAAAGTGCAAAATTTTGGTCCATCCGGGAACTGCGTACTCGTTTTACCACGGAATCCACTGAAAACTCACAGAGAAACACGGATCTCAATACAAAAAGCAGTAAAAAACAGATCGCGCGAACATTTTTTAATTTTAAAAATTCATTTGCGTCGTTTCGTGTTTTCCGTGAAATTCGTCTCAGGGCACGTTCACTCCCTTTTTTCCTTTTTCCTCTTTCTTTTCAGTGCTCTCAGTGGTAAGGTCGGACCTGATTGGTACGCTGTTGCCAGAAGAGCCCAAATTTCTACATTGGCGCGGCAGACTTCATTTCACTCGCGGAAATTCAGGAGCTCCCGACAGCCTTTGCCGTTCTTTCCCCGATCGTGCCGTCGGCATTCTTCGTCTTTCTGATCCACTTCACGATGTGCCGTTTCAGCTACTTCAAAGACCGTGAGGGCGATGCCGCGGTCGGGAAACGGACGATGACTTTCCGGCGCGGACTTTCCTTTTGGGGGTGGCTTCGGCTCATTCCGAAGATCTACCGCGGAGAACGGGTCGGAGAAATTCGCATCCTGACGGAACCGCTCACGATCGAGTCGCCGGAAGAAACGCCAGCCGTTTCGGCTCTGCGTCACGGGAACGCTCGGAGACGCGAACGCAGCCGCATTTCTGGGCGGGCCTCAGCCGGAATTTGAATGGCGGGATCCCGTTCCGTGCCAGACGCTGATGGCGACGGACACGAGCGGCGGATTCCTTGACGCACTGGAGAATCTTCGGCGCGTCAACCGGGACCTTTCACTGACCGTGGAACTTGAGAAAGTGCCGTTTGCTGTCGACCTGCCGCAGATCCCGAAGGAATTCTAGCTCATCGGCGGCGTCGGAGAGTACGAGTTCGTTTTTGCGCTCCCGGAAAATATTCCGCTCCCGAAAGACACACAGGTCATCGGTTACGGCGGATTCTCCGGAAATGGCGGCTTCTCCGAAAACGGCATCCAAACCGTCGAAAACGGCATTCGATTCACCCGAAACGGCAAACCGGCGGGCATGATGCGCTCCGCGCCTCCGGATCACCGCTCCGTCAGGCCGGAAGACTACCTCGCCGTCACGCAGGCATACTTTCTGGAAACGTTTTGCCCGGACACAAACGAGCAAACTTGACTATTCGCATAAGATCATCAGTCCCTGATCACCCAAAGAAAACGGAGGCTGCCCCAATGAAAAAAGTCCTCATTACCGGCGCGGGCGGATACATCGGCTCGAACGCAGCCGAATATTTCGTGAGTCGCGGATTTCACGTCACGGGCATGATCCGCAAAAATGGGGAAGAGCGCTTTTCGCGGCTCGGCGTTCCGTCGATCCGTGCGGATCTCTGCGATTTCGAGTCGCTCGATCGGCTTTTTGAGGGACTGACGTACGATTACGTCATCCACATTGCGGCACGAGCCAGCGACGGGGACGCAAAGAGCTTTTCCGAGTCCCCAATCTTGAGGCGGTCAAGCATCTTGCGCAGCTTTCGATGAAGCACGGAGTGGAGCGTTTCGTTTACCTTTCGACTTCGGACGTTTACGGACTGCGCGACTTTCATGGCGAAACGGCGATACGCAGGTCACGCCGCGCGTTGAAGGATCCCTCCGAGCTCTTCCGTGGGCGATCCATTTCGGGAAATGGCGCGGGCAGAATCGATGCGCACTGGCACACGTCCAGAACATTTCCGCCTCGCTTCATGCTGCCGCAGTCCTTCCCGAAATGGCAGGCGGGGCCGTTCACGTTCGGGATCCGGAAGTTACGTCATGGTCCGGTTTTTACCGTATGGTCCACGATGAATTTCTGCCGGAAAAACCGTACCGCGAGATGACGCTCCCCGTCTGGACGATGCGTCCGTTCGCGAAACTCTCCTCCGGTCTCTCGACGCTGCTGAACTGCTGCTATCCCCTTTTCGATCCGACGGATTACTTGCTCGACACGATCATTTACGACATCGACTTTTCCTCCGCGAAAATGTGCCGCCTGATCGAAGCGGTCGGCGAGAAGGTCCTGCACACGCCGGATGGGAAATTTTAGCGAACGCTGCGTCCCGCATTTGCCGGAAGTGCAGCCGGAAGTGACGTTTCTTTCTCAAATCGTCCGTTCTGCACCATTTTGATGAGAGGGCGTCCCAGATGCGGAGGCTGATTGTACCCCGCGTTCTGCCAAACGATCGCCATTCGGTACACGTGGTCCGTCATCAGGCAGTTCACTCGGTAGAGGGTCGGGATCGCCGTTGAGAAAATGTGGATCAGCGCGGGATCTTCCGCATTGACTAGGACGACTTCCTCCCGCCAGTCGCCGAGCAGGTCCGCCTGGAGAGCTGGAACTGCCTTCGTCCCGTTGATCGTCGCAGAATGGTTTCTTTTTCCGAAGTTCTCCAGCCTTCCGTTTTTCCAGGAATCGATCACTCCCCGGTCAAACAGCTCGTCCTGCAGGTCGCCGTCCCAGTAAATTCGGAAATTCATCGACGGACGGCGTTTGGAGCTGGTCGGTCCGGAGAGTTTTTTGCCGTCGAGCGACCAGACTCCGTCCGAGGCCGAAGACCAGACTTCGTGACCGGGATGATCCGGGTCGATGTCCGCTGCCAGACCGCGTCCGACATCAAAGCCGGCTTGGATCCCCCAAAGTACCCTGCCCTCTGCCGAACGCACTTCCATGCCGTACTCCGCGGATTTCGATTCGTGCACGCTAAAAACGCAGAGTTTTTCCGCGTCACTTTCCGCGTCACTTTCCGCGAACAGATGCAGTGCGTCACCGTGTCCCAACCCGGTACGGTAGAGGAGAGTTCCATCGTCATCCAAGGCCGCGGCTCCGAAAACGATCTCGTCTTTTCCGTCACGGTCCAGATCGCCGACCGCCAAGGAATGGTTTCCTTCGCCGTAGAGACCTTCTCCCGGCGTCTCGCTTCGGTGGAACCAACGGAGTTTCAGGTTTTCGCCGTCAAAATCAAACGCCATGACATACGCGGCCGTGTAGTACCCGCGGCAGAAGACCGCCGACACTCGCTTTCCATCGAGAGATGCCGCGCAGGCAAGAAATCGGTCGCAGCGGTTTCCGTAGTCGTCGCCCCATCCCTCACGGCTCCGCTCCATTTTTCGGATCGTTCGCGGAGCTGGATAGTTGACCGTGCAGACTGCCTCGCCGGTCAGACCATCGAACACGGTGAGGAATTCCGGACCGTTGAGGACGCGCCCGTTTTTGTCTCGGTGATCGGCGTTCTCGTTTCCGAGGACTTTTCCTTGGCCGTCGATCGTTCCGTCTGCCGTCTTGCACACCAGTTCCGCCTTTCCGTTTCCGTCAAAATCGTAGACGAGGAAAGGAGAATAGTGCGCGCCGGAGCGGATATTGATGCCGAGATCGACACGCCAGAGCTTCTCTCCTTTCAGCGTGTAGGCATCAAAAATCGTCGTGCCGGTGTACCCATCGTGCGCATTGTCGTGCGAGTTGGAAGGGTCCCATTTCACGATCAGCTCGTACTGTCCGTCTCCGTTCAGATCGGCGCAGCTCATGTCGTTGGGGCGGTATCGGCAGACACTCCCGTCCGGCATCGTCTGTGCGTCGGGAAGATCCAGCGTCAGAGTCAGAAAACCGTCTTTCCAGACTTTAACTTCCGGACTGACCACAGTACCGGGATCAGCTGCAGTACCGAATTTGACGGAGTAAACGGAATCGCTGTTTCCCTCCGGGTCGAGATAGTTTGTACCGGTCTGTTCGTCCAGAAACGCGATCGGTCTCCCATCGCGCAAAAGCGTGTAGACGGTGCCTTTACCTTCACCATCCTCTCCGCCTGCGTCTTCGGGAAGAACTCGCCAAGAGGTGAAGACTCCGTCCTGCGTTTGGAGCGCAACGACTCCGCGGTCAAGAAATTCTGCCGAGTGTATTGAGGCCGGGCAAAAAACAAACAGAAAGAGCGGAACAAGAACGAAAAGGAGAAATTGGAAAATCGTGTATTGGACGCGGCATCTCATGGTCGATCTCCTAATGGATCTATCCTCTCCTTCCCCCCAAAAAAAAAGACGCAGCCGCTGCGGCCGCGTCGATCGAATGGAGAATAGCGGGTTCGAACCGCTGACCTACTGGCTGCCAGCCAGTCGCTCTCCCAACTGAGCTAATTCCCCGTTGAAGATGGTTTAGAGTATAGCACGTTGGGCAGAATTTTCAAGGGGGGGTGGGGAAATTTCTCGAAAAAAGTTTAAAAAAGTTTAAAATTTTTCAGAAAACCATAAAAACTTTCTCCGGTCCTCCTTTTCCAAAAACGCGGTCTGTGGTATGATTAACGGTCTCGAAAGAGATTTTTAATTTTTCCGACCATCCTTTTACGAATCAGGTGAATCCATGAAAAAAACATTTTTTTCCGTCAGTTTAGCTGCCGGTCTCCTTTTTCCCCTTTGCATGAATGCCCAGGATACCGTTCCGGCTCAGCCTGCCGAAGTCGCGCCAGCCGAAGTTGCGCCGGATGCAGCTGCGCCAGCCAAAACCGCTCCTGCTCAAACTGCGCCAGTTGAAGTTGCGCCAGCCCAAACCGCTCCTGCTCAAACTGCGCCAGTTGAAGTTGCGCCAGCCCAAACCGCTCCTGCTCAAACTGCGCCAGCCGAAGCTGCGCCAGCCAAAACCGCTCCTGCTCAAACTGCGCCAGTTGAAACCGCTGCCCCCGCTGCACCGCTGACGAAAGCGAAACTATTCGCGATCCTTCCGAAAGAATTTTGTGTTACGCCGGACTGCTTCGTGCACACTCCGTGGGGAGACGGTTCCATGCTTCTCTCCTGCCCGAACTTCGCCGACCCGACGATGCCCCGGATCATCTTGAGCATCTCCAAAGATGACCAGATCCGCCTCTGGGGAATGTTTCCGGGCAACCCGAATTACAAGATCTCGACGGAACCTGGAAAATACCGTTCCCTCTCCGGCCCGATGGGAATGGATTTTGGTCCGGACGGCAATCTGTACGTCGTGGATAACATTGGGTGGTACGGCGATCCCTTTGCCGATGACCCTGAATTCCAGATGGGACGCCTTGTGCGCATCATCGTGAAAAACCAGCGCCCGGTCGGTGCAGAAGTCGTCGCGTACAACATGAGCCATCCGAACGACGTGAAAGTCCGCGGCGATAAGATCTACGTCTCTCACAGCATGATCGCGAAGGAAGGCGAAGGTGAAAACCAGACGCTTATTTCCGGCGTTTACTGCTTCCCGCTCGATGCGAAAAACGTCAAGGTGAACAATACCGTCAACGATCCGCAGCTCATCTGCACCGTGCGTACCACGCCGCCGATCCTCTACGGACTTGACGGCATCTGCTTCGGAAATGACGGCGAAATGTACCTCGGCAATTTCGGTCAGGGAAGCATCGAAAAGGTTACGTTTGACGAAAACGGCAAAGTCGCGAAACAGGAGCTCTTCGCGCAGGGACCGGAAATGCTGACGAACGACGGAATGTGGTACGATCAGGAAAACGGGCACATCTACGTCTGTGATTTTTCGCGCAACGCGATTCTAGACATCGATAAAGAAGGCAAAATCCGCGTTCTGGCTCAGGATCCCGACTCGACCGGTGAAGACGGTTCGCTCGATCAGCCGGCGGCGCTCATCCTTCGCGGAAAACAGCTTATCATCTCCAACTTCGACAACGTGACCGGCGAACCGCACACCAACACGGCTCACGATGATTTCTGCACGCTGTCGGTCGTCGATCTGGATGGGATCGTGAAGTAAATTTGGAGCTGGACTTGGATGTACCTAGATCAGAGAGCAGAAACAGGGTCTAGGAGCCAAAGAGAGAACACGGAAGCCGTTTCGTCACCATAAGACGCAGCGGCTTCCTGTTTTTTGTTTAAAAGTGCGTTTTTTTGCGGAAATTTGGAGTAAAGTCTAAAAAACTTACGGGATCCGTCTTGAAATTTTCAAATTCCTGCGTATAATAAAATATGAAAGTGAATCGTTTCGGTTTTTTTCATTTTCCTTTTTGTTTTTTTACCTATTTCCCTTTTTTCAAAGTTCCATTCCAGCCTCAAACATATGAACTACTCAAACACTCCTGCAATCGGAATTGACCTTGGCACGACATTTTCAGCCGTCGCACGTCTTGACGCCTCCGGAACGGTCTCGACTCTCCTGAATGCCGAAGGAGACCGCATTACTCCGAGTGTCGCTCTTTTTGAAGGCGGACAGGCGATCGTCGGAAAGGAAGCTCTGAAAGCGATCTCAACGGAAGCCAATTCCATCGCTCTCTGTGCGAAACGCGATATGGGAAGCAAAGTTTTTCATCAGGCTATCGAGAACAAACAGTATCCTCCGGAAGTGATCGAAGCGTTCATTTTGAACAAACTTCGCAGGGATGCCGAGGCGCAGGTGGGACCGGTCTCCAAGGTGGTCATTACGGTTCCCGCCTACTTTGACGAAGTGCGCCGAAAAGCGACGCAGGATGCCGGATACATGGCGGGATTTGAGGTTTTGGACATCATCAACGAACCGACGGCGGCGGCTCTGGCGTTTGGATACCAGCACGGAATACTCGGCGAAAATTCAACTCCGGAAAATGTGCTCGTCTACGACTTGGGAGGCGGTACGTTTGACGTTACGATCATGCGCATGTGCGGCAATGAATTCACTACTTTGGCGACGGACGGAGATGTTCAGCTTGGAGGTTTCGACTGGGACAATCGGCTCGTGGATCACGTTGCGGACAAATTCGTCTCGGAATTTTATGCGGATCCGCGGGAAGACATTTGCGCGCGCGGTAAACTTTGGCGTGAGTGCGAGGATGCAAAACGCACACTTTCTGCTCGTTCGAAAGTGACGATCACGTGCGACTACCAGGGATTCTCCCGGAGGTTTGAAGTCACGCGGGACGAATTCATGCAGATGACGCAGGATCTGGTCGATAGAACGCGTTTCACGACGGTGCAGACGCTTCATGCTGCCGGATTGGAATGGAGCGACATTTCGCGTGTCCTGCTGGTCGGAGGTTCGAGCCGGATGCCCATGGTGCGCGATATGCTCCGTCAGGTCTCTGGGCAGGAACCGGATGCGAGTGCCGCTGCAGATGAGGCCGTCGCGATGGGAGCGGCGATCCATGCAGGGCAGATACTCTCGCAGAATGCGGGAGATCCCCCCTCTTTTAAGATCCGCAACGTGAACTCGCATTCTTTGGGCGTCATTGGAATGGACCCGGCGACGCGACTGCCGCGTGTGGGGGTACTCATTCCGCGAAACACGAAACTTCCGGTCCGTGTGCGCCGTAAATTCAAGACGCAGAAAGCGAATCAGCGCAGTCTTTTGGTGCAGATCGTCGAAGGGGAAAGCAGTTCGCCGGACAATTGCACGTTTATCGGAAACTGCAAGATTCCGAACTTTCCGCCGAATCTGCCTGCCGGAACGGAAGTGCACGTCATTTTCCAGTACATGCCGGACGGACGCTTGAAGGTGGATGTGCAGATCCCGGACGCGAATGCGGAAGTTTCGCAGGAATTCAACCGCGAAAACAATTTATCGAAGACCCTTCTTGACGGCTGGCGGCAGTACATTTCCGGTGAAGCGCCGACCGATTACCAGTGATCCTGCGAGGCTGTCTGCGTCATGTATCCGCTTGAAGACACCATTACTGCCATTGCTTCCGCCCGGGGACCTCATGGTTTACGGGGGACGGTGCGTCTTAGTGGTCCGAAATCGTTTGCTGCGCTCGAAAAGCTAGGGATCGTGTTTCCTGCGCGGACACGTGAGTGCGCGTCGCATTTTGAAACGGAAATTCCTCTTTCCTTTACCGATTCCAGTCGGCGTACGGTCTCAGGCAGGCTTTACTGTTGGCCGAACGGGCGCAGTTACACCGGTCAAGATGCGGTGGAGGTCCACACACTGGGAGTTTTGCCGTTTCTTGAAACACTCGTGGAAAATCTTTGTCGGACTGGTCTCGTGCGAGTCGCGCAGCCTGGGGAGTTTACGCTTCGCGCTTTTCTTTCCGGACGGCTGGATCTCACGCAGGCGGAAGCGGTCCTCGGAACGATCGACGCGCAGGATCCACGGAAACTGGAAGCCGCTCTTCATCAGCTCGCCGGCGGACTTGCCGTTCCGCTCCAGACGCTCCGTGCCGAGCTTTTTGAATTGCTTGGACATCTTGAAGCGGGTTTTGATTTTGCGGACGAAGACATTGAATTCATTTCCGCCTCTGAAATTTCTGCGGGGTTGGCACGTTCCGCGGAAACTGTTCGCGGGATCCTTGCGAAAATGCGTTCCCGCAGTGCGTCCGGCACACTTCCGCAGGCCGTTCTTTACGGGGCGCCGAACATTGGGAAGAGCGCGCTTTTTAATGCACTTCTTGGAAAAGATGCGTCTCTTGTTTTTGATGTTCCCGGCACGACACGCGATTACCTGAGTGCGGAGCTGGCGCTGGACGGAGTTTCCTGCCGGCTGGTCGATACTGCCGGTGATTTTCAGGAAGCGTTTCAGATCCGGAAGGAAACGGGCCAGTTCCGTGAGGAGACGGCCGATGTGTGTCCTGAAAAGCAGGGGGCTCTGGATGTGTACTCGCAGGAACTTGCCCGCACGCGGCGAGAACTGGCCGACATTCCTCTGCTTTGCTTTGATGCGCAGGAACTCATGCAGACGCGTTCCAGTGCGTGGCGCATTTTGGAAGAACGGGCAGACGGCGGCGCGCTGCTCCTCCTGACTCGCTGCGATCTGGTCCCTGAGGCGGAACGTGCGGAATTTCTGAGTTCGCTGCCGCCGTCTCTTTCTCGTAAAATGCTGGAAACGAGCACTTTGACCGGTGTGGGACTGGAGGCGCTCCGGAAACGTCTGACGCAGATCCTTACGGAGCGGGCGGGCGATGAGTCGGACGTCGTGGCGTCTACGCAGACTCGCTGTCGGGAATCGCTCATTCTGACGCTGGAATCGCTGGAGCGCGCACAGCTGCTTTGCGGAACGGAATTTCAGGAGCTCATCGCGACGGAATTACGGGTCGCTCTGGAGCAGATCGGACTCATGGTCGGCGCGGTCTACACGGAGGATCTGCTTGACTCCATTTTCAGCAGATTCTGCGTTGGGAAGTGACTGGAATGGAGACGTTTCTCAAAAAATGTAAAAAGGTTGGAATTTTTGCGAAGTTTTGACGCGGCTTTTGCGTGATGTTCACGTGGTTTTTGTGAAAATTTGCAAAATTTTGAACTTTTTAGCAGAAGAGGGGCTTGACTTTTCGGTGTATTGCCGATAAAATAAAAGAGGTTTTGGTTTTGGGATCTGATGGAAGATCCAGACCTGAAGATCAGTCGATCGGGAAATGCGAATGATGGGACCGAAAGGAAAAAAGCAGAGAAAATCGAAACGCCGGGGCTTCCGGGAACGGATCGTTCTGTTTCTGGTTTGGCTTTTGTTTTTTCAGATCTGCACGCCTACGTTCCTTCCGTCCCAGAAATTTGGCACGGATCTTCAAGTTACGTGTGAGATCACGCACTTGGATGAGGCGCTGCCTGCCTCTTCTATCGTTCGTCCCGTTCCGGTGACGATCGGTCAGGGGATCCTGATTCGGAATTCGCACCAATCGGCAATTTTCAGTTTTTTACATACGGTTTCGTACACATCCTGTTCTACCCTTTTTTCTTCTGTTGCGGAGATGCGCCGGGAAATTTCTTCCGTGTTTTTGTACTCGCAGAAGAATCCTCCTCTGCGGATTTGAATCTTTCTCCTGAAAATCTTTAGATGAATCCGTTTTTCAAAACACAGGGGCCGTTTTTTAAATTTTTTCTAAAAAAAGCGTGCCTGAGGGAGTCCTTTTTAAATTTTTTTCAGGAGATCGATCAATGAACGAAGATTTGAGCAATAATTGTCTGCAGGATCAGGAAAACGCCAACACACAGACGTGGGGATCTAACGACGATCCGATGCGTTCCGGCATCTTGATGGTCGTGGTATGTCTGGCGGCTTTCATCGTCGTGTCTTTCTTTGGCGGCGGGAAAGGGGCAAAAACAGAAACTGCCCAAGATACGTCAGTTTCTGCTTCGGCGTCGGCGGAAGCTGCCCCTGCCGCTGAAAATGCCATTGAGGTCAAGGAGACCGGCAAATGAGCAATTTTCCAACCCGTGTGCTTTTGGGGTGGTCGGACATGAAGCCTGCGAAAACGTTTTTGCTTTTTGCGGCCGGAATTACGTTTGGCGTCCTTCTGACGACGTACTGCATCGTGGATCTTCCCACATCCACTGCGGAGGCGCAGAAATCGGATCGGACCTCGGTTCTGGAGACGGAAACCTCTCCGGGCGAGGTACAGATTCCTGAAAAAGTGAGTCCAGAGGCACTTAAGGCTTCCAGACCATCTCCGTCCCATCGACCGACAGGCTGATTTTCAGCCGCACTTTTCTTTCACCCGTCCGAGGCTTTGCGTTTTTTCGCATCGTCTTCGGACGGTTTTACGTTTACCGACCGTTCGTAGAACGTACTATTCCGTGAGGCATTTGAGGATCCAGCGTCTTCCCCGTTCTGAGGCCGTTCGGTCCCGGTTTGCGGACCAGTTGATCTCTGCGCGGATCTTCGCACACTCTTCCGCATTTTCTGGATCCGTTCCTTCTGGTGCAGAAAGCAGGACCTCATCGACGAGCGCATTGAGTTTTTTCTCAAGTTCTGCGGCGCGTTCCGGATCCGTTTTCTTTAGTTCAGCGATTTTTCGGCGCATCATTTGGAGGCACTCGAAATCTTGTGCACTGACGCGGATCGCTTCCATGTGCTTTCCGCCGGTGACTTCCGTTCCGTTTGGATCGATGAAGAGCGGGCAGTAGCTGTTTCGGCCGAGAAAGTACTCTTTCCAGGACGAGACCCCGCCTCCATCCCCCAAGGCCCAGAAAAAGGACGACTGTGCACCGACGCGGTCCGCTTCCCAAGCCTGAAGCAGGCAGTATCCGTACGGATCGAGGAGGCGCTGGGGGCCGGAGCAGGAGTAGAGGTGGAGCGTGCGTCCTTTTTCTTTTTGCGTGAAGTAGAATTCATCGAATTTTTTCGGGTCGGCGAGCCACATTGGGCGGTTGGGGCAGAGAACGTCGCAGGCGGCAAAAAATTCTTCCGGAGCGTTTGTGAGGTCGCGGTAGCACGGATCCTCCCAGATCTTCACACCAGGTGCGCCTGCGCGGATCGCTTCGCACCAAGCATGAAAAGAGGTCAGATCCTTCATGGTTTCATTGGGTTCATCATGGACCAGAAGATTGATCTGATCCGGCGAGATCCCCATTTTCTCCCAGTGAACGGCCCAGGCTTGCATCCAGTTTTTTACGGTTTCGTGAAACTCCGCGGTCCCCGCTTTTGTGCCGAGGAAATTGCGGAACGTTTCCGTACTGCTCCAGCCGCCTCGAGCCAGGAAAATGAAGTACTCGCGTACATCTTCGGTCTTCCAGTTTGCGATCCAGGCATCAAAATCCGTCGTGTCGAGCTTCACGGAACCATCCGGTTCGCGCGTGCAGTTCATCAAAACGCCGGCTCTTGCCCACGGTGCGTTCACATTTCGAGCCTGAATGTGACGCAGGAAAGCCGCACGGTTTTTCTCGTTTACGCTGTACGCGCCCTTGCCGTCTGTGTAGTCCCACCCGCCAAGGAGAAGTGCTGTTTTTTGGGGAAAAACGAGCGGGTAGACCGTTACTTCGAGCGGGATCTCATCCGTTTCGCAAAGGCCCCCTTCCGTTTCGCACAAAATTTTGCCGTGTACCGTCTTTTTTTTGCCGTCACCGGTCGGTTTCATTCGGACAGAGAGCCAGATCTGCTGAAGAAGTCCGGGCTGGACCGGCACGAGGAAACTGCCGTCAGTTTCCTGCGGGACCTCGGGAAGTGCGCACGCGACCGGCTGGCAAATGTGCGTGTCGGTCCAAAGAACGCGGTGCACGGTAATGTCTGCGGCAGAGCCAAGTCCCTGGAGTTTCAGTGTCACGTTTTTCGTTTCCGTTCCGGCATTGAAAATGTTGAACGCGCAGAAACGGGTCTCGTTTCCCATCCCGAAGACGGCGAGCTCCGGTCTCTCCATCATCTTGGGAGACTGGAACCTGTCTAGAAAGTCCCAGATGCCGCATTTCCCCAGCGTCAGTATAGCGCACCCTTCCGCACGGCGCAGGTCGGCGAGGAGCTGGTAAAGTTTCGCGTGATTTGGTTCCAGAGGGAGGATGGTCTGAAAATCTTCAGGAAGTTCATTTCGGGCGTCACGGCGTTTTTCGAAAACTGCGAGAGCCTGCTTCGTCAGTTCCTGCTTTTTTTCTGACGGGATGGCAGAGGCATTGATCTCACGCAAGAGTGTTTCCAGGTCGTCCGAGTATCGCCGCTCGACGCACAGTTCCACGCGTTTCTGCTCGTAGGCTTTTTGCGGATCCGCTTCTGTCGGCGTCTGAAGCACGATCTCTTCTGCCGGACGGTCTCCCTGAAAAATGCGGAGCTCGTCGCAGAAGATGAAGGAACCGCGCCCGATCGTCAGAAAACGCACAAATCGCCCTTTCGTCTCCTTTTTTTCGGACTGAAGGCATCGAATGGTGTAGCCGTCATCCTGGAATTTTCCGTTCAGCCGTTCATCTTCACGGATCAGTTCTGCGGCTTCATAAAAGGTCTTGCCGTCGAGACTCACGTGCACGAGGATCGCCTGGGGAGGATGAACTCCTGCGCGGCCGGCTGCCGTCACAAACTCGAATCTTTTGATGGACTCCACCTTTCCAAGATCCACCGTCACGGCAGAAAACGGCTGATCCACCCACCCGACGGTCCCTTTTTGCGTCCAGAAATACGACTGCGTCGTTTCTCCGTCGGTGAGCTGCTCGCGGTCTCCGGGATCTGTGCAGTAAGAGTACGTTGGAGTCGGATAGAGCGTGTATGGTTTCTTCAGAGCAATATCAACTTCACCAACCGCTTCACCAACCGGCAGCATTACCGCGGAGAAAGTCAGAAATACCAGAACGGACCAAAACAGAACGAAATGCGAAAATCTCGCAGCACAGGAAAGCAGCGTACAGTGCGAAAACTGGGCTGCGGAAACACACGGAGTGAGGGAAAAATGGCGGGGCATAGCAAAACCTTTCTTTAGAAAGTCATGGAAATCGGCAGGCTGGAATTTCGCGCTTCACGTTTTTTCGGACGGCATTTGGCAGGCTTTAGTACTCATGGACCATCTGACGTTTTTCAGACACTGCAGGAGTTTTCGCACTGATTTAGCCGCATCCGAACATTTCTGCGTGTGCTTTTTTGGTGCATTGCCGCATGTGCTTTTTCGCGTGAGGAAAAATTCCAAGTATTTTTCTAATTTTACCTTTTCCCGCATGAAAAATCAAGGGGGGAATAAAATTTTGACCGGATATTTTATGCCGAAGTTTTGGCGTCGAGGAAAATTTTCAGAAAATTCATGCTTTTTTTGGTTTTTTCTCGTGAAAAAGACTCTTCAAGGGTGGAAATTTTTTCCGAAACGAAATATAATTGGATCAAGAGACTGTTTACTTTTCGTCGAAGAGACGTCTTTCCGTGGATTTTTCACGAAAAGTTTGATTTTCACGAAAAGTTTGAGAACACACTTACGCAGAAGGGAAAGGAGAGCATTTCATGTCCCGTTTTGAATCAGCCTGCGAAATTTACGCGCGTTTGGGAGTTGACGTTAAAGAGGCTCTGGAAAAATTGCAGAAGGTTCGGATCTCTATGCACTGCTGGCAGGGGGATGATGTCGGCGGGTTTGAAAATTCCGGAGATCTTAGCGGCGGGATCGCGGCGACCGGAAATTATCCCGGAAAAGCACGTAATGCGGAAGAGCTGATGGCTGACATCGACAAAGCGTTCTCGTGCATCCCTGGAAAGCACAAGATCAATCTTCACGCCTGCTATGCCGTCACCGACGAGAAGCCGGACCGGAACGAGCTGGAACCGCGGCATTTCCAGGCGTGGGTCGATTTCGCGAAGAAGCGGAAACTTGGTCTGGATTTCAACCCAACGTTTTTCTCTCACCCAAAAGCCGCGGACGGTCTGACGCTCTCGCACCCGAAGGCAGAGATCCGGAAATTCTGGGTCGAGCACGGTCAGTGCTGCCGCCGGATCACCGAGTATTTTGGTCGGGAACTCGGCCAGCTGAGCCTGAACAATGTGTGGATCCCCGACGGTCTGAAAGAGATCCCGGCAGACCGACTTGCGCCGCGAGCGCGTCTGAAGGAGTCGCTCGACGCACTCTTCAGCGAGAAACTCGATCCGAATTTCATCATCGACAGTGTGGAATCCAAGGTCTTCGGCATCGGGCTGGAAGCGTACACGGTGGGATCGCATGAATTCTACCTGAACTACGCGGCGAAGAACGGCGTTTTGTGTCTCCTCGACAATGGGCATTACCATCCCACGGAAAACGTTGCGGACAAGATCCCCTCGCTCCTGCTTTTCGCGGACAAGATCGCGCTTCACGTCACCCGCCCCATGCGATGGGACAGTGACCACGTCGTTTTGCTGAATGACGACCTGCGCGACATTGCGTCTGAGATCGTCCGCTGCGACGCGCTGGACCGAGTCCTGATCGGGCTTGACTTTTTCGACGCGAGCGTCAACCGGATCGCCGCGTGGGTCATCGGAATGCGCAACATGCAGCGTGCGCTTCTTGAGGCGCTCCTCACTCCGCACAAAAAACTGGCGAAACTCCAGCAGGACGGCAAATTCTGGGAGATGATGGCTCTGCGCGAAGAGCTTAAGACCTGCCCGGTCGGCGACATCTGGGACCATTTCTGCGAAACGAACCGCGTCCCGGTCCGTGACGCGTGGATGGCGAAAGTCAAACGCTACGAAAAAGACGTCCTGAGCAAGCGAGTCTGATTTTAGCCGTTAGCCGTTAGCTGTTAGCTGTTAGCTGTTAGCCGTTAGCTGTTAGCTGTTAGCCGTTAGCTGTTAGCTGTTAGCTGTTAGCTGTTAGCCGTTAGCCGTTAGCCGTTAGCTGTTAGCCGTTAGCCGTTAGCCGTTAGCCGTTAGCCGTTAGCTGTTAGCTGTTAGCCGTTAGCTGTTAGCCGTTAGCTGTTAGCCGTTAGCCGTTAGCTGTTAGCCGTTAGCCGTTAGCCGTTAGCTGTTAGCCGTTAGCCGTTAGCTGTTAGCCGTTAGCTGTTAGCCGTTAGCCGTTAGCTGTTAGCCGTTAGCCGTTAGCTGTTAGCCGTTAGCTGTTAGCCGTTAGCTGTTAGCCGTTAGCTGTTAGCTGTTAGCTGTTAGCTGTTAGCTGTTAGCTGTTAGCTGTTAGCCGTTAGCTGTTAGCTGTTAGCTGTTAGCTAGTAGCTAGTAGCTAGTAGCTAGAAGCTAGAAGCTAGAAGCTAGAAGCTAGAAGCTAGAAGCTAGAAGCTAGAAGCTAGAAGCTAGTAGCTAGTAGCTAGAAGCTAGAAGCTAGAAGCTAGAAGCTAGAAGCTAGAAGCTCCATTAAAAAAACTGAAAAAAAGGAAATTTCCATGTCCGAAACCACACCCGTCTCCCCTTGGAAGCAGACTATTATCGCGTCGATGACGAGCTACATTGACGCGGGTTCCATCGTCGCCGGCGCGGCCGGAATGTCTCTCTGGCAGAAATACCTCGCGCTGGAAAGTTGGCAGGTCGGTCTTTTGACCGCGTGCAGCTCCAACGCGATCGGCGCAGCCGTCGGTGCACTGATCGGCGGGATGCTCTGCGACCGATTCGGGCGAAAATTCGTCTACACGTACGACCTGCTCGTCTACATTTTCGGGATGCTCTTCATCGTTTTCGGAATCCACACGCCGGACATCGCGCTTACAGTCGGCTCCTGCACGCTGACGCTTGGGTACCTCCTTTTCCTTTTCGGTTACTTGACCATCGGGTTGGCGGTCGGAGCGGACGTGGTCGCTTCGTGGACACTCATCGCCGAGCAGGCTCCCGCAGAAAACCGTGCCCGACACTGCGGTTCCGCGCAGGTTTTCTGGGCCATCGGTCCCGCCGTCGTGCTTTTGATGCAGGCCGCACTGGGGTACGCGCTGGGCAAGGAAAACGAACTTCTGGCGAACCGCATCGTTTTTGGACACCTGATCGCCGTTGCGTTCGTCGTCTGGCTGCTGCGTCTGGGAATGCCTGAATCGGACAACTGGAAAAAGGCGAAAGATCAGGAAGCCGCCCTGATCGCGTCCGGAAAAGTCAAGCGTCTCGGCATGGTGAATCTGCTTTCGCCGGTGAACCTCAAGACCGTCCTTTTTCTCTGCGGCGTCTACGTCATCTGGAACCTTGCAGCCGGCACGATGGGGATGCTTTTGCCGTACATTTACCAGAATGTCGGCGGGATCAGCAATTCACTCTCCTGCGGCCTGACGGTCATTCTTTTCGCCGCGTCTGCCGTCTCGACGCTCACGATCTTCATGGCACTCGGCGACCGGATCAGCCGACGGCTCATTTACTTCATCATCGGAACGCTTTTTGCGCTCGGATGGGGACTTTTCCTCCTCCCGGGCGAAGTGTACGCAAAGTACCAGCTGACGTTTCCGCTGGTCGGTTCCGTTCCGCTGATCTTCGTCCTGATCTCCATCCTCATCGGCATCAATAACGGGTCGGGCCAACAGGCATTCTACCAGCTCTGGTGCAATGAGCTTTTCCCGGCACACTACCGCGCCTCGGCACAGGGATTCACCTTCTTCGTCGCGCGCATCACCGTCGGGATCTGGACGGCCTGCGTCCCGGTCATCATGGGGAAAAATGGCGAGAATTTCGCAACGGCGGCCGCGATCATGGTCGGATTTGCGCTCTTCAGTCTCGCCGTCGGCACCATTTTCGCGCCGAATACCGCGGGGAAAACGCTGGAAGAGATCGAAAAAGAACGATACGGTGAAGGCTGACCCAGGAGGAAAGATCCATGACGGAAAAGTATGCGTGGAAAGCGCTGCTCATTGAAGGGCAGCTTGAAGAATACAAAAAACGCCATCGTGAAATTTGGCCCGAGATGGTCGAGGTGCTCAAGGAGGCCGGCATTCGGAATTACTCGATCTGGATCTCCGGAAACGAGATCTTCGGGTACTACGAGTGCGAAAAAAGTGCGGAATTTGCCGCTGCCGTCCAGAAAAACAGTCCGGTCGTGGACCGATGGAATGAGGTCATGAAGGACGTCATGTTCATGGAAATGGACCCGCTGACCGGCGCTCAGCCCAAACTGGAACGAGTCTGGGATTCCGCGTTCGTGGAGGGCTGGGAGAAACCGGAATGAACGGCAGATCCGATTTTTCCGATGAAGACTGGATGACGTTCGCAGACGAAACGCCGAACGTGCCCCAGAGCGCGCGAACGGACGCTCCGTCAGACTGTGAACTTGGTTTTGCGGCTGACTGTGAACTTGGTTTTGCGGCTGATGCAGATGAAGACGCAAACGAAGATGCAGAACTTGGGTTTGCAGAGCCGGGAACGATTTCGGGAAGTGAAACGCCGGCGGTGCCGGTCCATTTGGAGGTCCCTTTCGATCCGAACTGGACGGATCAGGACGGCAACACTCCGCTTCACTATGCGGTCGACCGGCGCGATCTTGAGCTGGTTTGCGAGCTGACGGCACATGGAGTCCCTCTGAACGCACCGGGACACGGACGAGTCACTGCACTGGAAAGGGCTGCGTGGAACGGAGATCTGGCGATCGTGCGGCATCTCGTTGAAAATGGTGCGGAAGTCAACTCGGCCGGCGGACGCTGGAGCGCTCCCCTGACGGAGCTTGACGGTGAATTCTACGATCGGATCTACCTCTACGGTCCGCCTCTTTACGCGGCCGCGAGCCGGGGGCATTTTGAGGTCCTGAAGTACCTGATCTCGCAGGGCGCGGACATTAATGCACGCGACTTTAACGGACGGACCGTGCTTCACGCAGCAGCCCGGGCAGACTCTGCCGACTGCATGCAGTACCTTCAGGCTCTCGGAGCGGAATGACCTGCGTTGAGTGCGGTAATTCTGCTTCGGAAAGTGGAAACGTAAAAAGAAGGTCCATCCGGGAACTGCGTACCAGTGTTACCACTGAATCCACTGAAAACGCACAGAGAAACACAGAAAAAGAAACACGAAAAGCACGAAAAACACGGAGCTCGCGAACATTTTTTAATTTTTAAAAATTCATTTGCGTCTTTTCGTGTTTTTCGTGAAATTCGTGTCAGGGCACGTTCACTCCCTTTTTTTTCTTTCTTTTCAGTGTGTTTCTGCGTCTTTTCAGTGCTCTCGGTGAGATCGGAACCTGGATCGGTACGCACTTTCCGGAAGAGCCGAAAAGAAAGAGCACGCAGATCGGATCCGGTTCGCGGATTTTCGCGTCTCTGCACAAAAAAAAACGCCTCACTCGATGAGCGAGGCATTCATGAAAGCGAGGTCAGTCGTTCCAAACGACGCCTTTTTCTCCTTCGACCACTTTGCCGATGACCCAGTTTTCCAGTTCCATCTCATCAAGCGACGCGCGGACCGCTTCGACCTGCTCGGAGGCCAAGACCATCACGAGACCGAGGCCCATGTTGAAGACCTTGAACATTTCGTCGTCTTCGATCTCTCCCAGCTTCTGGATCCACTGAAAGACCGGCTTCACCGTCCAGCTGTCGCGGTCGATCAGGACGCGGGAACCTTCCGGAACGATGCGCTCGAGATTTTCGTGCAGTCCTCCGCCCGTAATGTGAGCGATGCCATGGACTGCCGGACGGAAATTATCGAGGATGTGCATCGCCGGCTTCACGTAGATGCGGGTCGGAGTCAGAAGAACGTCGCCGACGCGCTGTCCGTCAAGTTCCGTTCCGGAATCCTTGATCGTGTCGAAAACATCCAGGCCGTTCAGCTCGAAAACGACTTTGCGCACGAGCGAGAAACCGTTGGAATGCAGGCCGGTGGAGGCGATCCCGATGACCGTGTCTCCCGGTTTGATCGCGCTGCCGTCGATGAGATCTTTCTTCGACGCGACACCGACACAGAAACCGCCCAGATCGTAGTCATCCACACCATACATATCGGGCATGATCGCCGTCTCGCCGCCCAACAGTGCGCTGTTCGCCTGCACGCAGCCGTCGGAAATGCCGCTGACGATCTGTTCCAGAAGCGGAGGATTGTCTTTTCCCATCGCGACGTAGTCCAGGAAGAAAAGCGGTTCTGCACCGCAGCAGATCGCGTCGTTAACGCTCATTGCGACCAAGTCGATCCCCACCGTGGAATGCGCGTTCATCGCGATTGCGATCTTCAGCTTGGTTCCCACGCCGTCCGTACAGGAAATGAGGACCGGGTCCTCGTAATTGCGGCGGAAAGGTGAATTTTTGTCGAAATCCAGCTGGAACATACCGGCAAAACCGCCCGGCAGACGGCGAACGCGCGGGGTCTCCGTGCGCTCCATCAAACCCGGCAGGCGGGACATTGCGTTGCGGTAAAGTTCTAAATCGACTCCAGAGTCTTTGTACGTAGCTTTGGCCATGATCTGCTTCCACGTGAACAAAAGGAAATGGGAAAAACACTTTCTTTTCATTTTACACAAAAAAACGCTTCCGTCCAGCCCCCCTTTAAGAAAATTCCGCGTTTTTCCTCAAATTTTTATCTTTTCATGTCTTCAGACCGGTCGACGTACCGAGAGTGCCTGAGACGTAGTGCGGAAATTTTGCGTATTTTGCGAATTTTTGTGAGAAAAGCCCGCACGGAAACCTAATGACTCCGCGCGGGCAAATGAGACACAAGATTTTAGAGGACGGATGCCGGTTTATTCAAACGGCAGGACGATGACTTCGTCTTCCTCAAATTTTAAAGTGTGCGTCTCGCCGGTCGCCTTGATCCGGACTTCAATGATCAGCTGCTTCACAGTTGCCGGGGCAGGATCTCCGAAGACCTTGTTGTAGAGGCGGAATCTGTCTGCCTTGGAGGTCAGCGGGATGCGGTTTTCGCCCGAGAATTGATCCTGAATGATCGTGGTGACGTCACGGAATCTTTTATCGGCGCCGTATTTCGCGGAAAGGATCTCGATCGGCGCGTTCGCCAAAGCTCCTCCAAGACGCTCTTTGGCGGCTTTGGCGTCCTGAACGACTTGCGGATCTTTCGCGATTTTCGAGACTTCATCCAAAATCGCTCCGAAGGAGTTGGAAGTTCCCTGGAATTTCTTCGCGATGGCGACGACCGCTTCACAGGCAGCTTCCTGGAACTGTGGGTACTGCGCGTAGCTGAACGCCTGCTGTGCGCTTTCCACCGTGATGATGCGCTTGAAGACTTCAAAGATCAGTGCTTTGTCTTCGCTGCGTTTTGCGGTCTCGAAGGCCGTCCGGCACATTTCAAATTTTTTCGTTACCGGCAGGTCGAACTGGCGCGGGATGCGGATGAAACTGCGAATGGCGCGGATCTGGAATTTTTCGACCGGGCATTCTTTCGCGAGCTTCAAACACGCGGCAGCCACGTCCATCATGTCGTCCGGAGTGTTCCACGTTCCGAGCGTCTGCGTCGCAATGTCAGCCGTTGCTTCATCCCAGCACGCTTTTTCAACACAGGCGAGAGCCGTTTTTCCGCCGATCTGCTTCAGAAGCGTCAGGATCTTGCCTTTCTCTTCAGCGTTGGCGGCGGTGTCGAACATTTTCGTGACGGCCAGCGCACAGTCTTCACGAGGAAGGCGCGTGCAGGCGGCACGGAGGATCCATGCGACTTTTTTGTCGTCCTTTTCACCATCGAGGGCTTTGACCAGAAGATCCAGACTTTCCAGCGTCACGATCTCCGAAAGTGCAGCGAGCACGCGGTCACGCACCTGCGCGTCCAATCCCTCGGTCTTTGCGATCTTCGCCAGTTCCGGTCCCGCTGCCGAGATGCGGCGGTTCTCGATGACCTGGAAATAGGCAGAGGAGAGCACGGTGTCTTTCAGGTTGAGTTTGGAAACATTTTCGGCCAGTGCCGCGTCCAGTTTTTTGCATTTCCACGCGGAGGCCGTTTCGACCATCGCGTCCAGGACAGTCTGACGGTCTTCCGCCTTGATCGTCATGACGGATCTTGCCATTGCTTCCGCAGCTTCCATCGGGCAAAGAGTTCCGACTTTTTTCAGTGCCTGGATCGCGGCGATGCGTACGTTCGTCTCTTTCGCGTTTACGGCTTCTTTCAGGACCGGGAAGATCAGCTTACGGCTTGCTTCGTCCGCACGGTCTCCGAGTGCGCGAAGGACCAGAGCGCGGCGGCAGGGCGTGAGTTTTGGAAGTTCCGCAATGCAGGCTTTCGTGATGGTCTCGCCGTCGGCGTCTGCATACTCACGGATCGTTTTCAGGCCGCCGGTAAAACAGCAGTCTTTCGGGGAGTGGAGTTTCGTCACCAGTGCTGCTGCAGCCTCCGTTTTACGCACGAGCAGACCGTGATACGCACCTGCTTTTTGAGCGTAGACCGGGAAGCACGGCACGACGACCGCATCGTAGACTTGGGCGGCTTTCGCGAGATCGCCGGATCTTTCAAAAACTTCCGCAGCATCCAGCATCGCATCTGCCAGAGCTTTGCGTACGGCATAGGTTTCTTCTTCGGAAGTCGTTTTGGCGCATTCCATCAGAAAATCGGCTGCTTCCGCACCGGAGATCATCCCGAGTGCCGCGTACGCAGCTTTTTTGTCGCAGACGGTCTTGGGGGTGTTCACGATCTCCTTGAGCATCGGGACTGCCGCCGAGCAGCCGCGAACTCCGAGTGAGAGGATGCAGCCGACACGCTGTTCTTTCGCGTCGAGCGTTTTCACGGCATCCATTAGGATCGGATCCACGCCGTCAAACGGCATCATTTCCAGAGCGTAACGGGCAAAGTAGCTCAGACGCACATCCTCACGCAGCATTTTCGCCAAGGCCGGAAGTGCAGATTCGTCGCCGATCACCGCGAGACGGCGGCACGCGATACCTTTCATGAAAATGTCATTGTCCGACACGCCGGGCTGCTGGATCGTCTCGATCAGGACTGCCGGATCCGCAGTGTTCAGGATCACGTTTTTCTTTTCCTGATCGACCGCCGCAAAAACGTTCACCGCCGAGAAAACGGCAGCAAAAAGCACTAAAATGGAAAGGTGGGTAAACTTTTTCATATTTTTGACTCCATGGAGTTTGATTTTAAATGGATGGAATGAAAATTTTCCGCAGGAAAGCGCGTACTCAGAAACTGTACGGAGCACGCAGCGCGCGGCTCTTCATCCGGTTCGCGTCTTCATCATTCAAAAAGACCTCCTTCACGGGGTCAAATTCAACCGTACGGCCAAGCTGCCATGCGATGTACGCGCAGTGCGAAGCGATGTGCGATTGGGCGGCGACGTTGACGTTCGCAGAGGGATTCCGGCGCGTTTTGACGCATTCGCAGAATTCCGCGATGTGCGTGTCCGGAGAGGTTCCCGGCATTCCGAAGTACTTCAGTTCGCCGCGCAGAGCATCCGAAGAGACGGCCATTCGGCCGCTGTCGCCGGTCTCGACCCAGCCTTCTTCGCCGACGTACCGGGCCGAGCAGGTCCCCAAACCGAGCCAGCCGGAGGAACGCATGACCAGTTTCAGACCGTCAGCGTACCAAGCGTAAACTTCACCGCCTTTGGAGCCGTCTTCATTGAACTGCGGCGTGTACTTGACCGGCGCGGTATCGTCTTTCTGCGCTGCCCACTGGCAGAGGTCCACGGTGTGGGATCCCCATTCCAGAATGCCGCCGCCGTGGAAATCAAAGTGGCCGCGCCAGCTTCCGCTGACGTAGCGCGAATTGTACGGACGCCATGGGCACGGACCAAGCCAGAGGTTCCAGTCTACGTCATCCTGCGCGGGTTCCGGTTCTGCCGGGAGCCAGTCGTGTGACGTCGCCGGCCAGAGCGTGTTGGCGTGTACTTCCGTCAGTTTACCGAGTTTCCCGCTTGCCGCGATCTCTGCCGCCAGCTGGAAGTTTCCAATGTTTCGGCGCTGCGTTCCTGCCTGGTAGATGATGCCGTAGCGGTTCACGGCTTTCTCGAGCGCACGGCTTTCATCGATGGTCAGAGAGAGGGGTTTTTCGCAGTAAACGTCTTTTCCGTACTTCGCAGCGGTGATCGACGCCATGGAATGCCAACGGTCTCCTGTTGCGATGAGGACCGCGTCAATGTCGTCACGAACGAGCATCTCGTGCATGTCGCGGTACATTCCGCATGCCGAGTCGCCGTACTTCGTGTCTGCCAGTTCTTTAATGGCGAGACGCTGTTTTTTTTGAATGTCGCAGATCGCGACGAACTGCACATCATCGCGGCCCATGAAAACATGAAGGTCCGTCAGACCGCGGTGCTGGATACCAATGGCGCCGAGTGCGATTTTGTTGCTTGGGGCGACCGTTCCGTCCAGACCAAGGACTTTGCCGGGAAGAACGGAGGGGGAGACCGCAGCGGCACTGGCCAAAGCCGCAGTCTTCAGAAACTCACGGCGTTTTACGGAATGCGTAGACATGAAAAACTCCTTTTTCTTTGGTTTTGAGGTGGGAAAGGCGAAATTTCTATTTTTTCGCTCACATGAATTCATTTTACTCAAAAATCTAATTTTTTTCAAGGTCTGTGAGTACTTTTTTTTGAGATTTTTCCAAATTTTCAACTTTTTTTGGGGAAGAAAGGAGGAAGAAATTGGGGAAGAAATTGGGAAAGAAATTGGGAAAGAAATTGGGAAAGAAATTGGGAAAGAAATTGGGAAAGAAATTGGGAAAGAAATTGGGAAAGAAAGTGGGAAAGAAAGTGGGAAAGAAAGTGGGAAAGAAAGTGGGAAAGAAAGTGGGAAAGAAAGTGGGAAAGAAAGTGGGAAAGAAAGTGGGAAAGAAAGTGGGAAAGAAAGTGGGAAAGAAAGTGGGAAA
>SUVI01000219.1 GCA_015062085.1 Planctomycetaceae bacterium
CCAGCATGGGGGACGCACTCTCCGAAATGACCGGTGTTCCGGTCGCCTTCTCCTCCGTCGGCTGGGGCGGAACGAGCATCAACTGGTGGGATCCGGATTCGGATAATGAAAGCAATGTGGGACGCGGTTTTGATCGACTCCAGGCCGCGATCGAAAACCTCGACGGAAATTTCACCGCGATCCTCTGGCATCAGGGAGAAGCAGACTTCAACATGGCCAAGGAAACCTACCAGGCCGGTCTCGAAGAGCTGATCCTGGCATCGCGTGAAGTCGCCGGCTGGGACGTTCCGTGGGAGATCGCTCTCGTTTCCTGGCGTCCGCAAGACGGCGCTCATGAAAATATCCGTGAAGCACAGCTTTCTTTGACCGAAGAAATGGCCAACGTTTACCTTGGTCCGGACTCTGACGCTCTGCTGGGCCTCCTTCGCGGCCAGAACAGCGGGAACGGCATCCACTTCAGTGTGGACGGCCTCCAGACCCTCGGTCAGCTCTGGGCGGCAGAAGTCTACGGCGATATTCTCGGCGTGCCGGAACCCTCAACGTGGGTCCTCTTCGTCGGAACGTTCTTCGGTCTTGGCCTCCTCCAGGTGAGAAAGCGCAAGACGACGAAAGCGTAACGGCCCCATAAAACGCAAACGGACCGCATTCCCAAAGAGTGCGGCCCGTTTTTTATTCACAAAAAAGGCGTACGGCAGGTTCACGAACACTCCAACCGTACGTCAACTCTTTTTTCTACAGAAGCGCTTTCAGGCCCTTGAGACAATTCGCGGCATCCTCGACCGGCGTTTCATTGTTTTCGCATTCGATGATGAACCACTCCGCTCCGCCCTCATTTGCGAAAGCCGGAAGGACGTCCTTCCACTTCACTTCGCCTTTTCCAATGATCCCGCCGCCTCCAAATTCCGCGATGTGGTTCACCTTGGAACGGCCGGCATACTTTTTGATGAACGGCACGGGGTCGGCGCCCGCGTGGACACAGTGTCCAACGTCGATCTGGTGAATGACTTCTTTCGGTGTGTTTTCAAAAATGAGGTCCCACGCACATTTTCCGTCAAAAGTTTTGGTCATTTCATGTGCATGATTATGGAAACCAACTTCCATTCCGTACTTTTTCAGCGCCTCCACGCGGGTCGTGAACCATTCCGCATACCGCAGCCAGCCGTCTTTCGAGTCGGCGTTGAGCCACGGAACGATGAGATATTTCCCGCCGATCTCCGCCATGTAGTCGCAGGTCTTGGCAAGATTTTCATCATCAAGCGATTCTTTCGGCGTGTGCGTTCCGCAGCATTGCAGACCGTTTGCGTCGAGCATTTTTCGGAACTCTTTTGCGTCCGCGCCAAAATTCCCCGCCATCAGCTCGACCCCCTGATAGCCCATCCTTGCAACGGCTTCGATCATGGCAGGAAGATCTTTCTGGCAGTCATGGCGGATCGAGTAGAGCTGAAGCGCGATCGGGATCGATTTCGGACAGGCTGCAAAAAGGTCCATCGGGAGGGAGGAGACGGCAAACGCACCAAGGCCAAGTCTCATCAAATCACGGCGGGAAAGATTTTTCATGGCAACATTCCTTTCATTTAAGGTGGGTATTTTGGGAGAAAAAAACGCAGGTTCCCCCACATTCTCAGTTTCATTATAGAAGAAAGTATCGGGGGAGTCAAGTGTTTCTCTAAAGAAAATCAAAAAATTCGCGCAAAAACAGAAATAAAGCATCGATCGCAGAGATTTAGAAAATTTTCGCAAAATTCTCTCTCCGTCTCCTTGACAATTGGGGACACATTTTCTATAATGTAGGAAAAGTCCACGATTTCCCGCCGATTTCCCCACATTCAGGATCCCCATGAAAGGAATCCCATGGAAAAACCATCCATCTTTTCACGCCATTTCATTCTGATTTTGGCCTTCCTTGTGTCAGCAGTACCTTCCGTAGTCTCAGCAGTTCCCGCAAATGCACAGCAGGCTAACGAATTAACGCAAGCGATCGCCTACTATACCCAGGATGCCGAGATCTCCGGAAATGCCGACTACGCACGGGAACGCTGCGTTCTGGATGTCTACCGTCCCCAAACGGCCTCGAAAAACGCACCAGTCATCGTCTGGTTCCACGGCGGCGGACTTTCCGGCGGAAACCGCCATATTCCTGCGCAGTTCCGCGACCAGAAATTCCTCGTCGTGCCGGTGAACTACCGTCTCTATCCTCAGGCCTCCTGCCGGGATGCCATTTTTGACGCAGCCGCCTCAGTCGCGTGGACCTTCCGAAACATTGAAAAGTACGGTGGAGATCCGAAAAAGATCTACGTCAGCGGCCACTCGGCAGGCGGGTACCTTTCCGCAATGATCGCACTGGACCCGCAATATCTCGGCAAATTCGGCATCTCAAACATGGAGCTTGCTGGTGTGTTTCCCATCAGCGGCCAAATGACGACGCATTTTCAGGTCGTCGGCGAACGTGCCGAGCCTGGAAAGAAACACGGTGCGAACAATCCGCTCTGTATCGACGAAATGGCCCCGCTTTATTTCACGAAGGTCCCCTGCCCCAACATGCACCTGCTCGTTGGTGATCCGAAACTCGAATGGCCAGCACGTGTCGAAGAAAACTATCTTCTAGCCGCGATGCTCCGAACGGTCAAAAATCACCGTGAAGTCGAGATCAGAAGCTACGAGGGGACGGATCACGGTACCGTCGCAGCCCCGGCATGCCAGTACATTTGCGATTATCTGAATGCCAAATGAAAAACACACATGAAACGCGGAGCTGCTGCGCTTCCGTTTCTTTTGGGATCCATTTCCCGCCAGACTTTGAATTTTTGAAAGATCCACAGAAAATTGAAAAGGAGAAAGAAAAATGGAACTGAATCGTCGTGAAATGCTCAAAGCCGGTGTGATGGGAACTGCCGGAATGCTGTTATGCAGCGGGAGCCTCACAAAATGCCTCGCAAATGAAGATCTTGGACCGTGCAAAGTCGGTATCTGGAGCAGTAATTTTGACCAGGCAAAAGCACTGGGAATGGACTGTCTCCAGATCAGCCTGCCTCTGCGTCCTACCGGTAAAGAAAATGACATGCGGCTTCCGGAAGTCCGCGAAAAAATGCTCGCCAAGTCTGCTGAGACCGGCATAGAGATCACGTCGCTGGCGATGGGGGAATTCAACGGTAATCCGTTCTGGTCCATTCCGGACGCCGTTGAGCAGGTCTCCACGTGCATCGATGTCATGGCTGCGATGAACGTAAAGCACGTCCTTATCTCGTACTTCGGACGCGGAAAGATCGACACGGATGAAAAGTATGCCGAAACGATCCGGCGTTTCCGCGAACTGGCACCGAAAGCCGAAGACAAAGGTGTCGTTCTGACGATCGAAGCACCGATGAAATATCACGAGCATCTGCGTTTGATCGAAGGCATCGATTCCCCGGCAGTCCGCATTTTCTACGATCCGGGAAATATGATCCGCCTCTACAAAACAACGGAAGAAGTTTGCGAAGACATTCTGAAGCTCAAGGGACTCATCGTCGCAGCCCACGCCAAAGACTCGACGATCCTTGGAAAGGGAAGACTTGACTACGTAAAGATCTTCAAGGCGTACCGCGAAGCCGGCTATTTCGGAACACAGGTCCTCGAAGGTTCCGTGGATCGTAATGTCGGCTGGGAAGAAAGTATGCGTCAGAGTGCAGCTTATCTCCGTACGATCCCGCGCTAAATTTCTTTTGAAACAGTGGTCTCAACTGCCCCCTTCTCCCACCAATGGTAAGGGGGCGATTTTTCTTATTTACCCTGTCCTGTGTCCTTCCGGCCTTTCCGCTTTGATCACATCAAATCACTTTCTTACTGTATTTCAGTATGTCTTTCAAGCAGGATGACATTTTAAAATAAAAAAAGCCTTTGAGAAAACTCTCAAAGGCTTTGATATACAAAAGATGAATTCACACGAAGCTCGCCAACAAGGAGTCTCCATTCTTCTTTTCATCCAACTTATGTCAGACGTTCTAATTTCCTTAGAAAGGAGGTGATCCAGCCGCAGGTTCCCCTACGG
>SUVI01000028.1 GCA_015062085.1 Planctomycetaceae bacterium
CGGAGTGAACGACCACAACCGGAAACGAACGCCGGAAGAATACGAAGAAGGCTACGATTCCCTCCTGAAACTCACGCGCGAGCGCCTTCCGAACGTGCGTCTGATCCTCATGGAACCGCTCTGGCGTGACTCGCAGGGAGAAGTCAAAGACGCCTACCGCCAGATCGTCCGCAAAATGGCGGAACGCTACAATGCGGTATTCGTGCCGCTCCAGGAAGATTTCGACTCGGTCTACGATTCCGCGCCAAATCCGAAATACTGGGTCTGGGACAGCGTGCATCCCACGACGGCGGGGCACTGGCGCATTTTCAAAAGCTGGATGAAAACGATGTGTGAAGCTGCCAAATAAAACCGCCCCAAAACAAAACATCAAAACATCAAAAAGTTTTTGAAGAGGGAGTCTGAGGGAGGAACAATTTTCAAAATGTTCCTCCCTCACGGCCGTTCATGACATGACGGGCAGCCAGACGGCTCTCACAGAGTGTTTGGGAGGCGGCGCGTCTCGCGTCGCTTTTCAAGCAGAGTGTCGCCGCGCGTGGGCCCTTTAGCTAAATTTTAACCACGAAAAGCACGAAAAAAAACAAAAAAGCACAAAAACAGTTTAAAAAGTTCTTGAAGAGGGAGTCTGAGGGAGGAACAACTTTCAAGATGTTCCTTCCTCACGGTCGAGGTCTCTTCACGGGCAGCCAGACGGCTCTCACAGAGTGTTTGGGAGGCGGCGCGTCTCGCGTCGCTTTTCAAGCAGAGTGCCGTCGCGCGTGGGACCTTTAGCCAAATTTTAACCACGAAAAGCACGAAAAGCACAAAAAACGAATTTTACAAAATGATTTTAAAATATTTTAAGATCCATTTTGTGTGATTTTGTATTTTTCGTGAAATTCGCGTCAGGAAATTTTCCCATTCTTTTCAGTATGTTTCCGTGCATTTTTTGTGATTTTAGCGCTAAAATCCCTGTGAGTCTGCCAGATAAATCGAAAAAAGGAGAGAATATTTTGAAAAAATCGTGTCTTTCAAAGCTGGATCCATCATTCCGCATGAGCATTTCTGCCGTTTCCGTATTGGAAATGCTTCTCTTCTGCGCATTCCTCATACTGACGGGATGCGGAGAAAAAACGCACGGGCCCCGAACTTCCGCAGATCCGGAAAAAGGATCTTCCGTCCCGCAGCGTGTCGTTTCGCTCTCGCCGGCGATGACCGAAATGATGTACGCACTAGGACTGGAAAACCATCTCATCGGCGTGACAGACCACTGCAAATACCCGCCCGAAGCGCAGACAAAACCGACCGTCGGAACGATCTTCGCGCCGAATCTTGAAAAAATCGCGGCACTCCGTCCGGACTGCGTGCTGATGACCTGCCGACAGCCGGATAAAGAGGCGCAGATGCGCAGTTTCGGCTGGGATCCGCTGCCGATGCACGACGAGACGCTGGACGACGTCTTCACCGGGATCGAGACGCTCGGAAAACGCTTCCAGGTCCACGAACGAGCGGAAAAACTTAACGATTCTCTAAAGGAGCGCCTGCGCGTCATTCAGGAACGGACGCGGACGCTGCCGAAACTGCGTGTTCTGCTCGTCGTGAGCCGAAATTACGCCTCTGGACAGCTTGAAGACGTTTACGCTGCGGGACACGACGGACTCTGCGAGCCGCTTCTGGATCTCGCGGGCGGAAAAAATGCTTACGAAGGGAACTCGCCATACCCGAAGATCGCGCAGGAGGGGATCATTGCGATGGATCCGGATGTGATCCTTGAGATCGTTCCGGACAGCACAGCCGCAGAGCAGACGAAAGAGTCTCTTGACCGCGCGTGGCAGACGCTCCCGATGCTCTCAGCCGTCCGCACAGGGCGCATTTACCGCATTCCGGAATCCACAGCCGCCCTCATTCCCGGCCCCTCCCTCGTTCTCTGGACCGAAATGACCGCCGAGATCCTTGAAGCCGCAAGAGAAAAAACACTGTAAGGAAAAACAAATATTTCAACATAAAACAAACCAAAAAACAGAATTTTGCACACACCCCCATTGATGCACACACCCCCATTGACACGATGGAGTGTTTTGATATAATTTGTTTTAGTTAACGATTTTAAATTCGTTAGTAAACGATTCTAAAACAGACTGAATGTTTTGGTGTCGCGATTCCAATAAACAATCGAAATTCAAACACTTGAAATAGGAGCAGAAAACGAGAAGGTTTTGTACAAAGTGTGAGGCCGTTAAAACGATCGAAGAAAACGTTTGCCCTCAATGCGGCTCGGTTTTGGAAAGAGATCTTACCGATGATTACTACTGCTCGATCGGCTGGCTCATGATCAAATTGGTCTTACTGTTCATTGTCATAATGGGGATCATAATATGCATGATGACCAGCATGGGCCTAGAGGTGTTTGAAAAATGGAAGTATATTTTCATTGCCGTGAGTGTTGGTGTGGCCTCGTTCTTGAGCAATCAGCGTATGGCCGGGCTGAAACAAAAAGCGATATTGGAAAAGCAGGAAAACCGCACAAAATAGCGTGCTGTACTGTCATAAAAAATGGAGTTTTCGATTATTTATGAAAGGGTGTGAAATATGAAATACGCTGGAAAAATCATGTTTTTCCTTTTGGTCATCGCAAGCGTAATGGTTTTGGCTTTTATGCCTCTGTCTCAGGTTTCTGCCAAACCGCTGACGAAGGAAGAGGCGGTCAAATACGGAAAAGAAATTGCTGCCGAATTGCAGGAAAACATGGCTGAAACGCTGGTCAAGCAGATGCTGATCCCGTGTCTTACAGAGAAAAAAGCCAAGATCCATGAAAATCTTCTTGCTTTTGCGAACTCGCATCCCGAGGTCGCCCAGAAACATTCTTCGTTTCAAATCAAAGGCATGGTCAACCAGCTCGTTTCCATGATGCCGCAATTGGCGGATCAGCTGACGACGCAAATCGCTCCTGTTTTGGAGGATTTCGCGCCTCGCTATTCGGGAATCTCATCTCATCAGGGCAAACAATGGATCATTATTCGTAATGAATGTTCAGAAGATATTGTTTACTTTATGATCTATTGTGAAAAAGATACGAACGGCGAGATATGCATCAAGGATTTCATCAATCCATCCACCGGTGAGACTCCTATCGATACGTTCATTCACACGATGACGGAAAACATCAAGACGGCATGGGCGCAGGAAGCGGGGATCGTTTACGAAAGTAAAGTTAAGTACCTTCAGCAGATCGCGATGGCAAGCGCTTACGGTCAAATGGCTCTGGTCATCGATATTTATGAATCGCATTTTCAGGAGGATGCGTCGTTCAATATCGCAGCTGCCGCCTCCTACCTTAATGCACTTATCGCCAACTCTTCCAAGGACATCAGCGCGGAAGAACAGAAAAAAATCGATGCGCATGCCGCCCGCGTTCGCCGTCTTGCTCCGGATTACGTCGGGATCGAGATGCTCCTGATCGATCATAATATCCAGTGCGCCCGTTTTGAAGAGGCGCTTGCATCCATCGAAAAGACCCGCAGGATCATTGGAGAGGATGCGTACCTGGATGTTCTTGAGGGACTTATCTACATGTCCTCTGAAGAGGATGAAAAAGCTGCGGCCGCGTTTAAGATGGCAAAGAAGAAAGACCTTCAATATCCAATGTTCCTGGAGCTATACCGCCTGCACAGTATGGCATATCCGGAACTTTACCAAGACTGACTGTAAACCGAAAAGGGAGAGCGATCTCCCTTTTTTTGAGAAAAATCTTCAAATGATTTGAGGCAACCTCGCCCTCCATAAAAATTCACAGCATAATGATACAAAATCCAAATTTTCAGAACATGGAAACCTGCGCGATATTCATGTTTTAGCTCTCAAAATCGTCATGATTCTGTTGTTTTCAAACATTTGCAAGAAAATGAAAGAAAAATAATGAATAAATATCTTGACAACTACGGTGTATATTGTATAATGACCATATCAAAATTTATCTACAAAATTTGTAGATATTTTGGGAAGATACCTATATTTTTAACACTCATGAAAGGATGATTCGATGAAACGTTTTTTTCTGATCCCCTTGCTTGCATTTCTGTGCATATGTTCTCTGACAGCAGCTGCTAAAATTTATGCAGCGGAACTGACCCGTGCAGAAGCTCTTGAGTACAGTGAGGAGCTTTTGGAAGTTCTTCAGGAAGACATGGCAGGCTGTCTTGCCGAATTGATATTTCAAGACATCGACAGATCTAAAGCGAGGATCCACGATGAGCTTCTTGATTTTGTTAAATCAAATCCTCAACTTTCGCAAAAGATCAGTCCGTTCCTCGTCCGTATGATCACCAATCAGCTCATCACGTATATTCCGACGGTGAAAGAACAGATCCGTAGCGAAATGGAACCATTTCTGGCGAATATTACACCTCAAATTTCCGGAGTATATAACCGCCAAGGCAAGCAATGGATCGTGTTTCGTGGTGAAATTGCGACCGGAGGAGTGGTTTATTGGATGTTTCATTGCGAAAAAGACGAGAACGGAGAGGTCCAGATCCTACAGTTTGAAAATCCTTCGAGCGGTGACTCCCCAGTAGAAATCGCAATTACAAATATGATCGAAGGAATCAAGATCGAATGGGCAAAACTTGCGGATATTTCCTACGAAAGTCCCGCTGCTTATGCCACAAAGATTACTCTAGCAACAATGAATGGGGATACTGATGAGATCATCGACATTTATGAAACCCATTTATTGGATACAGATTCCATTTACCTTCCCGCAGCCGCTGCCTATACTCAAGCCTTGATCGAGAATCTTCTGCAAGGGGTCGATTCGGATGAATATGAGGTATACATCGAAAAAATGGATAATCACGTAAAACGTGTTCGCCGATTGGCTCCGGAATACGTAGGGATCGAACTTTTGCTCGTTGATTATTATTTTGTCAGTGAACGATTCGCGGAAGCTCGTGACTCTGTCCGAAAAACTCGCAGGATCGTTGGCAGCGACGTTTACCTTGACTATCTTGAAGGTGCTCTGTATTCTCTTGAGGGGGAACATGAAAAGGCGGCGGAACTGCTCCAGAGAGCAAAAGATCAGGACCTTCAGGATCCTGCCTTCCTAGAGCTCTACGAAGCGCACTCCAAGGAATATCCGGAACTTTATTAAAGATCCGCTCTGCGAGATGGGATCGCCCGAACTTTCGGAGATACTGAAACGTCGTTAAGGTGTTTGGTATCTCCTTTTTTTGAGAAAAATCTTCAAATGATTGGAATGATTTCCGGAAATAGATCCTTGATATTTGGCTCTTCCGGAAAATGCGTACCGATCCAGGTTCCGATCTCACCACTGAGTACGCAGAAGAGACTTAGACTCACACTGAAAAGAAAGAGGAAAAGGACAGTAAACGTGCCTTGACACGAATTTTACGGAAAATACGAAAAGACGCAAATAAATTTTTTAAAATTAAAAAATGTTCGCGCGATTTGTTTTTACTGCTTTTTGTATTAAGATCAGTGTTTCTCTGTGAGTTTTCAGTGTCTTCAGTGGTAAAACAGGTACGCAGTTCCCGGATGGACCTGGTATTTTATGGAAACCTCGAAAAACTATGTTTTTCACAAAAGATCATCCAACGAAAAGTATTTTAGCATAAATCGAGCAAAATCGCGTTCCAATGGGCGATACGATGATACAATATCCCAGAAATTTTCACAAATTGGAATTTTTGTATCATCGCGTTGGGAAAGTCGGTGTTTTTCGAGGTTGCCTTTTAAATTTTTTCATTTAGCGGTTTTTTTGTGTTTTCTATGAAATCTGTGCCAGAGTGGGTACACATTTGCCGGAAGAGTCTTTTTTCCCTCTTTCCCTCTTGCGGAAAAAGAGAAAATGTGCTATACTTTGGGAAAAATCTGGATCTTGGTATGATCCTGGCATTTTTCAAGATTTTAAGAGGATAAAATGAATCATCCATCGCGCATTGGGATCGGACACGATACACACCGACTGATCCCCGGAGACGGTTTTCTGCTCGGGGGAGTCTTCATTCCACACGATAAAACACTCAAAGGGCACAGTGACGCCGACGTTCTTCTTCATGCTGTCATCGATGCGCTTCTTGGTGCCGCGGCACTCGGCGACATCGGCGATATGTTTCCAGATACCGCAGAAGAAAACCGAGGGCGTTCTTCGGCAGAAATGCTTCGTCTTGCATGGAAGAAAGTCCAATGCGGCGGCTGGAAGCTCCAGAATCTCGACTGCATCGTCTTCGCGCAGCGGCCGAAACTCGGTATGTTCAAGCAGGAGATCGCCCGCAATATCGCGAAGCTGCTCGACGTCACTCCGCAGCAGGTCAACGTCAAAGCCAAGACGGGCGAAGGCGTGGGGATCGTGGGTGAGGAACTCGTCATTCAGGCGGAATGTGCCGCACTTTTGGTCTCGAATCAGTCGGTAGAGGAACGAAAAGCGAAAGCGCTCGCAGCAGCGCGCCCTGCGTCCAACACCGCCTCCGCTGCGATCCCGACGGTCTCCGCTCCCATCACGACGACCAAAGCACTTCACGCCAGCCGAAAAGACGATCTGAGCATGAAAAAACGGTGAATCCGCATCGGGCGCATCATTTTAAACAGGGTACGGTATCGAAATACTGTATCCTGTTTTTCTGAAATCTTCCGGCGTCCTCTTGCATAATTTTTAAAATCCGGTATAATAGGTCCGTATCCGTTTCATTTTTCCTGCAAGTTAAAAAGGAATCAAGTCATGATCCAGGTTTTCAACACACTTTCAAAATCCAAAGAAGAATTCACGACCGTCACGGGGACGAATCAAGTCGGCATGTACCTCTGCGGTCCAACGGTCTACAAACCGAGCCACATCGGACACATGGTCGGGCCGGTGATCTTTGATACGGTGAAACGCTACCTCGTGTACAATGGATATGACGTACGCTTCATCATTAATATTACGGACGTGGACGACAAACTGATCAATGAGTCCAATGCCCGCGGGATCTCCATGGCAGCGCTTGCGGAAGAGATGATCCAGGATTACCAGTCGAACATTCGCGCGCTGAACGTCACGACAGTGAGCGATTTTCCGAAAGCGACGGACCACATCAAGAACATGATCCCGTTCATCCAGCGTCTGATCGACCGCGGGTACGCGTATCCGGCGGAAGGGGACGTTTACTTCGACGTGGCAAAGTTCCCGGAATACGGAAAGCTTTCCCACCGCACGCTCGACCAGATGCAGGGAGAAGGCGGTTCGATGGCTTCGCAGAAACGCAATGCCGCCGACTTCGCGCTCTGGAAAGCTGCGAAACCGGGCGAACCTTCCTGGGAAAGTCCGTGGGGACCGGGACGTCCGGGGTGGCACATCGAATGTTCCGTCATGTGCCATGAAATGCTCGGCGACACGTTCGAGATCCACGGCGGCGGTCTGGACCTCATGTTCCCGCACCACGAAAACGAGATCGCGCAGTCGGAATGCTGCACCGGGAAACCGTACGTGAAGTACTGGATGCACAACGGGCTGATGCAGGCCTCGAGCGAGATCGGAAAGGTCGGCGGACGCAAAACACGTGAAGCGGCTCCGGAAGAAGGTGACCTGGCGAGTCAGGAAGGCGGAAAGATCAGTAAATCCAAGGGTGCCGCGGCATTCAAAGATATGCTGAAAGAGTTCACCGGCGAAAACATCCGGTTCTTCGTCCTCTCGACGCACTATCGCCGTCCGATCGACTTCAGCAACGAGCGCATCCGTCAGATCGGCTCCGGAATGGAAGCTTTCTACCGTTTCTTCAAGCGATTCCAGCGCGTGACCGGCGAAAGCATCTACGAACTGGCGTTTGACGCGGACCGGACGGCTGGCGATGCGTTCGCAGCAGGACTTTCCGGTGATTTCCTCGCGGGAGTCAAGGAATCGCGTGACCGTTTCCTCGCGTCGATGGACGACGACTTCAACACGGGCGGCGCGATCGGTGAGCTGTTCGAACTGGTGAAGCGTCTGAACAAATTCGTGGACGAAAACAAACTGGAAGAGACGAAAGATACCGCACTTGCGGAACAGCTGAAAGCCGGATGCCGTATTTTCCGCGAGCTGGCGAACATCCTAGGCGTTTTCGATCAGGAGATCGCAAAAGAAGAGGAAGGTGAAGACTCCAATCTGGTAAACGACCTGATGGGGCTGCTCATCGAACTGCGCAAAAACGCGAAGAAAGCAAAGGACTTTGCGACGGCCGACGCTATCCGCGACCAGCTCAAAGCCCTCGGCATCACACTTGAAGACCGTCCTGGCGGCGTGACGGAGTGGAGCCGCGGGTAAGTCTCACGAAAAGCGCAAAAACATTTCAAATACACCAAAGTATCAAAAAGTTTTTGAAAAGGGAGTCCAGAGGGAAAAACAATTTGCAAATGTTTTTCCCTCTCGGCCGTTTATGACATAAAGGGCAGACCATGAGCCGCGGCGGGCGATGGCGCTTCCGCGCGAAGTTATGAACCCGTTCCCGTTGGTCACTGGTGCCGAAGGCAGAGCAAGGATCTCCAAAAGTTCCTCCCTCACGAGCGTTCACGACCTGACGGGCCGTCATATCGCAAAAAAACAAATCATTTCGCGCAAATATCCCATTGACTTTTCTTTTCTCTCTGGTATGATGAAAATTTGAGCGTGAAAAATATTTTTCACGATATTTTTGTTTCAAAGTCCACTTTTGGAAGGAAATTTTATGTCTCGATCCCTGAAAAATTTTGGCAAACGCTTCATTTTGCGTATTTTTGCCGTTCTGTTTCTGATTTTGCTGCTTCCCGCCGCCGGTCCGCTCCTTGCAGATCCTGCTGAAGTTCCGCATGAGTACCGCATTGCGCCGGTCCCGTTTACGCAGGCGAACATTCCGTCCGGTTTCTGGAAATCCCGCATCGACACGGCACGTGAGGAAACGATCCCGTTTTCGTTTAAGAAATGCGAGGAAAACGGACGTGTCCGCAATTTCATGAGGGCTTCCGGAGAGCTTGAAGGGAAGTTTGAGGGAATCTGCTGCTGGGATGATTCCGACGTCTACAAAGTGCTCGAGGGGGCATCCTTCCTGCTCGCCATTCAGGAGGATCCGAAACTCGACGCGTACATGGACGACATCATCGCGAAGATCGCAGCCGCACAGGAAACGGACGGTTACCTCTACACCATGCGCACGATCTACCAGAATGCCGAGACAAAAGAGGGACAGGTCGCGCCTCCGGGCGGTCTGGAACGCTGGAGCAATACGGGAGGACACGAACTTTACTGTCTCGGGCATCTTTACGAGGCGGCGTATGCGCACCATCTCGCGACTGGGAAACGCAATCTGCTCGACATTGCGCTCAAATCTGCGGACTTCATCTGCGAAACGTTCGGCGACGGCAAATCCCAGAACTGGCCGCCGGGACATCAGGAAGTCGAAATGGGACTGGTCAAACTCTACCGCTTGACCGGTGAAAAAAAGTACCTCGATCTGGCGAAACACTTCCTTGACCTGCGCGGACGCACCGAAGGACGCACCTACGCACCGTATGGACCGTACTCGCAGGACCACAAACCGGTCGTCGAACAGGATGAAGCCGTTGGACACGCCGTCCGCGCGTGCTATATGTACAGCGGGATCGCCGACGTCGCGGCACTCACCGGCGACAAAGCGTACAAAGAGGCCATTCTGCGCATCTGGAAAAACGTCGTGGAAAAGAAACTCTACGTCACCGGCGGAGTCGGAGCCAGACGCCGCGGAGAATCCTTTGGAGATGCTTACGAATTGCCGAACGACGCGGCATACTGCGAGACCTGCGCGCAAATCGCCGCGGTCTACTGGGCGCACCGGATGTTTCTTGATTCCGGAAAGGCCGAGTACTGCGACGTCATGGAGAAGATCATGTACAATGCGCTCATTTCCGGCATCAGTCTCGACGGAAAGAGCTTCTTTTACCCGAATCCGCTTGAGATCCCGAACGGTGACCATAAACGCAGTCCCTGGTTCGGCTGCTCCTGCTGCCCGAGCAATCTCTGCCGTTTCATGCCGTCCGTTTCCGGGTACCTTTACGCCGTTGAGGGGGACACGGTCTACGTGAATCTTTACTCCAATTCCAGCGTGACTCTCGATGCCAAAGTCAGCGGTCAGCCGGCGAAAGTCACTCTCGATCAGAAAACGAACTATCCGTGGGACGGAAAGATCGCCGTTTCTGCGAAGACAGCCGGACGCTATACGCTGAAATTCCGCATCCCGGCCTGGGTGCGCGGCGAGGCGGTCGCGGACGGCTCCAAACTCTACTCTTTCGTGGATCCTCAGCTCCCGAAATGGACAGTCTCCGTCAACGGCACACCGGTCGATACGGCAAATCTGGAGGACGGCTACCTCACCATTACACGCGACTGGAAAGAAGGCGACGCGGTCGATCTGGATTTCCCGATGACCATTCAGCGCGTCATTGCCGACGAACGGATCGCAGCGGACCGCGGAAAAGTCGCTCTTCAGCGCGGACCGATCGTCTTCTGCGTTGAGCAGCAGGATGTGAACACGAAATCGCTCTACTCCCTGCGGCTGGACGACAGCGCGAAGATTTCCGAAAAGTGGGAGCCGGAGCTTCTCGGCGGTGTCATGACGCTCACCGGAACGGCGTGCGAGTACTACATGGCCCCAACGAAAAACGATCCGAAAAAAATGCAGGTCACGCAGCGTCCGGTGAGCTTCCGTGCGATCCCGTATTATGCCTGGGCGCACCGTGAAGCTCGTCAGATGGCAGTTTGGCTCAATCGTGAAGAATCGGCTGTTCAGCCGCTGACGTTCCTGAGAAGCATTGAGACCAGAGGCTCTGAAGGGACGAAACATCTGGATCTGATGGGGGATGGAAAAGTCCCGACGGACAAAACGCGCTTCTTCCCCGGAATGCACTGGTGGCCGAAGCTCGGAACGGCAGAATGGGCGGAATACCATTTTCCGGAAACGATGCAAGTGGAAAAAATTCGTATTTTCTGGTTCGATGACCGTGGTTTCGGCCACTGCCGCGTCCCGGAATCCTGGAGACTTCTCTATCTGGATACCGAAGGCAAATGGCAGCCGGTCGAAGATCCGAGCGGATTCGGAACGGAGTATTTCATCTTCAACGAAACGACCTTCAAGCCGGTCAAAACAAAAGGACTGCGCGTCGAGATGCAGTCCCAGAAAGGCTGGGCCGGCGGCATTTACGAATGGAATGTTGAATAAAGAAACCGTCTTGCCGCGGAATTAAGATGAAAAAACCCCGTCACATCCAAGGACGGGGCTTTTTTAGGTTCATCCATTCCACCACAGAGAGCAGAAGATCTGCGGAAGAGAATGAGATCCAATTCCAAGATCCCGATGTGACAGTCGAAGCAGCTCCGAAAGATACGTATTCCAACGAAGGAACTGAGGCTGAACCGTAAAATCGCTTTCAATTACATGATCTCCTCTATCTGTTACCGTACTGCTCATGAAAAATGGGCAGATCGTGATGAAATGCGAAGAAAAAGGCGGGAGAGACGTTAGAAGACATAAAAAAGGTCGAATTTGAGAAAAAAACGGAAATTTTTTGGAAATATTTCCGATTTTTAGAAAAAAGACGCGGGGAAGTACTTGCTTTTCCGCGCGTTTTGTGTTAAACCTAATGTATTCAGGAAAACCTGAAAGAGTTTTTGACCAACCAACCATTCACAAGAAATTCAGATCACGGAGAAAAACATGCCCAGACCGATCACGATGTTCACGGGTCAGTGGGGAGACCTCAATCTCGAAACGATTGCCAGCCGCATGAGCGATTTCGGCTACGAAGGTCTTGAACTGGCCTGCGGTGCCAACGACCATTTCGACATCCACAAAGTGCTGGAAGACGACAATTACTGGACCGAGAAAAAAGCGATGCTGGATAAATACGGCCTGAAAATCTGGGCTGTCAGCCAGCACTGCGTCGGTCAGTGTGTTCTGGACAAGATCGATGCCCGTCACAAGAACATCGTTCCGAATTACATTTGGGGCGACGGCGATCCGGAAGGCGTTCGCGAACGCGCGATCAAAGAAATGAAAGATGCGGCGCGCGCTGCGGCGAAATGCGGCATCAAGATCATCACCGGATTCACTGGTTCCAGCATTTGGCCGCTTCTGTACAGCTGGCCGCCGGCGGATTGGAAAGACATCGACGCTGGTTTCGAGCTTCTGAATGAGCTCTGGACGCCGATCATGGACGTTTTCCAGGAATGCGGCGTGAAATTCGCGCTGGAAGTCCATCCGACGGAGATCGCGTTCGACCTTTACTCTGCCGAGACCGCCCTCAAGGCGATGAATTACCATCCGGCATTCGGTTTCAACTTTGACCCGAGCCACCTGATCTGGCAGGGTGTCGATCCGGCCGAATTCATCCGTGCATTCCCGGACCGCATTTACCACGTCCACGTGAAAGATGCCGCCGTCACGCTCAACGGCAAATCGGGCATTCTGGCCTCCCACATCAACTTTGGCGACCGCCGCCGCGGCTGGGATTTCCGCAGCCCGGGTCACGGAGACGTCAATTTTGAAGAGATCGTCCGCGAACTCAACGTCGCGAAATACGAAGGCCCGCTTTCCGTCGAATGGGAAGATTCCGGCATGGAACGCTTCTGGGGCGCTGAAGATGCGATTAATTTCGTGAAGGGCTGGAACTTCTCGCCGAGCGATTTTGCGTTTGACTCCAACTTCAGTAAAGACTAAGACAGGGCGAGGATCCTGAGGTCCTCACCGAGCGCTAAAGTCCGCATCATGGGAGCATGGTGCGGATTTTGGCACATAGGAAGACGGAGCTGGAGGCAGTACTTTTGGTGCAACGTACTTTTGGCAGAAAGCGTATTTGCGCGGAGCCGTTTCCTGATTTCCTGTGCGTTTCTGAAACAGCAAGATGAGTTTTTGACGGAGGAAAAGAAAAAATGAGCATGCAGCTGATCAGGTCTCTGTTTTTTGGAGTCGTTTTCTTCGGTTTCAGCAGTATCCTTTCAGCCTCGACAGGCGATGCGATGCCGGATACCGCCCCTGTTTTTCTTTGCGGCAGTGGGATCTTCTGGACCTTCTTGCTGATTTTTTTCATTTTCCGCTTTTTGATGTCGAGTTCGGAACCGGAGCAGAATGGTTTTCCGCGTCCTAAGATGACGCTGGATCAGAAAGCATTTCAGGATGCTCTGGAGGAATTCCGGCGCGAGGCGCAGAATCAGTCCGCCCGCAGAGAGTTTCATGCGGGAAGCCAACCGCAGCCGCCGCGTACGTCAGTTCCGCATGCGGATCAGGATCCCAGTTCGCTCCATTCCAGGAAAAGGACCCCTTCCGTACCGTCCCGAAGACAGACATACAGTTCGGTTCCCTTGTATCCAGCGGGACATTCCGCGGCTCGCAGTCCTTTCTCTGTCCATCCACACGCGGAAGAGATCCTGCGCCGGTCTATGAACTTGCCGGGCACGGTAAACTGGAACTTCTGCGCAAAAAATTGGCAAAAGGCGCCAATGTTAACGAACAGGACGCATTTTTTAGCGAGACCGGCCTTCACCGAGCTGCGAAACGCGGAGATGCCGCTATAGTCCAGCTTCTTCTAGAATCCGGCGCGAACGTGCGCTTCGTGACGCATCCGTATGGAGAAACTCCGCTCCATTTTGCAGTTTCAGGCCGCGATCCGCAGGTCGTTCGCCTTCTCCTCCAGTACGGCGCGGATCCCAATGCAAAAGACTGTTTTGGACGCACTCCGGCACAGTGTTCCCGATTTTATGGCGAACTGCGCGGGCTTTTTGAAAAAACCGGAGCAAAGATCTGATAAAAAACGGCGGAACAAAACGGCGGAACAAAACGGCGGAACAAAACGGCGGAACGCTCTGCCAAGTTCATGACCTTCTTTCACCGCTAGGCTGCACGGTCGAAAGTGTGGGGAAGATCACAGTATTCCGAAAAACGGAATAAAATCGAATAAAAAATGCCGAACTGAAACAAAATTTAGGCCTGAATTCGCTCAAATTGTGAAAAGTAGCAAAAATTTATGGCCAGTACTCCTTGAAAAAAAGTACAAGCTGGCTATAATTAGAGTATGATAGTGTAAACATACGCGAATTTTTTAATTTGCCAGAAATCCGATTTACCAAAGACAGACAGGAATCATAAAATGTCGTTTTCCGAAAAAATCAATTCCAAGGTCTTCCGTCATGTACACGGCAACAATCTCGTCTACAATATTTGCTGGGAAGATCCGCGAATTGACCATGAAATGCTGAATCTTCGTCCCGAAGACAACGTTTTGGTCATTACCAGTGCCGGGTGTAATGCTCTGGACTATATCCTCAAAGGCTGCAATCACGTCTACGCTGTGGACATGAACTACCGCCAAAACGCGGTCCTCGAACTAAAAAAGGCCGCCGCGAAACTTTTAGATTACGAAAACTACTGGCAGCTGCTTGGGGAAGGCTGGCATCCGGAAGCTAAAAAACTGTATTACGAAACTCTCCGTGATGCACTCCCGGAAGGTTCGCAGAAATTCTGGGATCAGAAACTCTACTATTTTCAGAATTCTAAAGTTCCGTACTATTGGCACGGCACAGCCGGATACTTTGCCCGATGGATCAATTGGTACATCAAAATAAGCGGCTGCCGAAAAGCTGTCAATGAGCTCCTCGAAGCCAAAACGATCGAAGAACAGCAGGAGATCTACCACCAGAAACTCGAAAAGAAATTCTGGACGCGCACCCTGCGCTGGTTCCTGAACCGCGATACGACGCTCGCGATGCTGGGCGTTCCGCTTTCGCAGCGTATTCAGGTCGAATCGCAGTATGAAGGTCAGATCGCACTCTTCATGCAGGACTGCCTGGAAGCGGTCTTCTGCAAACTCCCGATCCACGATAACTATTTCTGGCACGTGTACATGACCGGGCACTACACCAAAACGTGCTGTCCGGAATACCTCACGGAAGAGAATTTCCTCAAACTCAAAAACGGTCTAGCTGACCAGGTCACGACATACACGGCCTCCGTCGAACAGTTCCTTTTGGATCATGAGGTGGAGATATCCCGTTTCATCCTTCTCGACCACATGGACTGGCTGGCGAACAATATGTTCGAGCGTCTTGTGGGCGAATGGGAAGCGATCCTCAAGCGCGCCGCTGCCGATACGCGCATTCTCTGGCGTTCTGGAGGTTTCCGTACTGATTTCCTTGAGAAAGTCGAGATCGATTTCGGAAAAGGCGTGAAAGAAAAGATCACCGACCATTTCAAAATGTACCCGGAAGAAACCGCACGTCTGCATGAGCTGGATCGTGTGCATACTTACGGAAGTTTCCACGTCGCGGACCTGATCCGATAAATAGAAGGGGCTTGAAGAAAGTTTCGGTTTCAAATTCGTTTGAGAATCGGATGCAGGAGTTTCGTTTCATGCGCAGCTCCTGCGAAGCCGATCAAGGGTAAATTCATGAGTTTGGGTTCTGATTTCAAAATTTTGTACCACATGATCTTTCGTCACGGAAGCGGCAAAAGTCATGCGGAACGTCTCGATAGTTTCTATTCCGGTCAGGCAAGCGGATACGACGATTTTCGCAAACGTTTTCTGATCGGCCGTTCGGAAATGATGCACGCAGCCGCGCAAAACGCTGGTAAAGACATCATTTGGGTCGACATGGGCGGCGGGACTGGTGCGAATCTGGAAAATATTCGGGAGCTGATCCCTGAATTGAAGAAAGTTTATGTCGTAGACCTTGCGTCCTCTCTCCTGAAAGTCACGAATGACCGTATCGAGAAGAATGGCTGGACGAACGTAGAGGCGGTGGAAGCGGATGCCACGAAATTCACTCCTGCGGAAGGGTATGCGGACATCGTGACGTTTTCCTATTCTCTGACGATGATCCCGGATTGGTACGCTGCGCTGGAGAATGCGATGCGGATCTTGCGCCCGGGAGGCACGCTTGGCATCGTGGACTTTTTTGTCTCGCGCAAGTGGCCGGAAGAAGGACATAAGAAGCATTCATGGTTTACTCGCAGTTATTGGCCGGTCCATTTCAGTACGGATAATGTCTTTCTGTCCAAGGACCATTTGCCGTACATTCAGCAGCATTTTGAGACGGTCCAGTGTGACGAATCTTGGCTGAAAGTGCCGTACATTCCGGTCTTTCGGGTCCCGTACTATATTTTCATTGGGAAAAAACCGGCAGCATAGTGCGTTTCGGCTTCGAGCCATGATTTCAGGAAGCGGCAGGATGTAAGATGATCTCCATCGCAAAAAGCTATGAGCTGTGTGCGCGGATCTGTGCCGCTTCCGGTTCGAATTTCATTGCGGCATTTCGTTTCCTGCCACAGCGTGAGCGGAGGGCGATGGAGGCGATTTATGCGTTTATGCGCACGGCCGATGACCTTGCTGATTCGGATGCTCCGCTCTTAAGCCGAGAAAGAGCATTGCAGGAATTCCAGACTTTTTTTGAGCTTGCTCTGAAAAGTATGATGGAAGGTGATGACGCGGAGTACTTATCGGCGCAGGAGATGATTTTTCCCGCACTTTTGGAGGTGATCCAACAGTATCGGATCCCGCCGCAATATTTTTTTGATGTTCTTGATGGCGTTCGAATGGATCTTGTGCCGAATGTTTTCCAAACGGCGGAGGATTTGGAAGCGTATGCCTACCGGGTCGCGTCTGCCGTTGGACTGATCTGCCTTCATGTTTGGGGAGTTCCGCCGGAAGAGCTTCTGCCGAATGCGCAAACGCCGATCTTTCGAGCAGCGGCAGCCTGTGGAAAAGCTCTTCAGTGGACGAATATTTTGCGTGACATTCGCGAAGATGCCAAAAATGGAAGATACTATCTTCCGTTGAATGAGCTGAAGCTGGAGGTACTGGATGAAGATCCTGTAAAAGAAACGGCCGCAGAGTCTGTATCTACTGAGCTGATGGAGCTGACTGAGCAGGTCCGAAAACGGATCCTTGCCGGCGATACGGATTTTCTTTACCCGGCGATCCAGAAAAATCTGCAGCGGGCGGAACGATTTTACCAGGAAGCCTCTCTGCTGTCGTCAAGCATTCCGGTTCCAGGTCGGCGTGTTTTCCAAATAATGACGGGCGTTTACTATCGGATTTTTCTTAAGATCCGAAGAGATCCTGCAAAGATTTTCCAAAAAAGGATAAAATTATCGAAAATGGAGAAGATTTTCCTTTATTTTCGCATTCTTTTTGGCTAAAATTTGAAAATTTTAGACCGGCCCGCTTGCCTTGATAAAAAAATTCGGTATACTTAAAGGGACTTCCTAAAACTTCATTTTCAGAAAACGGGTATTTTTCGAAATCCTATCGTAAGAACTCGTGTGCAGGTCAAACCTGACGGAGTGTGTATGACGTCCCAATGTTCCAGAAAAAATGTGGATCCTTCCATGACGGACGAAGAATTGATGGAGCTCTTTGTCACGACACAGGACGATTTTTTTCTTGAGCAGCTCATTCGCAGGTACGAGCACGATCTGTATCATTATCTGCGCCATTTCCTTGGCGACGCGCAGCTTGCAGAAGACGTTTTCCAGTCCACGTTTTTCCAAATCTACCTGAAAAGTTCACAATTTGAACTCGGGCGAAAATTTCGACCGTGGCTCTACATGGTAGCGACAAATCAGGCGATCGATCTTCAGAGGCGGAACAAAAGGCATCAGCATGCGAGTTTGGAAAAAAACGTTCAGATCTCCGGAGAGGAGCTGGAGGGGATCTCGCTTCTGGAGATCCTACCCAGCAATGTACCTTCTCCGGAAGAACTGATCCAAAAGGAAGAGAGTGCCCGGCAGATCCGAGAATATATCGATCGCCTTCCTGAGCAGCTGCGGACCGTACTGATCCTCATTTACTATGAGGGGATCAAGTACCGCGAAGTCGCGGAGATCCTAGCTATTCCTGTCGGAACGGTCAAGAGCAGGCTCCATACGGCAATCAAAAAACTGGCGCTGATGCTGCGTGGAATTCGTGAAAATAAGTAAATTCCTGTAAAAAATGAAATTTTGTTTTTTTGTGGAAACCAAAATAAAATTCATTGCGTATTGTTTTAAACGCAGATTTTTTGCGGATGGATTTTTTATTTTTGAAAGTATTTTAGTGTGATTTTTCTCGATCGGAGCAAAAGATGAAGCCCCGCCAGGACGAAAATTTGATCATCGATTACATTTGCGGCGCACTGGACGAGCCGGAAGAACGTGTCGTTTCGCAGAGACTGGTACACGATGGCGATTTCTGCCAATTATATCGTCAGCTGCTTCAGGCGCTTCGTCCAATTTTGAGTGTTCGGCAAGATACTGCGGAAAATCAGAAATTTCGCAAAAGCTCTACTGGACTCGCGGATAGAACGCTCGCAGTGCTGCGTAAGCGGCAGACTCAAAAACTTGAGCGTCTGCCGCGAAATGAAAGCGTGGTCGAAACGATCGTCAGTAATCTGACGGAGACCCGATTGGGAGTCCAAAAGAAAGAAAAAGAGAAAGAGAACGTAAGCGAAAGCGCCAACGCGGAAATTTTCGGCCGTTGAGCATTCCGAACAGTCACTGACACGCTTATAGTACATCAAAAAAGCCTCCAGTTTCCGGAGGCCTTTTTATTTTCACGATACGTTTGCGTCAGGCAACCTTTTCATTAAACTGGACGATGTCGCCTTTTCGATTGCGGCAGATGAACTCCATGAAGTCCGGCGTGACGTTTTTCTTCGCAAAGATCCGGATCCGCATTCCGCCTGTTCGTTCCAGTTCGGCCAGTTTTGCCTGTTTTTCATGTCCCAGAACGTCTGCGACTTCTGGATGCACTGCAATTTCGACCTGGAAAATATCTGCACGCTGACTTGCGATCTGAAGAAGCCGGATCGCATCCAAGACCATGCTTTCCACCGACTTCAAAACGCCGGTCCCGTGGCAGTACGGACATTCCTGGAAAATACTGCGTTTCACGCTCGGACGAATACGCTGCCGCGTCATCTCGATCAGTCCGAAAGGACTCGTGCGCAGGATCTTCGTTCGTGCTCGGTCACGTTTCATCGCGTCACGCAGAGCGTGCTCCACGCCGCGGCGGTGTTTTTCCCGACGCATATCGATGAAGTCATTCACGATCACGCCGCCCAGATCGCGCAGACGCAGCTGTCTTGCGATCTCCCTCGCAGCCTGCAAATTCATCTGGTAGGCCGTCTCTTCGGCAGAATCATCCGTACGGAAGTTCCCGCTGTTCACGTCGATCGCCACCAGCGCCTCTGCCTGATCGATCACGATCGACCCGCCGAGAGGAAGCGGCACGACACGCTGATTGATCTTCTTGATCTCATCATCCAGACGGAAACGGTGGAAGAGCGGCTCGGTTCCTTTGTAGAGCTTCAGGCACTTCACGTAGTTCGGCATCACCTGCTCCAGGAAATCACGCACTCTCTGGTACGCTTCCGGCTCGTCGATGATGATGGACGTGATGTCCTCCGAGCAAATGTCGCGGATCGTGCGGATCAGAATGTTGCTTTCCTCGTAGATCGCGACCGGCCCAGGGAACGTGCAGATACGGTTTACGATCGAATTCCAGAGCATCAGAAGATAGGAAAGATCGCGAGTCAGATCTTTTTTCGTTCGGTCCACACCTGCCGTGCGGACGATGAATCCCAGTCCCTTCGGCAGCTGGATCCCCTGCATGATCTGACGCAGACGCCTGCGCGCGCCCTCATCTTCGATCTTGCGCGAAATGCCTACACGCCCCAGCGCCGGCATCAAAACTAGGTAGCGTCCCGGAATGCTGATGTACGTCGAAAGGGTCGGCCCCTTCATGCCAATACCATCCTTGATGACCTGCACGAGGACTTCATCCCCCTTCTTCAGAATGTCCTGGATCGGCGGTTTGACCTTCGGACGCGCACCGGCATTCAGACTCCGGGAACTCTCGTAACAGTCCTCCGGACGGATGCCGCCCTGCCGAAAATACTGCGGCTCAATATCACTAATGTGCAGGAAACCATTCTTCCCAACACCAAAATCAACGAACGCAGCCTGAATACTCGGCTCAAGATTGACCACTACCCCTTTGTAGATATTCCCAACGTAACTGTCGAGACTCGTCCGGTCCACATAAAGCTCTTCCAGAACTCCGTCTTCCACGATCGCGATCCGGCACTCTTCCGGCTGCGAAACATTAATGAGCATCTCCTGTCTCATATTTTATGTATCCTATTTATTTTACCCAAAATGGAGATAAATTCCCTTTCAGGCGGATGAGTAGATCCGACAAACTGCCCGCACTTTCTCCAATTTAACAGAGAAAATGACGTTCCTTCCGAAGCTCCATACGATTTTGAAGTACGTACGTCTTCAAACGCAGGATCTCATAAAAAGGCACTGTTCCTGGCTGCCGAGACATTGAGAAAGGTACGGCATTCAGGTACGAGCGAGATGGATGCGGAAAATCATCCAATATGTACGTTTTTTCTTACCAACACACTTCCGTGCGTTTCCAAGTCTCCGATCTCCAGGAGCGCCAAAATGTCCCTCGGCCCGCAGGCGTTGTTCATGGAGCGCAGATGGAACTGGAGTGTCCCATCCTCCGAAAGCGAAAGAGAAATCAGCCCCGACTTGATGTCGACCACCTTGTCGTGTCCGATCCGCTCAAACGGAATGGAACTTTGTGCGTTTACCCATTCAATCCGCCGAATCGTATTTTCACGGCGTTCAGCAGGGATGGAAATGGCGTAGGTGAAAGCCTGCACCACTGCCTTTTTGACTCCCGTCGGCATAAGTTCCGCCGAGAGAAAATCCAATGCAGGAATGGTATGTTTTCGGAGAAGCGCCAAGACCTGATCCGGATCGGCGTTCTCTTGAGCTTCGGGAAGCTCGATCTCCAAAAGCTCGTTTTCCCCGACAACATTCAATGGAAGCGGCACGGGAAAACTTACTTTTGGTTTGGGATGGAATCCCTGACTGTATGCAGGCCGAATTTCCGCACGGCGCAGGATTCGATGGAAGGCCTCCATCAGATCCCTATGGCCAATGAACCGCAAGTCACCGTTTTTGGAAAAACGAATCCGAATACGCATACTAAATTTTATGGATCAAAAGGAAAAAATACGTAAAAACGTGCCCGAATGCCCTCAAATGGAGCACATGCGGCACTCTGGAACAAACACTGGAACGAAACACTGGAACACATCGTCCGCTGCGTTGAAAATGCTAAAACGCATCTCCGTCCAGATCTGGGAAGAGACGCTGATGCTCGACCCAAAGGTAGTTTCGGATCTCTGTCGCGTTTTCCATCTTCATGACGCGCGCGGCGATTTTTCGGCACTGCGACGTCAGGACATGACGGCAAACGCGTTTTACTTCCGGAATAGCTCCTGGTGCGAGACTCATCGAACGGAGTCCCAGGCCGATGAGCAGCGTCGTATAGATCGGACTTCCTGAAAGCTGGCCGCAGAGGCAAACGGGTTTTTGGTACCTATCGGCTGTCTGGACGGTCATTTCGATCAGCTTCAGGATGGCCGGGTCGCACGAATTATAGAGGTAAAAAACGTCCATATTCGTACGGTCCACCGCGAGAGTGTACTGCGTCAGGTCATTCGTACCGATACTGAAAAAATCGACTTCCGACGCGAATCGGTCAAGCATCAATACCGTACTTGGCACTTCGACCATGATCCCCATTGGAACGTTTGGATCGAACGGAATGTTTCCTTCCATCAGATCCTCTTTAACGTCTTCAGCGATCATTCGCGCCTGACGCCATTCTGCCAGCGTAGCAACGAGCGGAAACAGGATCTGCACGGGGCCATAGTAAGCGGCGCGGAAAATAGCACGCAGCTGTTTTCGGAAAAGATCGGCCCGTTTCAGCGAGAGCCGAATACTCCGCAGTCCGAGGCATGGATTTTTTTCCGAGTCAATAAAGTAGTCGCGGTCCTGAACATCCGGAGATATTCTGGAGCGCTCCAGCAGTTTATCAGCGCCGAGATCGACCGTACGTATCGTGACGGGACGGCCGTTCATGGTTTCGATGACTTTTCGATAGGCTTCGAAATGGTCATCTTCATTAGGATGCTTTCCGCTAAGGTAAAGGAATTCCGTTCGGTAAAGTCCGACACCGGACGCATTGTTTTGCCGACAGACTTGTGCTTCGTACGGGAATTCGATATTTCCGTGGAGCGCGATCTCGACTCCATCCAGCGTCACGGCGGGAAGTTCTCTCTGGAGATCCAGACAGAGATTCAGCGATTCGCGCTGCTGGATGAGTTCCCGGTAGGACTCTTTCGTTTCGTCATCGGGATCGATGATGAGGATCCCATTATCACCGTCGACAATGACTTGGTCGCCTACGTGAACGTACTTAAGGATCGGTCCGAGTCCAACAATGGCCGGGATGTGCAATCCTTCCGCAACGATAGCTGTGTGGCTGGAGGGACCGCCGATTTCCGTCGCAAATGCGAGAACGTGTGCCGTATCCATCGACGCAGTCTCGCTTGGCGTGAGATTATGCGAGAGGATGACGACCGGTTCATCGAAACTTTGGATCTGCTGTTTCTCTTTTTGCAGGATCCGCACCAAGCGTTTTCTCAGGTCGAGAATATCGTTGGCGCGTTCTGCCATGTAGGGATTGGGGATCCGCTGAAAGGCCTGTGCGTAGGAGGTCAGTGTTGCGTAAACTGCATATTCAGCCGTAAAAAGCTCTTTTTGGATACCGTCTTTTACAGCATTCAAAAGGCTTGGATCCTGAAGCAGGACGAGGTGCCCTTTGAATATCGCGGCGTACCCATCTCCCAGTTTTTGTGCAACATCGTCCCGACAAGCTGCGATCTCCTGCGACGCGGTCTGAAGTGCCTCTTGAAAAAGGTCCAGTTCCTGGCTGACATTTTCAGGAAGGCAATTGGAGATCCCCATTTGCCGGCCGTCGGTATTAAAAACGACAGCACGGGCAATGGCAACACCTGGCGAAACTGCAATTCCAGTCAGTTTCTTCATCTTTTTATGGAAGATCTAAAAACGAAGCGGCCGCTGCTGCGGGAATATCCCGAAAGGAGCGTTTTGCGGCCCATCTTCCGATCTTTCGCTAGGGCATTTCGATCCTGGAGAGGCGGTTCCGCATTTTCGCAGTCTGTGGAAATGACAGTCTAACGAAAAGTGATGGTTCCGACTCTCCATCCTACGAACGATGCGGTCCAGTTCAATACGGAAATTCCGAGCTGATCAGATCCACGATCGTATTCACGGCATCTTCACAGTCCGGTCCTTCTGCCGACACGGTGATGACCGTCCCCTTGATGGCGGCCAACAGCAGCAGTTCCATGACGGAATGCGTTCCGACGACACGGCCGTTTGCTTCCAGTTCCACTTCGGACTGGAATTTTGCGGCACATTCGTAAATCATCGTAGCCGGACGCATATGCAGTCCGTCTTCATTCGTCAGGATCACTCTTTTGGTATATTTGGGAGCTGTCTGTTTCATGGCAGCCTCAGACGGCGTACTGATTATTGTCAGCTTCACTCAAAAGCTCAATGATGTCATCCTGCGATTTGGCCTGCATCATGAACGAGCGGAACATGCCTTCGCGCAGCTGCTTGGAGATATGCTCCAGAGCGCTGAGGTGTTCCTGCGGCTGATCCGGGGGAGAGATGAGGAGGAAGAGAACGCGAACGGCCTGACCATCGAGGCTGTCGAAATCGACGCCGGTGGAACTCACGGCGACCATGCCGACCATTTTTTTAACATTCTGATACTTGGTGTGCGGGACGGCGACATTACGGCCGATGCCTGTGCTGCCGAGACTTTCACGATTCAGAACGAACTGGACCACACCTTCATAGTCCGCTTCCGCGATCTGGCCGGCATTGAGAAGCGCCTGGACCATTTCACGGATCGCATCTTCTTTCGTCGTCGCTTTGAGATCAGCGATCAGTGCTTCATTACAAATAAAATCTTTAAATTTCATGAAATACTCCTTGGAATGGATGAAATGAAAATATCTGCCCCTGAAACGCTCAACGGCGAAACGCACAGGATCGCCGGACACGAAGGGAATAAAAAGACCCCCGCTCCGCAGCTGCGAGTGTTTCCTCAATGGCGAGGAACGGTTTGCCGTGCCGCGGAGCCGCGCAGATCTCTTATTTAGCTTTTTGTTCAGGACGAGTATCTGACAGTTTCTCTTTGAATTTCTTTAGCTGCTGTTCCATCTTCTTCAACGCTTCGTCAAGAGACGTCAGCAGGTCCCCTGCCTGAGCCTGAACGACAAATTCCTTTTTCGGCTCGACTTTCAGCAGGAGCGTTAATTCCGGAAAAACTCGGGATTCCATATCCGCCATGACTTCGACGGACGAGATCCGGTCGTAGAAGCGGCTCAGCTTCTCGATCTTTGCCTGAAATTTTGCACTCATCGCGGCATCGAGCGTACCGCGCCGAACGGAAAACGTAATTTGCATATTCTACTCACTTTCCCGCCGAGGGTTCCTCAGCGTGCAAGGTCAGGGAGCGGATCTATTTCACAATAAAAACGCCCACAGTACTAATATTACATTTTTTTTCAGGATATTCAAGCGCCCCCTATCAGAATATTTGACTTTTTTAGCCAATCTTCCATAAAATTTTCGGAAAAATTCTCACGACGCGACTTTTTTACCTCTTCTGACCTTTCTGTTCTGTATCAGGAAACCGATCCAGAGAAAAAGTCTGCCGTTATTTTCTTTATCGGCGGATCGCAAACTTTCCCCGAATTCTTTTTAAACAAACTCTCGATTTTATCGTCAGGAAAAAGAGCCCTAACTATTTTTCTTCGGTCGAGCCCTTTTCGGTCTCTTCTATTTCGGACGTCGATGCCGATCCTCCTGTTTCCTGGGCTGCTGCGGACGGAGCATCTTCCCAAACCGCGTTCAGCATTCGACCGGGGATCGAACGCGGAAATGCAAGTCCGAGCGCCAGCCAAAGTCCCCAGATCCCCAAAAGCGCCAGTGTCGCCCACTTCCAGTAATTGGGGCCCTCTTTCGACTCTGGATCTGAACTCCGTATCCGTTCCGGCGCGGAGGGCGTCTCTGCACGCAGATCGTTCCCTTCAGGAACCTTGCTGGTTCCAGCTGGAAGCAGTGATTCCGGGATCTCTGAGAAGTGCGGCATCGGTTCCGGCTTGGTCTGTGCTGAAGGAAGCGGGAGCGAGTACTCATCTCCGGTATCCGCAAAACGATACAGTCCGCAGAGTCGTTCCCGAAGTTCAGGAGAGATGTCTTGAGCCTGCAAAAGTACGCGGGAAAGGATCCGGTGGCAAGACGCTACCTCGCCGAGTATCACTTCCGAATGAAGACAGAATTTCTCATACTCCGGAGTCTTTGCCGACGGCATCGCATTGTCCAGATATTCTGCCGACGAGTTTGCATTTCCCAATGGCGTACCGTCTAGGACCATTGGTGCCGCCAGACCTGGGAGCCGCAGAACTTCTTCGATCTGCCCTTTCAAGGCCTTGGCAAGTTCACTTTCGTTTACTTTGAGTGCAACTCGCTTTGCATCCTCTTCGGAGTAATTTTCATTGATCCAGTTCAGCAGGGTCCGGAGGGTCAAACGCATGGGGAATCCCTTTCATTCAAATTTCTGCGGAATACGAAAAATGATCCACTTCACATTAATATTAGTGTCATCTTTCCCCTTTTCTTCGTGCAAAAAAAATAAAAATTTTTAAAATTTTTCCTCATCCGGCAGCTGAGTATCCGCGCTCGCATTGCAATTTCTGCCGCTCCGAATTTTCGGTAAGATACGAAGCGGCAGCCTGCCTGTTTTGCAAGGAAACGTATCTTAAAAAGATCGCATCCCGCTATTTTAGCTCGATCCGGTAAATATGGACGGCAAAACCGGCGAGATCCTCCGTCAGCGTGTTTCCGTCGAGCGTCACCGACCGGTCTTCAAAAACGACTTCGGCACGATCTTCCAAATTTTCCGGCAGCGTGAAGCGTGCTTTGACTGGTTCCAGGGTGGAATTGACGCACAGAAGCCACGCGCAGCCGTCGTGGAACTTGAGCAGGCAGGAGACCGAGTCGTTTCCGGCAGGGTCTTTTTCCGGTCCGGCGAGTATCTCAGGCGGCGCGGGCTGGGCGGGCGTGCGTTCGAGAAGGACGGGGCTGAGTTCCCGAATGCGCGTCGCGATGGTCGAAATGTTCTTCCAGGTCTCCGGGGTGGTCGTGATGCCGTAGTTGAACTTTTTCTTTTCCGGCTCGACCGTTCCTCCGTAAGTGTACCACGTGATGCCGTTCGCGCCGTGGATGATCGAAGCGAAACTCATGGCGTTCAGTTCGTCAAACGTCGGGAATCGCTGCCAGCCCCAGCCTTTGAAGTACTGAATGATCGGCCAGACGCTGCGGGGTGTTTTGGACCCGGAGCGGCGAATATCTTCCCAGCAGCATTTCATGTCGCGGATGGTGATCGCGACGCAGTTTTCTGCGCTTTCCGGCTGTGTTGTCCGGACGGGGTAGATCTCGGGAAGGAAATTGTCTGTCCCCAGTACGTAATCGCGGTAGTTGGAGATCTCCTGTGCGGAACCGACGGGGTCAGCCTGCGTCGAAATGCGCGTCGGATCGAGTGCCTTCACGGCATCATCCCGGTCGAAAAGCTGCGAGACCGTCGTGTTCGCCGATGTGTCGTCTCCAAGATACCACGCGAGAATGGCGGGATGGTGCCGCTCGACGTTGATGAAGCGCTCGTCGATCGAGTATGCCGGGATCCAGAGACGGAAACCGTATTTGTGTGCGGTTTCGAGAAATTCGTCTGTTCGCGGCACATTGTATGAATGCGCGAAATTGAAACCGGCTTCTTTCAGACCCGCGAACGCCCGGTCCAGATCGAAACCGTTGAATTCACGTTTCATGACTCCGTAAATTCCGATGGGGAAGAACGGTTCCCCGTCAATGAGCGTCATGCCGTCGTCGCGGAGGGTGACTTTCGGCGTTTGGGGCGTTTCGCCGATGAAGAAGCATTTTTTCGCGTGGACGGCATTTCCAAAGAAGTCTGCCGCCTTCACTTCCACACGGTGAAGCCCCTCCGCCCACTCGGTTTCCGGCGGAAGAATGAGGCGGTTTCCCTCACGGCGAATGACGGAAGTCACGTCCTGTTCGTCGACCGAAACCTGAACACCCTCCATGAAAACGGGAGAATCGTCCGTGATCTCGATGACCAGCTCGGTTTTTGCGTCCGTCGTCGGGGACTCGCTGACGATCTTCACGCGCGGATCAAAAGCGTCGCCGCGCAGAGTCCAGTTTTGGGCATTCTGAATGATTTTCGGTTTGGCGGAGTCCGCAGGCGTGAGGGAAAGCTCCTTCAAAATCGGCGTTTTGGGGCCGTTCGGGACGAGAAATGCCTTGACGCGGAAGTATTTCGCATCCACTGCAAACGGCTCGGTCCAGAAACTCTCCGGAGTTCCGTCCGGACCAACGTACGGCGTCCAAGAGATCCCGTCCGACTCGGCGTTTGAGGCGGACTCGGCGTTCGGATCTCCTGCATTTTCCGGCACGATCGCGGTCGAGACCTGGAATTTCAAAGCCGTTCCTTCCGGAAGATCCGCCTTCCACGCGACGCGCCCCGTCTCGAAAATGTCGGAAATGAAGGAACCGTCGTGCGTGAAAAACTCATTCGTGCCGTCATCTTTCAGCATCGAAAACATGACGTTCCGCACGGCACAGAGCTTTCCGTCATCTACGTTCGGATAGTCGAAACCAAGCTGGATCACCGCCGAAACGGCTCCTTTCGGAACCGCATCGCGAATGGAGATCTCCTGAAAATTACCGCGTGAGGCACCAAACGGAATCACCGTTCGGCCGCACTCTTTCCCGTCTGTATCGTGCCACCGTATGAGCGAGAGCCACATTTCGCCGGCATTTCCGTTTCCCTTGAGCTGCATTTCGGCGCAGATCTGGAAGGAAAGCACGAATTCCGACGCTCCCGCAGGCACTTTGACGGGACGTGACGAAACGCTCCAGGCAGTGTCGACTTTCCGGTCGATCTCTCTTCCGGAGATCAGAAGGCATTTCTGCCCCTGAAATTCACTGCCGAAGGTAATTTTCAGCAGATCCTGGTAGTTGTGGATCTTTTCGGGATCCCAGGCGGTGTTCGTCTCAAACGTGTCGGCAAACACGATGGTCCCGGTCGGCGCGACGGCGATCCCGTTTTCCTGAAGGAGGATCTTCTGGTTTTCGTAGATCCCGCCCCCGAATAGTTGGTTTGCGGAAAGAAGGTTCAGGCCCAAAGCCAGTGCCAGACCGGCTCCAGCGAGCGGACGCAGTGTGAGTTTTTTCTTCATTTTTCGTTCCTGATTTTTCGTTTCTGATTTAGGCAGAGGGTCAAAAAACGCTTCCAATTTTGGAAAGGCGGAGGGGAGGCGATCTTTTTTCCATTTTATCCGCAGTACATGATCTTCGCAAGGTCTCTGAAGAAAAAAAGACTAAAAAAAGACTAAAAAAAGACTAAAAAAAGACTAAAAAAGGACTAAAAAAGGATAAAAAACGATTCATCTGGAACTGTGTACCAGTTTCACCACGGAAGACACTGAAAACGCACAGAGACACACGGATCTTAACACAAAAAGCGGTAAAAAACAGACGGCTCGAACATTTTTTGAATTTTTAAAATTTTATTTTTAAAAATCCATTTGCGTCTTTTCGTGTTTTCCGTGAAATTCATGTCAGGGCACTTTCCCTGCCTTTTTTCCTTTTTCTTTTCCTTTTTTTCAGTGTGTTTCAGCGTTTCTTCTGTGCACTCATTGGTAAAATCGCGTCCGTGTCGGTACATACTTTCCGGAAGAGCTGCTCACGGCTGAAAACTCACAGAAAAGTTCTTCATTTTTGGTCAAATTTTGAAAATTTCGTCAAATAAATGTTTTTTTTCGGGGAATCGTTTGCATTTTTCGAGAATTTAGATAAAATGAAACTTGCGGAGACGTGAAAAAACGTTTCCCTGCTTTTCCATAAAATCGAAAAACGTTGAAAAAATTGAAAAAAGGAACCTGAAATGTGTGCTAAATCTTCCAAGACCCCGGATATTCTGGATCTGAAGTGCAGTTCCAGCTACACGCTTGCGTATTGTGATCCCGATCTGATGGCGCAGCCGGAATTGCGGCCGGTCCGCTTGATGATGGAGGCTTTGAAGCCTGAAATGGCGCTGGATCGCGAAAACATCGACTCCACGATCGTCGTGTTCGGCAGTGCGCGGATCACGGATCCTGAAAAAGCGAAACAGAAACTGGAAGCGGCACAGATGCTTCTAGAGGAAAAACCGAAAGATACTCGGCGTCAAAAGCGCGTCAGGCGGCTGGAAAAACTGCTCGAGCTAAGCAAATACTACGTCATGGCGCGTGAGTTTGCCCGGCTGGTTTCCGAAGAGTGCAAAAAGGATCTTCGGAAAAAGTACGTCATCATTACCGGCGGAGGACCGGGGATCATGGAAGCTGCGAATCGCGGAGCGTTTGATGCGGGAGCACCTTCCATCGGACTGAATATCGACCTGCCGGCCGAGCAGGAGCCGAATCCGTACATTTCCCAAGAATTTTGCTTTCATTTCAACTATTTTGCGATCCGAAAGATGAATTTCCTCCTTCGCGCCAAGGCTCTGGTCGCATTTCCGGGCGGGTTGGGGACGCTGGATGAACTGTTTGAGGCGCTGACGCTCCGACAGACCGGAAAGATGCAGCACATTCCGATCATTTTGTTCGGAAAACGCGATTTCTGGGACAATATCATCAATTTGGAGTGGATGGTCGATGCCGGTGTGATCGCAGAAGAGGATCTCGATCTCTTTTACGTCGCGGAAACTCCTGCGCAGGCGTGGGAGTACATCAAGCGTTACCATGCGCTGAACGATTCACCGAAAAAGAACGAAGAGTAAGAAAAAACATAAACGCTGGAAATACAAAAAAGGATCTGCCTGAGGCATTCTGACGGCTCCGAACGTCTGATGCTCCAGGCAGTCCCTGAATCTCATGCCGTCCGTTCAAAAGCGGGACGGCGTTTCATTTTTCGCGTGGATCTTAACGGATCCGAACTTTCACTTAGCGGCCGGCACGATTTCCGACGCGTCCAGCCGGCTGCGTCACGATACTCTGCGCGGAAGGTGAGTTCGGGAATTCCGTGATCGATCCGTTACCCATCGGCTGGGGAACCGGATTTCGGTGCGAACGGTTTCCTTCCGGAGGAAGATCCGTGGAGTAGCTCTGCTGCGGTTTCGTGCTGTACTGGACATTTCCCGGAAGTCCGCGCTGTGCCGCCGTTCCCTGCTGATTGATGCTTTCGCCCGGAGCGCTCATCTGGATCTGACTGCCCGGCACGAAACTGGCACGGAGATAATCATCCGACATGGAGACCGAGGACTGCGGGTCCGTCTGCCAGCCGCCGCCAAGAGCGGTATAAAGCGTCACGACACTGGAAGCAAGCTGTGCGTGCACGGACGCCAGAGCCAGCTGGTTGGACAGTCGGTAACGCTGGGAGTCGAGGACCACCATGTACTCGCGTTTTCCGGTCTCGTACAGGTCATACGAAAGTTTGAGCGCCTCATTGTAATTCTTGACCGCTTCAAGCTGTTCATCATACTGATCCTGAAGTTTGACGTAATTCATGATCGCATTGTTGACCTCTTCGGAAGCCTGAAGGACCGCGTACTGGTACTCGAGACGCATTTCTTCGGTCACGCTTTCCTGCTTTGCGATGGAGCAGCGCACTCGGCCAAACTCAAAAATGCGCCACTGAAGTCGCGGCATGATGCTCGCTGTGAGGCTCTGACCGTCAAACAGGTCGTCGATATTTTCCGCCTGAAGGCCGAAGGAGCCGTCGATGTAGAACTTCGGATAAAGTTCCGCCTGTACGGCACCGACCAGAGCGGTCTGCTGAGCAAGACGGCGTTCCAGAGCGCGAATATCAGGACGGCGGCGCAAAATGTCTGCCGGAATACCGACGGCGACCGCATCCGGAGCGTTCGGAATGAACGATT
>SUVI01000220.1 GCA_015062085.1 Planctomycetaceae bacterium
TCTGAATCACGATTCCGTACGCTGGGCCGTCGATCTTGGGGCAGACAACTACAATCTGCCTGGGTATTTCGGGAAAAAGCGCTGGACTTACTATCGGCTCGCGACCCGCGGACAGAATACGCTCTGCATCGACGGAATGAATCAAAACACGAAAGCTGCCTGCAGGATCGAGGACTTCACCTCAACGCCCGCTGCGGGAAGCGCGTGGACGGACCTCACGCAAGCGTACGCGGGACAGTTGGCCTACGCTCGCCGAAAGGTCTGCCTTGACCGCGAAAAATCGTGCGTGACTCTCCGCGACGAGATCGGCCCCGGCACGGAAAGCACCATCGGAAAACCGCTCGTCTGGCAGTTCCACACGCGTGCGAAGATCGAGATCTCCCCGGACGGAAAGACGGCCGTCCTGACGCAGAATGCCGGAAAAGAAGAGAAGAAACTTTGCGTTTCGCTGGAAAAATGCACGGCAACGGACGCCCGTTTCGAGGATCTCGCCACGACTCAGGGACCGGATGAGAACCCGAACAGCGGGATCCGCCGTCTCGCCGTGAAGGTTCCCGTCACCGACGGTCCGCAGGAGATCGAGGTCCGCTTCTCCGGGAATCTGCCGTAAATCGGCATTTGCTCGACTTTACCGGGAACCGGAATGGTGCCGATTCCCGGTCATTTCATTCTGGTTCATTCGGTACACAGTTCCCGGATGGACCGTCATTTTGATTGCCCGCCAAACTCTGATTTTTATTCAAGGAGGTCTCCATGAGCAGATTTTCTTCCTTCTTTTTGTGTCTTTCAGCGGCGATGGGACTCTCCGTCGGGCTGGGAGTACCGCAGGTTTCCGCAAGTGTTTCCGGATCGGCATCTGTAGAGGTTTCCGGAACGCTTGAGGAGATGCCGGGCGTGCCGAATGCGTCTTTCGAGAACGTGAACGCGGACGGAACGGCCGCAGAGTGGACGTTTTATTCCCAAAAAGTCTACTCGGTCGATGAGTCGGTCTCCAGTTCCGGAAAATGTTCGCTTCGGTGGCAGAATACCGACGAGAATTTCTACGCGCTTTCCAAAGCGGCACTTTCCGGGATGCCTGCCGGTTCCGGTGCGCGAGTTTCCGTGAACATCAAAACGCAGGACGTGACGGGAAACGGCGGTGCGTTTTGCGTGGAGTACTGGGACGCTGACGAAAAGTACCTTTCCGGCGACTATTTTTCCGGAGCGTCCGGCACATCAGACTGGCACCGGGTCGCCATTCTCTGCGAGGTTCCGGAAAATTGCGCAAAAGCTACGATCTGCTGCTTTGGTTCCTCCGGAGCGACCGGGACAGTCTGGTTCGACGACATTCAGATCGAGCGGGTCCGGCTTTCCCGCATCGAAGCTGTCACGACAGACTGCTACCGGAATCAGACGGCCGGCGGTCCCCTGAAAGTCTACGTCGGACTCAAAAATGGGGATTTCCCGGAATCGATCCGGACGCAGAGCCGCCTGGAGGTCTTGGATGCCTCTGGAAAACTCATCGTGTCGGCTTCTGACGCAGTGTGGACGGAAGACGTACCGGAAACGCTCGTCTTTGACGTCGACACGATGCCGCTCAAGCCGGGGGAGTACACGCTGAAAATCACCGTTCCGCGTACCGATTCCGACGAGCCGGACGTTGAGACGCTCCCGCTGACCCGATTCGAAAAAATGCCGGAGCGCAAAGCGTGGATCGACGCACACCAGCGTCTTATCCTCGACGGAAAGCCGTTTTTCCCCATGGGGCTTTACACGCTGGATCTGACGGATGAAGACATTGCGCGTCTGGCGGACTCGCCGTTCAACTGCGTCATTTCCTACCATCAGCTCTCGCGGGAAACGATGGACAAAATGCACGCAAACGGGATCCGGACGATTTACTCGACCCGTTTTTGGAGAGAACGTCCGGATGAAGGGATCGCGGGGGCCGTGAAGCGGATCGGATCCCTGAAAGACCATCCGGGGATCCTCGCCTGGTACGTTTTCGATGAGGCGCCGCTCTCGTTCCTTCCGAATCTGAAAAGGCATCAGGAGGCGGTCCGAAATGCCGATCCATCCCGCCCAACGATCGCCGTGACGGACCAGCCGCAGCAGATCCGTGGACTTTTGCCGAGCTACGACGTGATTGGGACCGACCCGTACCCGATCACGCGCCCGTGGGATCTGACGCTTAAGCCGGGACAGGCATACGAATGGACAAAAGCGACGCACGAGGCCGTCTGGGGCACTCGCGCACTTTGGCAGGTCCCGCAGCTTTTCAACTGGGGCATCTACAATAAACTGGATATTCCGCCGGAAACGTTCCGCCGTCCGACTTTCGATGAAATGCGCGCGATGGTCTGGATGTGCATCGCCGGGGGCGGAAACGGCATCGTCGGCTACAGTTTCTTCGACATCGTGCACCGGGATCCGCCGTATCCTGTGCGTTCTGCGGAGGAAAACAAACAGGAACGGGAAAAACATTGGGCGGAAGTCGTGAAAGTCATGCGTGAAGTAGAACGCCGCGTTCCGATCCTTCTTTCGATCGAAAAACCGATGGAGATCCTGCCGGAGGAAAACTCCTCAAAAGCGGTCGCGCACCGTCTCTATGCTTTCGAGGGAAAAACGTGGCTTTTGCTCGTGAACACGACGGAAGAGACGCAGAAATGCACGTTCTGTTCTTCGGAAGGAAAGACGCTTTCGATCCTGAATCAGGAGGAGCTGAAAGAGGCAGGCATCTCTGTCCGCGGCAATGTGCTCAGCGCGGAACTTCCGCCTTTGATGCCGGTCTTCATTCAGCTGAAGTGTGCAGAGTGAACCCGCATGAAAACGCGGCGTGAACACGCTGGAACCGGGTCCTGAACGGAGCTGGAAATAAAAATTCCCGCCTTCCGGAAGGAATGGAGAGCGGGAAGGATTTTGAATCCGTACGCCGGGGATCCGAGTTCCCGGCGTTTTTCTTTAACGCACCGAAACGTCATTCTTTCACGGCATTTTTCTGTCTGGCTTCTTCGATGATCGGCATCACGGCACTCGGAAAGTCCGTCGCGATCCCCGTGACGCCAAGATCCAGCAGCCGACGGTAAACTTCCGGATCTTTTCCGTTAGACCACGTGATGGTCTCCATCGGGATGCCGCGGTCCTTCATTTCTTTCGCAAATTCGCGGATAAAATCGCTTTTCGGCTCAAACGGATCTTCTTTGCTCAAGTCGGCCTGAATGTGGAGCACAATATGATCGACGCCGCGGAAATCGTTTTCACGCAAACGCTCCAGGACCGCATTCAATCCCTCCATGTTCGCCGTCCGGTCTTTCGTCCAGACGTACCCCAGCCAGAGCATCCCGACGCCTTCCGGGCAGATCTCGTTCCATTTCAGCATTTTGTCGTAATTTCCCGACGTGAAAAACATCTGCTTCTGGATCCCGTAATGCCGAACGCGCTCCGCGATCTGGCGCAGATTCTCCTCCGTCAGCCCTTTTTCGTCCAGGTAGAACATTCGTTCCGGAAAATTCGCCATTGCGCAGAAAACGGATTCCATCGTCGGAATGCGCTGGAGCGCAAATTCCTTCCCTGCGTGTGTCCCTACGTCAAATTTTCGAATTTCCTCCCACGTCAAGTCGCGGATCTTCTTTCCTTTCAGCTCTTCCGGCAGCTCCCAGACCATCCGGTTCACGTTCGCATCATGAAACATGACGGCGACGCCGTCTTTCGTGTACTGGACGTCTCCTTCCGGGATCACGTTCATGTTCCACGCCCAGAGAAACGTCTCCAGCGTATTTTCGGGCCGTTCCACACCGCCGCCGCGATGGAAGTTCACGTAGTAGTCGAAGTCCGCCGCCTGTGCGGATCGCGCCGTCTGTGCGGATCCCGCGGAAACCAGCAGCAGAAGAAGAAACGCGCGGAACGTTTTATTCAAAAAAGTTGATCTCATGTTTGACTCCTGAAAAAATGAAAATGGGTGTGGATTTGTGGATCTTCGGGGCGGAAACCGCAGGGGAGTTCGTTTTACTGCGGTTTCCAGCGGGCCATTTTGAACCA
>SUVI01000029.1 GCA_015062085.1 Planctomycetaceae bacterium
TGAAAGCAGATGCAGACGTGAAAGCAGATGCAGACGTGAAAGCAGATGCAGACGTGAAAGCAGATGCAGACGTGAAAGCAGATGCAGACGTGAAAGCAGATGCAGACGTGAAAGCAGATGCAGACGTGAAAGCAGATGCAGACGTAAAAGCAGATGCAGACGTGAAAGCAGCCGGTTCCGATACGCTCCGTCACAGTCCGGATACGGCAGAAGACCAGACGGCAGAAGATGCAGAAGACCAGGCAAGTGCACTGCATTCTTTCACCCCGGAAGAAACACTTGCCATGAAAGCTGTCATGGCCTCGCCTTCCCTTTCGAGATCCTTTTCGCGCTTTCTTTTACGCCTCGCATTTCTCACGTCGGAAATGGAACATCGTGCCGATACATTCTTTTACTGCCGCGAAATATTGAAACTGGATCCGGAGCTGCACGAGGCCCGGTATCTTTTGGCACTTGAAAAATACCGTGCGAATAAACTGGAATCCGCATTGGCGGATTTCCAAGAACTGGAAGAAAAAACAGAGGAACTTTTCCCGTGTGTATGGCATTGCGGCGAGATCCTCTGGCGTCTCTCACGTGAAGAAGAGGCACTTCCGTACCTGAGAAAAAGCCTAAAACTCGACGATTACGCCTCCGCCGCGACAGCATTGATCCTCCAGATCCTTCAGGAACTTCAGCAGGACGAGGCACTTTTAGAGTTTGCATCCGAGCAGATCGCACAAGGAAAAAAACTGGTCCCGCTGTACCGTGCGCGGGCAATGGCCTACTGGAAAAAAGATGAAAACGAAAAGGCGATAAGCGATTTGAATCAGGCACTTCGTATCGATCCAAATTCCGCAGACGCCTGGGGAGAACTGGCCGTCATTTTCTACTCGCTCATGAAGTACCCCGAAGCAATGCATGCCGCAGATACCACACTTCAACTTCAGCCGGAGCAGCCCCGTATGAAATTCCTGAAAGCCGTCTGTCTGCACGCACTCGGACGGCTTGCCGAATCGCGGGAAATTCTGGATCCGCTTCTGAATGAGTCCCCAGAGGTTACAGACTTTCAGCTTCTGCGCGCTCAAATCGCGTCCGCGGAAGGGGATTTTCAGACCGCAAAAGAATTTTATGGAAAAATTTTGGCAATCGATCCCCAAAATCCGACCGCACAGTCGGGGATAGCGGATGCGTATCTTCATCTCGAAGAATGGGAAAACGCCGTCGAGCTCCTGACCTCCGCGATCGCTCAAAAACCGGATTCCGTACACTTCTACTTTCAGCGGTGTCTCGCGGCACTGGCGGCACAAAAATTCGAAATGGCGATGGAAGATGTGAATTTCCTGATCGAAAAGAAACCGGAACGCTCGGAAACGTACGTGATCCGCGGGCGGATCCGTTTCGCCATGAAACAGCCGGAAGCTGCGATCGTGGATTTTCAAAAAGCAGCAGCACTGGATCCCGCCAATTTCCTGGCGTTTCAGCATCTGGCAGAAGCCAAATGTTCGCTTGGCCTCCATGAAGCCGCGCTTTCTGACCTAGATACTGCGTTGGAACATTCTCCCAAAAATACGGAACTGCTTTTCCAGAAAATCGCGATCCTGATGCCGCAGCATCGGGCCGAAGAAGCCGTCGAAGCCGTCGATCGGATCCTTGAATGGTCCCCGAATGACCTGAAAGCGCTCTTTCAGCGCGGTGCGGCCAAACTGAATCTCCGTCGGTTCGAGGAAGCTCTGGCAGATTTCGACCGCGTCCTTCAGGAAGACCCCGTTTCGAATGATCCGCATTTTGCCCGCGCGTTGGCGCTGAATGGGCTTTTTCGGCATGAAGAAGCGCTCGCGGAATTTGACAAAGTCCTTGAAAACCAGCCGAACGCAGCCTCGGTACTCGCAGAAAAAGCCATGACGTACCTGCTTCTGAATAAAAAATTCAAGGCAAAAGAAACGATGGATAAAGTTCTGCGTCTTGAACCGGAAAACATCCGGATCCTGAATCTGCGGGGCGGTGTTTTCGCAAGCATGGGGAAGATCGCGCAGGCTCTTCGAGACTTTCGCCGTGCCGTTCAGATCCAGCCGGAATATGTTCCCGCACTGAATAATCTCGGACACATCCTCGCAGAACTCGGCGATTTGGAAAAAGGGCTGGAATATCTAGATTCTGCGATCCAGTTCGCACCGGAATGGGCGAGACCGTACCTGAACCGCGCGCAGGCTTTGTGCCGTTTGCGAAAGTTTTCAGAAGCAGAAGAAGCAGTCAAACAGGCTTTGCGGCAGGCTCGAAACAGCGGCGATGAAGACTCTGTCGTCGATGCGCTGGAATTGCGGAAGAATATCGAAGAACTGCAAACTGAGTCTGAAAGGGAACTCGAAGAAAATTCGGGGGAAAATGAACTCCGTGAGAGTGAAGAAAACGCAGACTCTTGGAAAGAAGAGGAAAGCTCTTTTGAAGATCCCTCGGAAAATGAAGAATGGATGGATCTGGAAAATATACTTAAGGCGATGGAATTCGACGGCATGGACGAAGAGTCTGCCGATGAAGATGCGGAAGCAGACTCCCCAAGTGATCCGGATGCAAAAAATAACGAGGATCTCGACACCGAGGAGGAAATCAGCGAGATCGGCGATACCGACGCAGAAGATGAAGAACTCGAGGAATTTTCTGAAAACGACCGGCATCTCATCCGTGAATTCTGGCAGCAGATGCGGCGAGCCATTCAGAGACAAAAATGGCAGAATTTCAAAGGAAATCAGGAATTTGAGACCGATTTTCATTCAGACTCAGACCTGAACGGAAACTTCCAGACGAAAAAAGAGGCAAAACGGTCAGAGGATCGGGCAGAATGCACTTCCTCAAAATCAGAAACCGAGACGAATGCGCAAAATGGTGCGCCTGCGGAAACAGAGACGGGACGATCCGACATTTTTTCCGATTTTCCTGAATTCCGCAGTGTTCCGAAGATCCAGTTCTGGAACGATGAGATCCTCTCTTTTCCATTTCCAGAAAAAGAAAATGATGAGCCGGTCACGATCCGTTGGAACTACTTCAACTTCGATAAAAAAAGCCTCAGCGAACTAAAAGAAGAACTGCGTCAGCAGGATGAATTGGCGAAAGAACGGATCCGGTTGCGTGACAGTGAGGAGGCGGCAGCTTTGGGAGCGGAACTGGATGAGGACTGGATCGAGAACTGGGATGAAGACCTCTCCGAAGATTTCGACCAGGCCGAGGAAGAGAAACGAAACGACCTTTCACCCGAAGAGACCGAGAGACTCTACGAGATCCTGAACCAGCTGCTCCGTTTCATGGAACGTGACCGAAATCGGCCTCTGCGCTGTCAGGAAAGCGACTACTGGGCACTCGAAACCCCGGAAACAGAGACCAATACCGATGGTCACCAGAATGATTGGTACGTCGAAAAGAATTTCACAGCTCCGATCATCATCAATTGCGCGGATCTGCTTGAGATCCTCGAACAGGAGTACCCCGTCGAAAGAAAAATGAGTCGAATGCTTCGGGAAACTGCTGTCTCAAACACAGATCCGTCTCAAAAACCGCTCCCGCGTCATGCGCAGCAAGAAAACGGAACGGAACTGGAAAATGCGGGAACCACTCCGTCCAAATCGTGGATCTACGAACCGAAACTCGCTTTTTTGCGTCTGCGGGAGGCCCCCAAAACCCTTTTTGAGATCCTCACCAGAATTTCGGAATTTCTCGACGAGGAACTTCAGCGCTCCCGATCCGTGCTGGCTCGTGAGGAAGTTCTTGGGCGCAAAAATCAGCTATGCAGTCTCATGGACCTCGTCATGAAAAACGTCATCAATGGAAGCCCGCGGGAATCGATGATCGTCTTCACCAACTTTTTGACCCCTGCAGTCCTCACTGCTATCATGAGGTCACGGAGTGAAAATGACGGGGAGGAGATCGACTACGATGAACTCATCCAAAAAGCCAATTTCGATCTTTCCGAAATGTGGGACGGACAGAATATTGAGCTTGAGGAACTCGAGTTTTTTGAGGAAGACGAGTGGGAGTCCGAGGAAGACGAGTGGGAGTCCGAGGAAGACGAGTGGGAGTCCGAAGAAGATGAATGGGAGTCCGAAGAAGATGAATGGGAGTCCGAGGAAGACGAGTGGGAGTCCGAAGAAGACGAGTGGGAGTCCGAGGAAGAATTCGAAGATGAATGGAATACGGACGATGAGGATGAATTTGAAGACGGATTTGACGATGGATCCAGCAGAGAGCCCGACTTCGGACGATTTTTCAACGGCAAAGACTTTCCAGAAGAAGATGAAGATGATGACGATGAAAACGAGAAACGGGATGAGCGATCCTGAGCCTCACTTTCAGAAGCAGTAGACTACACTGTCGGCGACAGCACACAGTCAGTTGAAAAGCTCGATCATCCCCTAAAAAAAGCGCAGACCGCCGCTTTGACGATCTGCGCTTTTTTTAGGTTCCGCAGCCTACCTAGAACCGCGCTGCCGCGGGTCGGTGACTTCCTGGAGCGCCTCACCGATCAGGTTGTAGGCGAGCACCGTCAGGAAGATCAGAATGCCGGGGAAGAGGGTCAGCCACCACATCGCAAGGTTCTGGTGCCCATTATGCAGAATCCCGCCCCAACTGATCGCAGAACTGGACGTGGCGATCCCGAGGAAACTTAGTGCGCTCTCCATCAGAATGGAAGCCGCGATACTAAACGTAATGGGGACGAGTACCGGCGCGAGTGCATTCGGAAGAATGTGCCGGAAAATGATCCGGAATCGGCTTGCTCCAAGCGAACGGGCAGCAGCGACGTACTCACTCTGCTTCAGCTTGATGAATTCACCGCGCATAAGTCTCGCGATCTTCGGCCAGCTCGTCAACCCAATGATGACCATGACGTGCCAGATGCTTGGGTTTTCAATGACGGCAACGAACGCTAAGATCATGATGAGCGTCGGCACACAGATAACGACTTCCAGTGCTCTGCTGATGACGATGTCGATCCAGCCTCCAAAAAACCCCGCGATCGCGCCGAGCGTGATACCGATGAGTGCCGCTAGACCAGTCGAAACAAATCCGACGAGCAGTGCCGTTCGAGTTCCGTGCACGAGCATGGTGAAGACGTCATACCCGTAGATATTCGTACCGCAAAAATTCTGAAATGACGGTACGCCGCTGGCACCGTAGGGATTTTCCGGCCGGCCAGGCATGTCGTTCTCGCGGACTCGGTATGTCGTGTCATTGTACACAAGCGGGAAAATGGCCCAGCTTTCCGGATCGGCTTCCTTCAGACGCCGCGGATAGGCGTACGAAATATCATCATGGATGAAGACCGGATTTTCCCATGACGGATAAAAGTACCCCATGCAGGGAAAGTATATCTGTCCTTTGTATTTGCAGATGATCGGTTTTGTCCCTGCGATCATGGGCGAAAATATCGCAACGAGCGAAAGGAGGATGACGTACGTCAGTGCCGTCATGGCTAGACGCCGCCGACGGAATCGGACCCAAGTCTCTGCCCAGTATCCGCGAGCCTTCCCTACACTGGCTCCCTCCGCACTGGTTTGAACGGCCGGTTCTGCGGACTGCCCGCCAATCGAAATTTCAGCCGGTTTTGAGGAAACCTGATTTTTGTATTTCTGGGATTTTTTCATCGTAATTCAGTCTCAGTTCTTTTCGTTCATTCGTTCGTGTTTTCAGTCACCCGTTTTCAGCTTTTCAGTCACCCGTTTTTCAGTCGAGCTTCACGCGCGGGTCAACGACGGCGTAAAGAATGTCCGCCAGCAGCTGACCAAGCAGCGTTAGGAATGAGAAAAGAAGCGTCATTCCCATGATCAGCGGGTAATCGCGAGCTGCAATGCTCTTAAAAAATTCCTGCCCCATACCGGGCCAGTTGAAGATCTGCTCAATGATGATGGAGCCGCCAAGCAGACCAGGAAGCGAAAGTCCCAAAAGGGTGACGAACGGAATGAGCGTGTTTCGGAATGCATGGTGAAACACGATATTTCGCGGAGAAACACCTTTCGCGCGTGCCGTCCGAATGTAGTCCTGACGAATGACCTCTTCCATGTTCGCTTTCACGAATCGGCTCAGGTACGCCAGCGACGCATAGGAATAGCAGATGACCGGCAGGATCATGTGCTTTGCCGTGTCGCCGACTTTTCCCCAGAAAGTAAAATTTTCGTATCCGGAATCATGCAGACCAGGAGCGAGCCAGCCGAGATTCTGATAAAAAATGATGAGCAGTCCGATACCGACGACGAAACTGGGGACCGAGTACAGTACATACAACAGTACACTTAGCAAACGCTCGGAAAATTTCCCTTTATTCACGACAGAAAAAAGCCCCATGGGGATCGCGAGAAGGTACGTGAGCGTCAGCGACGTGACGGAAAGAAGCAGCGTCGGACCGATCCGGCTGGCAATGATGGCGGAAACAGGCTTTTTCTGCACGAAAGAATCGCCGAAATCTCCGCATAACACATTTCCAAGCCACGTGAAGTAGGCTTGATACCACGGCTTGTCGAGGCCGTAAAGTTTGTTAAGCATCGCTTCATTTTCCGGAGAGAGCACGTGTCCCGGATCGGCAAGTTCCATCTGGGTCACAGGAGTTCCCGGCATATGGCGGATCAGACCGTAGATGATCAGCGTGATCAAAAACAGCGTCAGGGCTCCAATCAGTATTCGTCGGATTATATATGTGAGCATGAGGTCGATTTGGTTTGAGTCAGGTGAGAGACGGAACGCCCGTTTCTCAAAATTATGTTAGAGTATAGCATGAAATGGAAATTTTCGCAAGGGTGAAAGAACTGAAAAAATCGAAAATTTTGCAAATTTAGAGAAGATAGGAGGAATTTAGCTCAAGACTTTCCGAAAACATCGTCCGGATGATCCGGAAAGTCTTGGATCTTTAAGGATCTTTAAGGATCTTTTTTCTGGATCCCAAGCGATCTTTAGAAGTTGAACGTCACGCCGGCGGCAAGTTCGTCTGCTTCCGCTGCGATAGTCACGTCTCCGCCGAGTGCGGCAGCTGCCGGACCTCCGAACGGACCGCTGGCCGTTGCTTTGAAGACGTGCCCGTACGTGAGGTGGAAGGCCATGTGTTCATCAAAGCGGTAGGATCCGCCGATGAACAGTGCGTGCTGCGGAATGAGCGGGACGGCGATACAGGCACGGGAGAAGAGACTGTCGAGCTGGTTTTCGTTCATCGAGTAACCGACACGCAGCGCTACACGCTCCGTCAGCTGGTACTGCGCACCGAGACTCATGGCGAACATATCGCTCCAGCCGACCTGATCGAAACCGGCGTCTTCGTGGAAATAGTAGCGGAAATCGCACGCGAAGAGCCAGCGTTCAAATCCGTCGTAGCTCAAACCAAGTGAAAGGACAGCCGGCAGGTCGAGTTTGAGCGTCTGTTTGCCGTAGGTCGTGTTGAATTCGATCGGTTCGATCCAGTTCTGGCTTTTGTAGCTCAGACCAAAACGCCAGCCGCATTGCGTGTCGTAGAACATACCGACCATAAAGCCGGCTCCCCAGACGTAACGGCCGCCGGGACTGTGGATCGCGGTATCCGGAGTCTGATGGCCTTCGACCAGATAGAGTGGGTCGCAGGCGATCTCACCGATCGTGAGGATCGGGCTGAACGAGAAGGAAAGTTTTTCCGTCAGGGAGTAGCTCATGTGGCCGCCGAGCTGAAGGATCTGGACGCTCGAGCTGAGGTTTCCGTAACCGACTTCCGCACCGCCAAGCTGGGCGACAGGACCGGAGGAAAGGATCGGGTTCGAGTACCAAGGAGCGGATTCGTAATTCGTTTTCGCTCCGCCTGTCGCGCCGAAGGAGAAACCGACCGCGACCGGAGAATCTTCCTGACGGCGAACGATCGCGACGTTCGGGATCGGGATCGCGCCGGTGTCGGATTCCGTCGTCCCGCCGCCAAGCCCACCGTAAGCGGCCGGCAAGGTGGAACTGATGCTTGATTCCGGCATGGCGATACCAAGGTCAATGTCGATCGACGTGCCGTAGAACTGGCTCATCGTCGCCGGGTTCCAGTAAAGCGCGCCGGCCGCGGAAAGCGGAGCTGCCGTGGACGCACCGCCCATGCTCTGGTTCACTGCTCCTGAGCCGCGAAACATGATCCCCTGTGCGAGGGTCTGGGAAACGCAGACGAACAGGAGGATGAACGAAATTGAAAAGAAATATTTCAGTCGATGATTTCGCATAAATCGTTCCCTGATCTCTAAAAAACCTTCCTGGTAAAAATGGAAATTCGTAAAATTTCCTACGGTACTCAAAAAAACATTCCCAAATCCGAATCGTTCTTTTATTTCCAATATCGAAATATTCACCCTGTATCTCTTGTACTAAATGTAAAAGAAATGTTAATTTTTCCAATGAAAACATTTATCCCGTCCAATTAAAACAGTTTTGCGTATTAGGAAAAATGAAAAAACTAGAGACTCTCGTTAAAATATAGAAAGACACACTGTTAAAAAAGTATTTTTTGAACAGGAAATCGTGAAAGCATCAAAAAAATAAAACGCCCCCCTGTCTTTTTTGTAGAAATCTGGTATAATGAATCATATTTTTACTGGAAATGTAGGGGGACATATGGAAAAAAACTTTTCTGTGAGCCAATTGCCGGCGCCGTTACAGGATTTTTATGCCGTCATTCAAAACGACCTGACCGAAGTGGAAAGCCTGCTCAAGGATTTCCTCCAAAGTGATAGTCCGTTCATTCATCAGGTCGCAGGACACGGATTTCGCCTTGGCGGGAAACGCATGCGCCCAGCCCTCCATCTTCTCTTTGCCCGAATGACGGGAAAGATCCTTCCCATACACCACGTGATCGGTGCGGTTTTGGAAACGATCCACACGGCCTCGCTTGTGCATGATGACATTCTAGACGACGCGCAGCAGCGGCGTCACCTTCCCACCGTCAATGCCGTTTGGAACAATGAAACGAGCGTTTTGATGGGAGATTTCATGGTCGCACGGGCAATGCTGGCAGTCGCGCAGCTCAATGATCCAATGGTGAACCGGATCGTGGCAGAAACCAGCTGCCGACTCTGCGAAGGAGAAATGCGCCAGGTCGGTTCCCGCGGACGGTTCGACCTCACGGAAGAAGTGTATGAAGCGATCATCACGGGAAAAACGGCCGCTCTGTTTGAGTGCGGCTGCCGGCTCGGCGTGCTCTGCGCATTACATCCAGATGCGGAAACCTCCCAAATAGCCTCCGCTCTTCCAGACTCGGACGACCCGCGGATCAAAAGTGCCGCACGATTTGGACGGCACCTCGGCATGGCATTCCAGATCGCGGATGACCTGCTCGACATTCTCGGCGACGAAGCGCAGATGGGGAAAACTCTCGGTTCCGACCTGGCAAAGCAGAAACTCACCCTTCCGATGATCCGTCTTTTCCGCGCAATGGCCCCCGCAGACCGTGCGGCTCTGGAAGACGAGATACGAAATCGGCTCGAGACGGCAACGTACGCGAAGATCCGCACCCTGCTCGGCGAGTTCGGCATCTACGATTCCGTGCGCGCGTCCGCGATCGAACACATCCGCACAGCGGTCGAGTATCTGGACGTTTTCCCGAACTCGGATGCGAAACGTGCCGTCAAGGGCTTCGCCGACTACGCGATCCAGCGGCAGCAGTAGTTCCAATGTGTATCGAAAAGCCTGAAAAAAATGAAAGAGAGAGAATTTGAATGTACGTTTCTCTCTCTTTTTTTATGGATCCTGCGTTTTTTTGCAGACTTGCGGTCCACCGCGGAAGCAGTGCGGAAAAATACGAAAACACACAGGAAAAAACACAAAAAGAAAGAAGTAAATTTCACGAAAATTTTTCAGTATTTTAAATTATCGCGAGCTCTTTTCGTTTTTCTTGTTGGATCTACTTCTTTTTCAGCTCTGTGATCCGTGGAAATGGGGTCACGAAAATACCATCCTACTGAGGCTTGCGGTACCCCCGGTTGAAATTTTTTGGGGGATCTGATACAATGGAAGGATCGTGAGTGAACGTTTCCGTTTTAAACGTTTCCATTTTAAATGAAATAAAAGGAAAGGAAAAAGGAAAGACCATGCCGGCCGACCGACGCGATTTTCTCAAAAAGACGGCTCTCCTGACCCTTGGGGCCGCATTACCGAATGTATTGGACTCCGCTTCTGCGAAATATGCGGGAACGAAACCGCTTCCGGACGTTTCGTGGCGGAAACTTCCCCGGTGGCGCGGATTCAATCTTCTGGAAAAGTTCAATGGAAGAAACACGCGCTTTCTCGAGGACGATTTCCGCATGATCAGCGATCTGGGATTCAATTTCGTCCGTCTTCCGATGGATTACCGAATGTGGATCACGGACGGTGATTGGCGGAAATTTGATGAAAAAACGCTCCGAGAGATCGACGAGGCGATCGCGTGGGGCGAAAAGTACGGGATCCACACGATGGTGAACTTTCACCGTGCACCGGGCTACACCGTGGCGAAGCCGCAGGAAGAGAAACTGGTGTGGGAGAGTGAGGAGGCACTGGACGTCTGCGCGCTCCACTGGCGGACGTTCGCGAAACGGTATGCCGGGATCCCCGAGAAAAATCTGAGCTTCAATCTCTTCAACGAGCCGTCGAATGTGGAGCTCGCCCCTTTCATGAAAGTTCACCGAACGCTCTGCGATGCGATCCGAGCCGAAGATCCAAAACGGCTCATCATCTGCGACGGAATGTCGTGGGGAACGAAACCAACGATGGAACTTGCGGAACTCCAAGTCGCACAGGCAACACGCGGCTACATGCCGATGGAGATCTCGCACTATCGCGCTTCGTGGGTGGGTGAGTATCTCCGCGACATGAAAGACCCGCCGCAATGGCCAAGCGTTCTGGCGACGGGCGGAACGATCTTTTATCCGGGAAAAGCCGGGATCCGCGAAGAGCAGAAATCGCCGACTATTTTCCGGCTGGCTCCTCAATGCGGTACAGGCCTGTTCCGGATCAGGATCCGCCAAGTCTCTTCTTTCGCCCGGTTTGTCGCGGAAGCGGTAAACGCCGACGGAAAAGTGACGAGCACGCTTTTCGACCGTGAATACCGTCCCGGTCCCGGAACCGGCGATTGGACCGAGGTCATTCACAAACCAGAGTGGAACTGCTTCCAGAACATCTACCATAAAGACGAGACTTTCAGCGTTCCCGCCGGCACTGCGGCAGTTCAGCTTCGTGTGACCTCCGGCGACTGGCTCTCGATCGAAGAAGCGGGTTTCCGCTGCGATGCCGTTCCGCAGGAGACCGTACAGAAGATCTCAAGCGATTGGAACTCCCCGGCGATGGAGATGGCATTCTGTATCCAGAATGGACGCGGTTTCTGGGATGGACTGGAAAAACGCGATGCGAAATGGCATTGGAAGAACTATGTAGAACCGTGGAAACAGTGGGAGCGTTTCGGCGGAGTTATGGTCGGAGAATTCGGCGCGTACAATCAGACACCGCACGAAACCGTCCTCGCGTGGCTGCGCGACCTAATGTCCAACTGGAAAAAAGCAGGCTGGGGCTGGGCAATGTGGAATTTCCGCGGTTCGCTCGGCGTGATGGAAAGCGGACGCTCCGACGTGCAGTACGTGAACTGGCACGGACTGAAAATGGACCGGAAAATGATGGATCTCCTTCAGGAATTTTAAACTATCTCGCCAAAACAGCGTACACACAAACGCACAGGATCGGAGAACAGGAACGAAGAACACAAAAAGGGAAACGGCACAAGAAATGCGGCTTCCCTTTTTTTGATCACTCACAAGACACACCGCCGTCACAAAACAGACCGACAGTGTGTTTTCAAACTGCTAAGTCCCTCTCAAACTCAGGTTCCGGGGATCGGTTCAACGACCGGGATGGAAGAGCCAGCCGGAACGGTAGCGACCGGCGTTCCCATCGAGCAGCTGGAGCAGCCCGGAGTTACCGTCGCACACGGCGGGCAGCATTCGTCGACGACCGGAACGTCATCCACGTTGCACGGCGTGTAGCAGACCGTCTGATCTTTTTTGAATGGGGTCCATCGGCAGGCCGTGTCCCGATTTTTGCAGCCGGAGAGCACGAGCACCATCGAAAGAACGAGCATGATCGCTGCGAATTTTTTCATCATGAAACTCCTGATTGAATAAAATATTTTGATTTGGAAACCTCTCACCGATTTCTTATTTATATTTTACCCCAAATCTCCGAGTTTGGCAAGTATTTTTGCCTGTTTTCTCCAAATTTTCTTCATAATCGGCATTTTTCTGTGATGTTCGGTGCAATTTCGTAAAGATTTCGTACTTGGCAAAATGTACGCTTCGGCGTCAAATTTTACCCATTTTCGTCAATCGGAATTCGGATTTTAATTTTTTTTCATTTTTTTCTCAAAATTCCGTTTATACCAAAGATTCCACCTATACCGGACGATAGGCTTAACGAGCAAAGGACTCATTCTTTGCATTTTTTGAAACATCATGGACCAGGGATTCGGTTCAATTTCATTTTACCTTTGGAGGTTTTTTATTATGAAACGTTTTGTTTTGGCTGCACTGTTTTCTCTCTGCCTTTGCGGCATTTCCATGGCTCAGGATTGTGCTCCGGCCTGTGCTCCGGCCTGTGCTCCGGCTCCGGCTTGCGACGCGGTCTGCGCTCCGGCCTGCGATCCGTGTGCGAAAACGATCTGCACGCCGTTCAATGGCTTCTTCATTGAACTGTTCTCCAAACCGTGCTGCGCTCCGTGCGGCCCCGTTTGTGAACCGTGCGCTCCGGCTCCGGTCTGCGCTCCGGCCTGTGCTCCGGCTCCCGCTTGTGGTCCGGTCTGCGAACCCGCCTGCTCGGACGTCGTCGTCGGCTGCGAACCGTGCGCCATTCCGTGCGCTCCGTTCAAAGGTTTCTTCCGCAACGCCCTCGCTCCTCTTGCTCCGTGCGGCCCGATCTGCGCACCGGCCTGCGGTCCCTGTGCCCCGGCTTGTGAACCGGCTTGTGAACCGGCTTGCGCTCCGGTTCCGGCTTGCGGTCCGGTCTGTAACTGAATTCCAATTCAGTAAAGTCCTGAACTAAAAAATTCAGTAAAGTCCTGAACTAAAAACAAATAAAACGGCCGAAGGAAACACTTTCGGTCGTTTTTTTGTAGAAGGTCCAGCAGAGCTGCCGAAGTATGGAGGCGGATCCGAAAAGCAGCAGCCTGCTCTTCGGACGCACATCATTCACCCTTCCTCATCACTTTCATCCTTCATCGTGACCACTTTAAAGCAGCACCACGAAAACAGTCCCGCCACGGTCCCCACTGCCAACAGCATACAGATCCAGCCGCCGATCGTCATTTCTTTTCTCCTTACTTAAATTTGGTTCTTTACTGTGGTCTGCATTCCATTTCCGAAACATTTCCGGGAACGTGTCCATTCTCACCGGGACCCGCATCCTTCTCGTCAAGTTTTTTCTCATCCAGGAAGAGCGTGAGGGATCTTCCTTCGCGCTTCCATCGTCTCAGTGCCAGGTGCGTGACGAAAACGTAGAAGAGTGCGGAAAAAAGGAGGAAGCCCACGACGAGCTGTGCGACAGGATTCTTCAGGATCTCTCCGAAATACGTTCCGGATTCTTTCCAGACCCAGAAAATGAAAATGAGGATCAGGTACGGCGTGGAAATGTACTTCAGGACCCACCCGATGCAGGCCGGAGGCTGGATCTTTGCCCCTACGGAGAGTTCGTCCTGCATGTTTTTCGTTCCCCAGATCCACGCGATGAGGAACGTCTGGAACGTCGCGAGGACGAAAAGCCCGAAGTTTCCGACCCAGAAATCGAACGTCCCCAGAGCGTACATTCCGGTCGAGAAATGGCAGAGGATGACGGCTCCGATCGTCGAAAAGACGCCCGTGAGACAGACACTGCGTTTCCGTCCGAAGTGCAGTCCTTCCTCCAGCAGCGCCACGGAGGGCTGGACCATGGACAGTGAACTGGTCACGGCCGCCAAAAAGAGGAGGAAGAAGAAAAGGAAACCGAAAAACTGCCCGAACGGCATCTGTTCGAAAACGTTCGGAAGGACGTTGAATCCGAGCGAAAACATTCCGAGATTTCCTTCGACGCCGGAAGTTCCCAGGAACATGATGGCGGGCGGGAGGATGATCATGCCGGCAAGAACGACTTCGCAGAATTCATTACTGACTGTAGCGGTGAGGCTCGAAAGCGCGATGTCGGCCTTGGGACGCACATAACTGGCGTACGTCACGATCAGACCGAATCCGACGGAAACGGAAAAGAAGATCTGAGAGGTCGCGGCAAGCCAGACGTCCGGGTCCGCGAGGGAGTCCCAGAGCGTTTTACCGGGCTGACTGGGATTCCACATGAATCCAAGACCATCCAGAAAACTGTGTCCCGGGATGCCGGCTGGATTTTCCGGGGTGACGGTCGGATCCGGCAGCGTCAGGACGCGTACCAGAATGAGGAGCGAGCAGACCAGAAGCATCGGCATCGCGACTTTGCAGAACGCTTCGATCCCCTTGGTGATCCCGCGGTAGATCAAATAGTAGTTAAAAAAAAGGCAAAAGATCGTGCAGCCCAGAAGCGGTGTGAATTTCCATCCAAGGTCTACGGTTCGATAAAGGGTACCGTTTCCGTTCGCACCGGCAAATTCATTGAAAAACCGCGAGTAGGATTCTGCAGAACCGAGCCGAAATCCTGCTCCGTTTGTTCCCACAAGAAACGAAGGAAGGTGAATACCGAGGTCTGCAAAAACGCCCGTTAGATACTGGATCGCGAAGGCAAGACACCATGCTTCCACGAACAGATAGTACATGCTGACGCTTACGGGAAGGAAGGCTCCGAGCGCGCCGATATACGCCCAGCGTTTTTTGCCGTAGCTGGCCAAACCGAAAATACCGGGCACGGAATTGAATCCGCGGCGTCCGCCTGCCCGGCCGAGCGACCATTCCGACCAGGCGAGCGGGATGGCGATGATCAGGAAGGAAATGAAGTAGGGGATCATGAAGGCACCGCCTCCGTGAGACGCCGCCTGTCCGGGAAAACGAAGGAAGTTTCCCAAGCCAATCGCACTGCCGGCCACAGCAAGGATCACGCCAAGCTGGGAACCCCAATTTTCTTTTTTTCGTTTCGTCATGTGCTTCTTTACGCAGTTTATTTTGATTGCCTGAAATATTTTATTTAAATTGACTCTATTTTAGCAAAAATAATCATCAAAAAAAGGGGGGGGCTTCCAAATATCCTGACATTTTGCGCTTCTTTCATGTTTCCAAAAATAGAATGTCAGAGATTTTCGTCAAAATTAAAAAACGCAGACCACCAACGGCCTGCGCTGCGAAACTTGCAAACATTCACGAAACACCCCGTCCGGGGTTCCGCATTTTCCGTTCTCTCAACTTTCTCCGTTTTCTTCCACCTCTTCCAAAGTCGCATACATCGACGAGACGCTGCCGGGGATCAGCGGGTCGGGACCAAAATTCCGGATCTGCTCCCGTTTCAGCTCCGCAAGCTCAAGCGGAAGAAGTGCAACTTGCGTTTTCCCGCACGTATGCACTCCGCATGCGATGATCATGCCGCGCGCTTTATCGTAACCGAAAACTCGATGCATCATGTTCACGACATACTGGAAAGAATGGTCGTCATCGTTCCACAAAATGATACGAAAACGGGGAAGGCGTTTTTTTCGCTCCTTCGTCTTTTCCTGATTTTTTTCTTTCGTCTTGACCTGCTGCACTTCCTCTGTAAGCGTAATGGTTTCGCTTTCCATTGCGGACTCCTTTCAGGATCTAAATCAAAATTTCTAAATCAACTGTCTCAAGCTCACACAAAAGGACTGTTTCCAAATCAAACTGCATTCTGAATTTCTGAGCCGCTCTCCGATCTGCTTTTTTTCAGCAGCACACCAGCAGCACACCAGCAGCACACCAGCAGCACACCAACGGCACACCAACGGCATTTCCACCTCCATAAAAATGGCAAGGAGGAAAAAGGCGGAGATTCGCTCAATTTTTTAGTAATTATACCCGATTTACCTAAAAAAACTACCGGGGGTCCCTGTTTTGAGGAGAAAAAAATGCAGCCTATTTCAGAATATCTTGCAGAAAATGCGTTAAATTTGAAAAATGAACTGATCGAATTCCTAAAGATCCCGTCGATCAGCTGCCAGGAAGAGTATGTACCGGAGTGTCAGCGTGCCGCGGAATGGCTTGAGCGGTGTCTGACGAAGATCGGTTTTTCGGTGACGCTTTACCCGGTTTCGAGCCGGCATCCGATGGTTTACGCGGAATCGCCGAAGATCGAAGACGCACCGACGCTTCTGATCTACGGGCACTACGACGTTCAGCCTGTAGACCCGCTGGACCTTTGGACGGAAGCGAGTCCGTTTGAGCCGGAAGAGAAAAACGGGTGTCTCTACGGTCGCGGAACTTCCGACGACAAAGGACCGCTTTACTCGCACATCGCCGCGGCCGCGTACTGGATGAAACAGCCGAACCGACCGAAACTGAATGTGAAGTTCCTCATCGAAGGCGACGAAGAAGGCGGTGATTCTACCGCGGCTCTCTTCGTGGAAGAGAATGCCGATCTGCTGGCGTGCGATTATGTGGTCCTGAGCGATTCGACCCAGTTCGCGCCCGGTTTCCCGTCGATCACTTGCGGTCTGCGCGGCATCGCGGCCTACGAATTGACGCTGACTGGCCCGATGCAGGATCTTCATTCCGGAATGTTCGGCGGCGCCGTAACGAATCCGTGCAATGTGCTCTGCACGATCCTCGGGAAAATGCACGACGAGAATCACCGGATCCAGATCCCCGGTTTTTACGACGAAGTTCGCCGTCTGCCGCAGGAAGATCTCGAAGCGATGCGGCTCCTGCCGTTTGATGATACAGGCTTTTTCTCGAGCGTCGGCGTAGAAGACGGTGTCGGCGAAATAGACATGACAGTCCATGAGCGCATCACGATCCGGCCAACGTTCGACATCAACGGCATCACGGGCGGATACCAAGGCGAAGGAGGCAAAACGATCATTCCGGCATGGGCCTCCGCGAAATTCTCGTTCCGTCTCGTTCCGAATCAGGATGCAGAATGGCTCACCGCAGCACTCTCGCGCTGGATCCAGGAACAGCTTCCGCCCGGCATCACCATGAAACTGGACGTCGAAGCCCAATCCGGAGGTCTTCTGATCGACCTGAAGCGTCCGTGCATGAAAGCTGCGGCACGCTCGATGGAATTCGGTTTTGGCTGCGCACCAGTCTTCACACGCGAAGGCGGCTCGATCCCGATCGTGGCGAAATTCAGCCGCCGCCTCACTCCGAACGTCCTCATGCTCGCCTACTCGCAGAAGACCGACAATGCGCACGGTCCGAACGAGCATTTCAGCCTCACGAATTTCATCCACGGCATCAAAACCAACGTAAAACTCTGGCAGGAACTGAGTATCGAGGAAGAAAACTGATCCCGCAGTTTTCCAGCTTCCGGCACATTCCCATACCGGAAACTGTGATGCAAAATAGTGATTCCGAAACAGAAAAAAACGGATCAGACCGCACAAAAGGAGCTTCCCTGAAAATGGAAGCTCCGTGCGTTTACTCTTCCTTACTCTTCCTTACTCTTCCTTACTCTTCCTTACTCTTCCTTACTCTTCCTTACTCTTCCTTACTCTTCTTTACTTCATTTCTTCAAGCAGCCGAAGATCCAGACCGTAGATCAAAAGCGGCGCCCCAGTGAGCGACAGCTCAAGCCTGCGGCGATCACCTGCTTTTTTGACGGACATTTCGACTTTCCTTCCGAGGCAGTCCAGAACGATGACCTCATTCGTCCGAAACTTTTTCGAAACTGCGAGACGAACAGGAAGGACCGTTTTCCAGTGGCTTTCCCACGGCTCCGGCGTGACGAAAAACTCGCCTTTTTCCGGGGCCTTGGACTGCACGTAACCATCCGCACGCGACCAAAGAACAGCCAGCGGACCGCGCGGAGTTTCGAACGTCACGTACTTTATGATGCCAGGTTCCTGACCGCGGGCGGAATCGCTCATTCCCGGAACAGAAAACGCACCGTACTTCCGAAATTCCGCGCCATCCAGAGCCTCGGAAATCGTGCAGTACGCGATAAAAGACGGCTTCACCGCGCCGTGCCGGTCGAGAAGTCCATAAAAGTACTCATTGTCGTTTTCATTCATTCCACCGACATTGTGCCAGACCGAATCGTGGAGCTGGTACCAGAAGACGCCGGAGATCCCTTCCGCCATCGCCAAAACGTGCGAAAGGACGACGTTTTCCGCCGCCTGACGCTGGGAATCGTACCAGAAATGGTGCGGCCGCGTGCACGCGTAGGTCTCCGTCAGGAAAAGCGGTTTTTTCGGCGTCCGGGATGGAGTGCCATCGGGAAGTTCCGGATACTTTTCGTCAAGCTCCGCCATTTGCTTTTTCGTTCGCCGGATCGCTCCCAGAAAACTCCAGTAGCCGTCCAGACAGTCCGGCGTAATATTTCCGCGACCAGGGTGAAGACAGACGCCGTCAAGCATCGGCCACCCGCCGTTTTCCGCGATCGCGCGCAGGTACGGAAGGTCCGGGCCGGCCAGACCAAGAGAAAAGATCTGGATCTTTCGAATCTCCGGCTCCGCGTTCTCTCGTGCTTTCCAGACAGGCTGAAGCCACTCATGAGTCCACTCATCCGCAGTCTCTCCGCTTTCCAGTTTCGTCATATTCCATTCATTGCCGAGTTCCCAGCCGAAGTTTTTCTGTTCCGCCATTTTTTCCAAAGCACTGCGGATCCACGCCGCCTTTTCCTCCGGCTCATTTTGGAATTTCCCGCGCGAGATCCCTTCATGCGAATTGGCGATGCCGCCGAATTCCCGTTCAAAGACCCGCGTATCGCCGTTTCGGAGCCACCGCACTCCCATGCGGTCCATCAGGCGGAAAACGTCCGATTCCGACGGAACGTTAAAGGACGCGGCAAGACCGAAAATGCTCCGTTCGCGATGCTGGAATTCGTAGTCGGGAAGGATGCCGAACGTCGTGCGGGCAAATGCTTTAGGAGCCGAAGAAGTCTCACCGCCTGCTTCCTGACCAGATGCTTTCGTTTTGATTTTCGTCTTGGGAATGGATCCTCTGGCGGAAACGTCCAGAAAATAGACCCCGCGCGGCAGGTCCGCGGGAAGCGTGACCTCACGGATAAAAACTGGATCTTGGGCAAAATCAGCGCGTTTTTCGGTTCCCTGCGCCACGATCTTTCCATCAAAATCTCGGACTGTCCAGCGGATCTGAAGCATTTTGGGAAGTTTCCGTCCGGCGGGGAGCTGAATGTTCGGCGAGTCCGCGCAGATCGTGAATTTCGGCGTTTCTCCCGGTTTCCAAAGGTGGAATGGCTGGGATGAGGAAACCGTCAGTCCCAAAAGTTCCCCGCGCCCCATCCACGCGCTGACCGATTCCGCGGACACCGTGCTTCCGTCCCGCGGTACGGTGAGGAGAAATTCTGCCGTCCCCTCAAACGTTCTGGAGGCCGCGTTTTCCACCGGCTTCACCGTCATGTGCTGTGCCCACGGATCGCGCCAGTTGGCATTTCCGTTGATCTTCTCCCAGATCTCCGTCTTTCCGAGATGCCAGCGCGCGAATGTACCGCCGGATCGCTCAAAAAGTGTCCCGGGAGTTCCGGACGCGGTTTTTTCGGTCGGTCTCTCCCAAAAAACGGGTTTCTCAAGTTTCCCTGCCTTACCCATCGAGAGCGGTGACTGCCGCCGGACCATGACGTTCCACGGATTCACGTTTCTTCCATTTTCCGTGTCGGAAAAAACGAGCTGAAAACGAATCGTGACTTTCCCGTTCTCTTCCGTCAGACACGCTGTGGCTTTCTGAAGTTCCGTCCGCTCTTTCGGGACCCCAAGCTCAAGCTGAAATCCATCTTCCGTTTCTCGGCATGAGGTAAATTTCAGTTCTCCGTTGAATTTCAGGCCGTCAATGAGAAAAACCACCTCTCCGTCCGGAGCGAGAAAACGGATCGCGTCGTCTTGGACTTGGACCGTAGGAAACGTTCCTGGCTCGGAAGCTGAAACTGCGATTTGGAACCAAAGAACGAAAAAAAATGAAAAAAATCCCGCAAGAAAAAGACTGCCGGATAAAAGATCCTTCCGCATGCGCATTGGAACTCTCCTTAAGATAAAAGATCTCGCAAAAAAGCCGTCAGTTTCGCAATCTTCCGGCTTTTCGTTTTCGTGTGAACGTCTTCACGGGAAAGCCGAAACTTTCCCGTGGATCCTGCGTCTGCTCTGCTTCACTTACTTCGCAAGCAGTTTGCGAAGGACGGTCTGGAGAATGCCGCCGTTGCGGTAGTACTCGATCTCGACCGGCGTGTCGATGCGGACGGTCGTCTGGAAGGAGACTGCCGCGCCGTCGGCCTTTTTCGCCGTGACGGTGAGCGTCTGCGCAGGCTGGAGCGTCTTCATGTCGAACGCGATGTCGAAGACTTCCTCACCCGTCAGGCCGAGGCTCTGCCAAGTCTCACCGTTCTGGAACTGAAGCGGAAGGACGCCCATTCCGACCAGATTACTGCGGTGGATCCGTTCGTAACTCTGCGCGATGACCGCACGCACTCCGAGCAGGCACGCGCCTTTTGCCGCCCAGTCACGACTGGAACCTGTCCCGTACTCCGCGCCGGCGAGCACAACGAGCGGAATGTTCGCTTCACGGTACTTCACGGCAGCATCGTAAACGGACATTTCCTCGCCGCCGGGCATGAAGCGCGTCACGCCGCCTTCCGTACCGGGTGCGAGCAAGTTGCGCAGGCGAATGTTCGCGAACGTGCCGCGCGTCATCACGCGGTCATTTCCGCGGCGGGAACCGTAGCTGTTGAACTCTTTCTGTTCCACGCCGTTTCCGAGCAGGAACAGACCAGCCGGGCTGTCCTTTTTGATGGCGCCGGCGGGGGAAATGTGGTCCGTCGTGATCGAGTCGCCAAGCGCAAGCAGAACGCGGGCCGAGCGGATCGAGTAGTCTTTTTCCGCATCGTATTCGGCCGTCATTTCGGTCATGAACGGCGGTTCCTGAACGTAGGTGCTCTTCAGATCCCACGGGAAGAGGTCAGAATTTCCGGCAGGGATGGCATTCCACTGCTTCATTCCCTCGTCCGTCGTGTTCGGGTCGCACTCGAAGACGCTCGCGTAGCGGTTCGCGAACATTTCGGGAAGTACGGAGGTCTTTTCCGCCTCGGCGATCTCCTCGTTCGTTGGGAAAATGTCGCGCAGGTAGACCGGTTCGCCATTCGGATCCGTTCCCAGAGGCTGGGTCTCGAAATCGAAGTCGACCGTCCCGGCCAGCGCGTAAGCGACGACCAGCGGCGGGCTGGCGAGGTAGTTCGCTTTCACGAGCGGGTTGACACGGCCTTCAAAGTTGCGGTTTCCGCTCACGACGGCCGACGCGACCAGTTCATTTTCAGTCACGGCTTTCCCGACATTTTCGATGACCTGCCCGCTGTTTCCGATGCACGTCAGGCAGCCATAGCCGACCGTCTGGAATCCGAGCTGGTCCAAAGACTCGCTCAGGCCCGCTTTGCCGAGGTAGTCCGTCACGACGCGGCTTCCGGGAGCCAGGGAAGTCTTGACCCACGGCTTCGAGCGGAGGCCTTTTTCCACGGCATGTTTCGCGAGAAGACCGGCGGCGAGCATGACGCCCGGATTGCTCGTGTTCGTGCAGGAGGTGATCGACGCGATGACCACGGCACCGTGACCGATCGTGCTTTCCGTTCCGTCCGCGTTCGCGACCGTTCCCGTCCGTTTCGCGGCCGTCTCATCCAGCGCAAAACCGCGTTTTTCGACCGGCGCGGCAAGAGATTCCGCGAATTTCGCCTTCATGTTCGACAGAAGGATGCGGTCCTGCGGGCGTTTGGGACCTGCGAGGCACGGTTCGACCGTCGAAAGATCCAGCGTAAGGACCTTCGTGTACTCCGGAGTCGGCGCGTCCGGCGTGCGGAAGAGTTTCTGCGCTTTCGTGTAGTTTTCGACCAGCGCGACTTCCTCGGCTGTGCGTCCGGTCTGACGCAGATAGTCGATCGTCTGCTCATCGATCGGGAAGAATCCCATCGTCGCACCGTATTCCGGCCCCATGTTCGCCAGCGTGGCACGGTCGGCGAGCTTCATGGTCGGGACGCCTTCACCGAAGTACTCGACGAATTTTCCGACGACGCCCTCTTTACGCAGCATCTCGGTGATCGTCAGGACCAGGTCCGTCGCCGTGACGCCGGGCTTGAGCTTGCCGGTGAGTTCTACGCCGATGACGTCCGGAAGCAGCATGTAGAGCGGCTGACCGAGCATGACGGCTTCCGCTTCGATCCCGCCGACGCCCCAGCCGAGAACGCCCAGTCCGTTGATCATGACCGTGTGGGAGTCCGTACCGACGAGCGTGTCGGGAAACGCGACTTCATCGCCGTTTTCGTCCTTCTGCAGGAAGACACATTTCGCGAGATACTCAAGGTTGATCTGGTGGATGATCCCCATGCTCGGCGGGACGGCACGGAAATTGTCGAGCGTGTTCTGCGCCCAGCGAAGAAGTGCGTAACGTTCGCTGTTGCGGTGGAATTCCAGCTCAAGGTTCTTCGCAAACGCATCGCAGGAACCGAAATAGTCCGTCTGCACCGAATGGTCGATGACCAGATCGACGGGGACGAGCGGATTGATCTTCTTCGTGTCGCCGCCGAGACGCTCCATCGCGCTGCGCATCGCCGCAAGGTCCACCACGCACGGAACGCCGGTGAAGTCCTGAAGGATGACGCGAGCCGGCTTGAACGGGATCTCCATCCGCTCACCGTTCGGCGTCCAGGCCGCGATGTTCCGGATGTCTTTTTCGCAGACTTCAAAATCGTCGCAGTTTCTCAGCGCAGACTCGAGCAGGATACGGATCGAGTAGGGGAGCTTGTCCAGCTCGGCGATGGACTCAAGAGCCGAAAGTCGGTAAAGAACGGCCTGACCGTTCCCGGTGTCGAATGTGGTCCGCGCATTGAACGGATCGATTTTTTTGTGGTTTTCCATGAGTTTCTCCATTAATTAATAAAAATATCAGTCCGAAGACAGTTCAACTATCCTTTCATTTTACCATTTTTTGAGAAAATTTCCAGACGGGGGGAGAAAATAATTTGAAATTTTACCTGAAGCATAAAATGGCTAATGGACCGGCACAAAAAATATATTCAGGCGGATGGATCCGAAAAGAGTCCTTCGAATAAATCTAGAATCGTTAAATCTTGCGCATTTTAACTAACCGGAACAACCGGAACGTCTTATCGGCAGATTTGGAAAATTCCGTACAATCGGAACATTTTGACTTTGGGAAAAGGGAGAGGGTGCCGAAATAGGAAATAAGAAAAAGAATTTTGTTCCTTCATTGATTTTATCGTAAGGGCAGACGATATGCGGAAAAAAAGGAATTTTTGGAAAATTTACGGTTTTTTGAGCGTTTTGATGCTTAATTTCGCGCTCTTCGGAGTTTGTTCGGGACAGTCGATGCTTCCGGGAACCTCCCAAACAGCAGCAGGACCGGAAATCACCGTCCTGGGTGCGTCAGACTATCAGAAAGCCTCCGCTTCCCCAAAAAGCCGAAAAGAGATCCTGGGCAAGATCCCCTTCAAGCGTCTGACGCCGGATGCACAGCAAAAGGTCATGGACGTACTAAAAAACGTTTCGATGTACCGCCGTCTCCCTGTCCAGATCGTGCCGTGCGAGAAAGTGCTCTACGATTTCATGACGTACCATCCGGACACGATGGTGAATATCTGGGAACTGATGGGCGTCAGCCAAATGATGCTCCGCCAGGTGGGTCCGGATATTTTCTACATGGAGGATCAGGCCGGAACGCGCGGGCAGATCGAATGCCTGTACCGTTCTCCGGAACTCATGCTCATCTACGTTTACGGCACTTACGAAGGCGTTCCGTTCCCGAAGAAAGTCTCCGGCAGCGGTCTGATGGTCCTGCAGAATCAGCAAGTGAAGAGTACTTTGGGTGAGAAGCTGCTCGCGATCCGTCTGGATGCCTTCATGCAGATCGAAAATAACGGAGTCGAGACACTCGCGAAAACGTTTCAGCCGCTCGTCGGAAACGTGGCGGACAATAATCTGAATCAGGTCGCAGGATTTCTCGGACGTCTTTCCGAAACGGCAGTCGAAAACGGACTGGGTGTCGCGCATATGGCACGGCGTCTGGAACGGGTGGCTCCGGAAGTGCGTGAGGAGTTTGCCGAAGTGGCACTTCTGATCGCCGGACGCAGCACGCCAATGAATACTCCGGCTCCTATGCCGCTCGCTTCTCCGGTCGAGAGTGCGTATCCGCAGCCGATCCACTCCGCAGTCGGAAGTAATGCTTCAGCCGGCACCATAGCACAGCCGTCTCCATCCGCCGCGCCATACATCCCGCCGGTCCCGGAACAAAAATTCTGACCCGGCGTCCAAACAGCATCCAGCTTTCAACGGAATTGAAAAACTCTCGGACCGATAGATCGTCGGCGGGAGTTTTTCTGTTTTCTGACCTTCTCATGACGCCATAAAAAAACAGAAGAGCCTTCCGCGGAATGCTCTCCTGTCTTAACTCACGTCCTACCCGTCAGAGCGACGGGCATGGATCTGGAATTTACATCAGCTCAACTTCAGGCGGAAGTTGACCTTGACGACACGCGAGCTCAGGAAGTCGCGCGGATTCGTCGAGATCGCCGTCAGTTCGAGGAAGATCTGATCGCCGGTTTCAAATCCAAGACTGGTCCACGTTTCACTGGTGATGGAGAGGATCTCCTCTTCCGTCGTGAAGTTCAGCGTCACATACTGGCCGTTACGCGCATCACTGTACATCAGCTGGTACGTGTAGTTCTCGGCCGACGCATTTGAGACGCCCTTGAAGGACTTCACGATACCCGTGGCATCCATGCGGAGCTGCGGGTTGCTCAGCGTCTTCGGTTTCTGGAGACGCACGCTCTTGGAGACCGACTGAGAATCCAGATACAGCGTGTTGGTCGTCAGATCCATGAAGCCTTCCGCAAACGCCTTGAACTGAACGTTGCCGCCGGCGAACTGATCGGAGACCGTGACCGTGCAGGAACCGTCCGCATTTTCAACGACCGCAGCACCATTCTGCTTCAGTTCGTCAAGCGATGTTTCGTACCAGTTGGACCACTTGCCGCCGACAGCCTGGACCCTGTAGCGGATGTTGATCGACGTTCCGGTCGGATAGGCACTGCGCTGTTTCGCAGTAACCGTGAAGGTGACCGTACCGGTCGTCTTCGTCTGGTAGTTCGGGCGTTCCAGCGTCTTGACCGTGATCTCGCTCTCGTAAACGGTCACGTCGTCCGCCTTGAGACGGTAATCGTACTTCTTGCCGTCACGGAAGGTCCGCGTACCGGCTTCGATGATGATCTCGCCCTCGCTGGAGATCAGAACATCGATCTCCTTCCAGCGGTTGTCGCCGTCCGAATCGAGTTTGTACTCGAACGTGTAGCTGACACCGGCAGTCGCCTTGCCGAGGTTGAAGATCAGGTTATTGCCTTCCTGGTAGATGAAGTCGATCTGCTCGCCGGCTGCGTTGATCGTCAGTTCCACCGACGCCTTCGTCGTGACGCCGTTGCGGGTGATCGTATCGTTCGTGCCGGGGGTGATCGTCAGCTCGCCGGTCACGGAGTCGATCGTAACGACCGTGTCACCGTTGCCGGAGGTGTAGATCATGTCGCCGACCGCCAGCGTACCGCCTTCGGAGAAGGAAACGCTTTCGGCATCTTCCAGATTCTGGATGAGGTTGCCTTCCACTTCCAGCTCGTTCATGCCGTAGGTGACGCCGTTGAAGGTGACTTCATTGTCGTCCGCCGCCGACGTGATCGTGCCGGTGTAGGAATGATCGCCGGTCTGGAGCGCGACGCCTTCCGGAAGCGTGACGTCTTCCACGACATCCTGGGTCAGGACGACCGTATTGCCGTCTTCCTGAGCCGCGAAGAAATCAAGTGCTTCCTGGAGACTGCTGAAGCTGTAGGACGTGTTGCCTTCCGCATCAACGATGACCGCGACGGCCGGGGCGACATCTTCGACGATCGTATTGCCTTCGCTGCTGTTCGTCTGCACGAGACCGACCGCCTGGACCGGGATGTCCGTGACGGAACCATCTTCGTTCGTGATCTTCACAGTGACGTTCTTGATCGTGTTGCCGGCTTCCTGGATGTAGTTGCCGTTTTCGTCTTCAAGCACAGCATCGGACCAGCCAAGGATCGCACCCGGAGCAGAGAAGCCGGGGAATTCGGCATACGTGGAACCGATGCTCGTGATCGTGACGTTTTCGACCGTGTTGCCGTAGAACAGTTCAGAGAACTTGTTCGTCGCCGAGGTAACGTCGGTACTTCCCGCGATACCGCCGACCAGAACGGAACCAAAGATCTCGACGTCCTTGACCGTGCAGCCGATGATGCGGTCCGGATACGTGCCGCCTTCCATGAATTGCCCCACGATACCGCCGCAGTGGCCGTCGGCTTTCTCGTTCTGACGGATCGTACCATTTTCGACCGTGCAGTTCTGGATCGTATCCGCGTACCAGCAGTAAGCCGCACCAAGGACACCGCCGACCTGCTGATTACCGACGATCTCGAAGTTCCGGACCGTGATGTCATGGATCTCGAACTCCATATTCTTTACGACCGTATCCCACCAGACTTTACCGACGGCGGCACCGACGTAAGTATCACCGGAGACCTTCACGTTTTCGAGCGTAAAGTTACCGACCTTGTATCCGATGCATCCGAACAGACCGGCATAGTCCGTGTCACCAGTAATCGTCAGATTGCTGATCGTGTATCCCTGACCGTCAAACGTGCCGAGGAACGGAACCTCTTTGTAGCTTCCGGCACCAGTCGGCATGAAGCTCTGTCCGATCGGCGTCCAGTTGGCGTACTCGGAGAGATTGATGTCGGCAGCCAGCTTGACCGTCTTGCCCGCGAAATTATCGACGCCGGTGTTGACCAGCTGAGCGAGGTAGGCGAGGCCTTTCGCACTGTCGATGGTGAGTTCCGAGGCTTCCGGATCGTACCAGGTGGTGTCGACGACGATGACTTCGTCCGCCGGGTTGTTCTTGCTCTGCTCGACGAGCGGGGAATCCGCGTCGGTGACCGTCAGCGTATGACCGTTGGTCTGGACCGTGATCTCAGCGTCTTCAAAGTCGCCGTAGATGCCCGGAAGTTCCAGTTTATCCGTCGTCAGATCGCCGGTGAGCGTCACGATGAGTTCCGAATCGCTGACGATGTCCATCACGACACGGGTACCGTTGATCGTGGCGACCGCAGAACCGATGGCGGCGCTGCTTTCCTTCACGATCTCTTCACCGTCGGCCGTGATGATCTTCACGGTGACGTTTTCAGCCGTGTTCGCGCCGGCATTCGGCAGGTTGTCATCCGTGGTATTCGGACGCATGACCGCTTCGGAACCGTCGCCGAAGTAGTTGAACTCGAGACCGAACATGGAACCGGCAGAGTAAACGTCGCGGTAATCGTCTTCGTAGGCCGTGTCGTTCGTCTTGTCGACCGTGACCGTCGAATCCGTGATCGTGTTGCCGGACTGGATGAAGCGGTTCGCCCAGTCGTCGCTCGCATAACCCGCGATACCGCCGACGCAATAGTAACCGGAGACATCCGTGCCGGTGACGGTGTTGCTCGTCAGCCGGTTGTAGGCGAAGTTGCCCACGACACCGCCGACATGGTATCCGCCGACGACCTCGCCGTTTTCGTCAAAGGTGAGCTTCGACGTGACCGTGCAGTTCGTGACCGTGCAGTTTTCGATGACGTTCTTTCCGCCGCCGCCCGCGCTTCCGAAGAGACCGCCGACGTAGGCTTTGCCCGTGATCGTCGAATCGATGACGTGAACGTTCAGGATCTGGAACTGGTTCGGAGCGTCGCCGCTGAGGTTCAGACCCAAACCTGCCGCCGCACCGACATTCGAGCCGGCCGTGATGTTCGCGTTCTTGATCGTGAAGTTCTTGAGCGTCGTGGTGTTCTTCGCCCAGCTTCCGGTGCTCAGCGCGCCGAAGAGACCCGCACTGTTGAGCGTCGGATCGTTGATCGTCAGGCCGGTGATGACACAGCCCTGACCGTCAAACGTACCCCAGAAGGAGTTCGCAGCCGTTCCGATCGGCGTCCAATTTTCGTAGGCGGAGAGGTCAAGCTCAGCCGCATCCACCAAAATCGTCTTGCCGTCGAAATTGTCCGTTCCGGAGTTGACCAGCTCGGCAAGTTTCGCGAGTTCGCCGGCCGTGGAGATGACGTAGACACCCTCTTCCGACGGATTGGTGTACCAGTCGGATTCGTCGAGGACGTAATCACCAATGATCGTGACTTTTTCGAGCAGCGCCGCGTCGGTAATGGTCAGCGTGTTGCCGTTCGTGACGACTTCGATCTGCGTGTCGTCGGCATAATCGCCCGGAAGCACGATGTCGCTTGCCGTCATATCGCCCAGGATGGTAACGCGGCTCGCGTCTTCACCGACCGCATCAATGACTACGCGCGTACCATTGACCGAAACGATCGTGGAACCAACGACCGAATTGCCGAGTTCTACCGTTTCGCCGTCAGCCGTGATGACCTGCGTCACGACGTTTTCGCCGATGGTGTTGCCGGTTTCGGAACCATCCAGCTCATAGATGAATTCCAGACCGAAGATCGCACCAGCAGAATAGGCATCGCGGTAGTCATTTTCAAATTCCAGATCACTGCGTTTGTTGGCCGTGACCGTGATGTTGTTGACCGCATTGTCCGCGTGCTTCATCGTGGCCGCCGTATCGCCGCTTGCGTAACCCGCAACACCGCCGACACTATAGTAGCCTTCGATGTCCGTGAATTCCACCGTATTGCCGGTCAGCGTATTGTACGCGAAGTTACCCACGATACCGCCGACATGGAAACCGCCGTTCACGTCGCCGTTTTCGTCAAAGGAGATCTCCGCCTTAATCGTGTTGCGGAAACCTTCATCCGCGGTGACCTTGCAGTTCTGAATGACGTTTCTGCCGCCCCAGCCGCAATCGCCGATGATCGCGCCGACACGTTCCGTACCGATGACCGCGGCGTTCTTGACCGTAACGTTGTCGATCGTGTAGAAAACACCAAAGGCGTCTCCGCTGCTGGCGACACCGTAACCGATGACCGCGGCGACAGCTTTATTGCCCGTGACTTCCACATTTTCCAGCGTGAAGTTCTTCACGACCGGCTGGACGACATCATCGTACGGATTGCCGTCATTCGGGGAGAACGGATGCCCGACACCGCCGAACAGACCCGCACCGTCGAGCGTCGGATCATTGATCTTGAGGTCCGAGATCGTGTAATTCTGGCCGTCAAACGTACCCTTGAACGGATTCGCGCTCGATCCGATCGGCGTCCAGTTTTCGTAAGCCGCAAGACTGATATTGGCATCGAGTTTCACCGTTTCGTTCAGGAACGTGACGCCGGAGTTGACCAGCTCGGCAAACTTCGCGAGTTCACCCGCCGTGGAGATGACGTAAACGCCTTCTTCCGCCGGATTGGTGTACCAGTCGGATTCGTCGAAGACGACGTTGTTCATATCGTCGACCTGGAGGCCGTCCAGTACGGTCTTATCGGTCAGCGTGAGCGTGAAGCCGTTCGTGTTGACGGCAATGATATTTCCGGTGAAGGCATCATTCAGGTTCAGCGCGTTCGTCGTGATGTTTGAATAGATCGTCAAAACGTACGTGCCGTCGCCATTGTTCTCAAGCGAGACTTTGCCGACAGACGAACCCTGCGCGTCACGAACGGTGACCGACGAGCTTCCGACAACCGTATCGCCGCGCGTGATCGTCTCGCCGTCAGCGGTGATGATCTGCGTGGTGTTACCAGTCATTTCGCCCTGAGTTCCGGAACCGTCAAGGACGTAATTATCTTCCTGACCGAACATGGTGCCGACAGAGTAGACACCCTTGTTCTTGTCGGTGTAGTCCTCACCGATATTCTTGTTGACCGTGATAACACAGTTGGTAACAGAGTTGCCGCTGTGCTTCATCGTATCGACAGAACCGCTGCTGGCGTAACCTGCGATACCGCCGACACGGTGATAACCGGAGATATTCATGCCGGTGACCGTGCAGTCCGTGATCGTATTGTACGCAAAGTGCCCCGCGATACCGCCAACGTTCTTGCCGGCATCGCCGTCGTTGCCGATCTCAACGTCGAATTCGGCTTTGATCGTGTTCATCGATTCCGTACCGGTCACAACGCAATTCTTGATGACGTTCGTTCCGGCAACACCACATCCGCCGATGATACCGCCGATATAGTGGTTCGCGTCAATATCCAGACCGGTAACCTTCACATTGTCGATGACAGTATTTCCGCCGCTCATACCGCCTGCGACTGCCGCGACGTAATCGAAACCGCGGAGATAGACATTTTCCAAAGTGAAGTCTTTAATGGAAATGCCTTCTTTCGTGCCGGTCACATAACCGAACAGACCGAGATACCAGCCGTCTGCGTCGTTGATCGTCAGGTTGGAGATCGTGTAATTATGGCCGTCAAACGTACCCTTGAACGGATTCGCGCTCGATCCGATCGGCGTCCAGTTTTCGTAGACGGACAGGTCGATATCAGACGCAAGTTCGATCGTCTTGCCAGCAAAGGACGTTCCATTGTTGACCAGGACTGCGAGAGCCGCAAGTCCCTGTGCGTCATAAACGTAGAAGGTATCCTGCGTCATGTCCTCGAAGGGGCTGGTATTCACGATGAGCACGTCATTTTCCGGATCCGCCGTCGCGATCTCGACCAGCTCGGCATCCGGGTCGGTGATGGTCAGCGTGTAGCCGTTCGTCGCGACTTTCATCTCCATGTCGCTGTAGATGCCGTCGATGACGATCGAGTCGGTCATCATGTCTTCCGCAAGAGTGACCGT
>SUVI01000221.1 GCA_015062085.1 Planctomycetaceae bacterium
TTTCCCTCGAAGGAACGGACCTGCGCAAAGGCGGCGAGCGTCAGTTTTTCGTTTTCGAGATACGCCCGGTACGGGAGCTGCGCGAACGTGCGTTCCGGGACCGTCTCTCCGTTCATGAGGGACTCTGCCGTGACGTTTTGCGGATAGAAAAAGTCAAGAAACGCTTTTCGCGGCGTTTGGTCGTACTGGAGCCGCTTCTCAAGTCCCTCCTGCTTAAAGACGGCCTGATCCCGAATGTTTCCCAGGTCCTCTTCTGGTCCTTTTTCGGAGTCCTGCCCGGAGATCTCATTCGGAGTTTCGCGGAGTTCCGCTCGTTTTTGCGCTTCGATCGTGCGGACGATCGCTTCATGGTACGGTTCCGGACGCCGCGTCATGCCGGCGAGAAGATTCAGGCCCGTCTTTCGAACGTCCAGCTCGTAAAGCATTCCGCCCTGTGTTGGGGAGACCCACGCGGAAAGTTTGGGAGTTTCAAGCCGAAATTCCGTTTCGCCGTCAAGATCGAAGTCGCCTTCCGTCTCGTCATTCGGAGCGATCCGGTCGAGCAAAACGTCTGCCGCGATCAGGTGGCGGTAGATGCCGTTTCGCAGATGCGGCAGGTAGATCCCTCCGAACGCGCCGTGCCAGTACGGGCAGTTGCACTGTCCGCGGTAAAGTTCTGCCCGGGCGTCTTCCAGAAGCTGGATCGTGCGGAAGTATTCGGGCGACCCAGGATCCTGCGTTTGAGTAAGCATCCGGTTCTGAAGACGGCACAAACGGCGGCTGACCGCCATCATGCGGCAGTACATTTCGTTCGTTTCCGGGTAGCGTATCTTGAAATTGCGCCAATTCCCGCCCGAAACGAATGCGCGGATCCGGCAGATCGCGTTTCGGAATCTCTGAAGTTCCTTTTCCGCAGTCGGGGCCTTCGCCGTGCCCGCCGGGTCTGAAACGTCTGAAATGCAGGAATCGCCTGAAACGCTGGAAGAGCAGACCGTTTCGGAGGCGCCGACGGAGCAAGCCGGGCAGTTTTCGGTACTTTCCTGTGCATCTTCGGGTGCTTCGGAGGCTTCCGGCGGCAGGAAACTCATGAGCGTCTCGTACTCCTTGCGCGTTTCGGTGTCGAGAGCCCACTCGGTCATTTCGCGGTAAGAGCAGTCCGGAAGGTAGCATTTCCCCAGCGGTTTCGTTTCATCGCGCGCCTCGGACATCGTGACGGTCCGCAGCCAAGAGGAGTTTTCCAACAGTGCGTCGAAAAACCGCGCCAACCACTGTCCCTCGCCGTACACGTGCTCGAAGGTATTCGGCCAGGCTCCGAATTTCTCACCGTCATCGGCACAGAAAAGGAGCGCGTTTTCGTGCGCCTCGTGAATTTCGCGCAGGTAGCGGAGGCTGCGGTCAATGGAATCAAACGGGATCCAGTACCGCAATTTTTCACTGTCGGGATAGACGGCCATCAGGCTGCCGTCGTCCTCCGTGAGATAGTATCCATAGAGTTTTTTTTCCGAAAGTCCCGCTTTTTTGAAATGGTAGTCATCCAAGATCGTGAATTCCATGCCGGCCTGCACGAGGTCGCGGACGCAGGACTGCTCCCAGACGCGCTCCGGCATCCACATTCCGCGGACTTTCACACCCAGACGGTTCTCGATCCAGCGGGAGTGCATGAGTATCTGCCCGATCCGGTCCCGCGACGGAAGCATGGCGAGGATCGGTTCTTGGAACGGTCCTCCGAGGATCTCGATACGCCCTTCCCGCGCAAGTTCACCGAGCCGGTCGAGATATTCGGGATGACGGTTTTCGAGCCATTCTTCGAGACAGCCGGAATTGTGAAGAGATATCCGAAGGGACGAATATTCGGGGCGTGAGATCAGATCTAGGAACGGAAGATAGCTTTTTTGATAGCATTCTTCCATCGTACCGTCAAAATTCCCCACAGGCTGGTGATTATGAAACGCCAGCGCAAGACAAAGCGGTTTTCGGGACATTTTTTCACTCTCTCGTTTTTTCTGAAAAGCTGAAAAGGAAAACGGAACAGGTCCTTTCGGTTTCATTGGTCCATCCGGCAGCTGCGTACCGGTCTCACCACTGAAGACACTAAAAAGCACTGAAACACACTGAAAGGGAAAGTATCCTGACACGAATTTTACGGAAAACGCGAAAAGACACGAAGATGAATTTTTTGATCTTTTAAGATCACTTTGCAAAATTCGTTTTTTTCGTGCTTTTCGTGTTTAAAATTCTGTGCGTTTCCGTGTCTCCTCTATGTGTATCTGCGGCTATTCTGTGCTCTCAGTGGTAAAAGAAGTCGGAAAAGTATTGAAATTTTACACGAGCCACAAAACTCCGAGCCCCGCCGCGATGAGCATCAGGCAGCATCCGGAACCGGGTTTTCCGGGATGACCGTCTTCGGCTCCATAGTCATCATCGCTTTCGTCTTCAATGATCTCGACTTTCGGGTCTTTGGTGTGATCGTGGAAGTGCGCCGCGGAGGGATCTTCCAGAGTGATCCCGTCTTCAAACACGTGACCGCAGGAACGGCATTCTTTCAGGAACTGCGGGTAAAGGAGTTCGTCGCAGCATGGACACATGACGGCGAGCGGATACTCGTCGGTGTACGGATCCAGTTCCGGGTCCATATCGAGCGGCTGGGAGAGCTCGGAGACCATGAGACGATAGTCAGGACGGCCTTTTCCCGGCGTTTGCGGAGTCTGCGGCTGCGAGCACCGGCAGGAGTGACCGCCATGGGCGTGTCCGTGAGCGTGTCCGTTTTCGCAGCATCCGGAATGTCCGCCATTTGCTCCGCCGTGTGCGTTCTGCTGATTTCCGACCGAGATCGTGTCTGTGGTGTAGACAGAATTTGCGAAAGTCCCGCCTGCGAGAGCCGTTCCAATGTTTCCAGCCATCGCAGAGCCGATATTTCCAGCAAGAAATGACTTAACGGCGTCCGGAGTAAATGCTCCGTCGTCGTACATTTCGTCATCTTCCTGAGGAAGGATCAGATCCAGCTCTGCCAGAGGAAAGTGGTCGCCGATCGTATTGCAGAATCGGCAGTATGCGATCCGTCTTGCACCGCACTCGGGACAGACGTCCCAGCTTTTCATTTTCATTCGTTCACCTTTTGTTTCATGACTGTTTCGGCAGTTTTCTACCGAAGTTTTGTGTGGTGAGTGTTTTTAGATATTCGGCATTTTTCTTTTCGGACTTTTACCGAGGAGTGTTCTGGAACGGGAGACGGTACACTGAAAAACCTCACGGAACATTCATGTTTCCAAGCCGTCTTTCTTTTCGGAAGGAGAACCCTGGAGTTCCGAACAGCTCGGGAGCGTGTCATGGCTGCTTCACGAAAACTTCGCGAAAAATTCAGGAACTTCGCGAAAACTTCAGGAAGATCTCAGAGCTGTCTGGTTCAGGAATGTCTCGTCCAGCGGTCGTTAAGTTTTGGGAAGGTCTCAACGCAAGGGCCGTCCTGCATGATGCGTGTGTTGCGGGAAAAACCCGGGCTGAGGAAACCAGCCCGGGAAACCAGGGGGATTGGGACACCCCTCACATTGAGTACCTTACCGGTTCAGCGTCAGGCCGAAGACGAACCCGTGCATGAACACATCGTTTTTGTTGTTTCCGTCGACCAGTCCCATGACTCCGTTGCTCGCCATGTCGAGCGTGTAGTCGACCATTCCAGCCGGGCGGGCAATGTTGCCTGCGTAGATCCCGGACCATCCGAGGGAGAGCTGGACTCTGGTCGTCAGGTCGATGTTGAATTTGACTCCAACTTCCACGATCGGGGTGAAGAGGTCGTCGGTCATCTTGTGGTATCCGGATTCACCGCCGGCACCGATGTTGCTGTCGTACACGACCCACTTGCCGTCGCCGCCTTCTTCTTCACCTTCCTCGCCGTTATCGATGCCCAGACCGTAGACGCTGTCGGATCCGTAGATGCCGTTGGCGTAGGCGTTGCTGCCGATGATGGAGTAGTTGGTGATCTTCTGGGCGTTGTACGCC
>SUVI01000222.1 GCA_015062085.1 Planctomycetaceae bacterium
TCGGCATCGATTTGTACCCGCACGCATGGCACGTCCGAACAAATTCAACGATCCGCTGAACATACGCATCGCCGTCCTTTTCATACGCCCCGCGGCTGAGCCAAAATCGGACCGTATTCAGCCCAACACGCGTTCCGTAGGCCAACTCCTTCTTCGCCTGCTCCGTCGGACGCCAATTGTAGCAGACTCCGCGGATCTTCGAACAGTCGATCTGCGGTTTTTCGGCAAAAACAGCAGACGTTATTCCCAAACAGACCAGCAAAAGCACGGCCGTAAACAGACGGCAGGACAAAAATTTTCTTCCAGACATAAAATTCCCTTTCCGGATCCTGAAAAGGCTGGAGGATCCCAATAAACATTTTCTTTAAAATAAATGCGTCCTCACTCTTGAACCGGACGCGGACAGTCTGCTTTGATTATACTGGACGCATCCTGAATTTCAAGGGTGAAGACGCTGAAAATTTGGAAAATTCCGGAATTTATCCGGTCCGCGGTGCTCAGTCTTCCAGCATCGCGCGGATATTTTCTTCCGTGACGGGAGAAATGACGCCTTTTTCGGTGATGATCCCGGCAATATATTTCGCGGGAGTCACGTCAAACGCCGGATTGTAGACGTCCACGTCTTCCGGTGCCGTCTGTTTGCCGAATCCGTGCGTCACTTCACGTGCACTGCGCTGCTCGATCGGGATCTGGTCGCCGGTTGAGAGCGTCAGGTCGAATGTGCTTTTCGGAGCCGCAACGTAGAACGGGATCCCGTGCAGATGCGCCAGACACGCAACGCTGTACGTCCCGATCTTGTTTGCCGTGTCGCCGTTTGCCGTGATCCGGTCCGCCCCGACGACGACGGCCTGGATCTTCCCTTCACGCATGACTTGCGCCGCCATATTGTCGCAGATGAGCGTGACGGGGATCCCGTGCTGCTGGAGCTCCCACGCAGTCAAACGCGCTCCCTGAAGCAGCGGCCGAGTCTCATCCGCGTAAATGTGGAGTTTCTTCCCATGCTCCGACGCCCAGAAAAACGTCGCCAGAGCCGTTCCGTAATCCGCAGTCGCCAGCCCGCCCGCGTTGCAGTGCGTCAACACACCGGCACCGTCCGGCAGCAGTTCCGCACCGTGTTTTCCGATCGCACGGCAGATCTCGCGGTCTTCTTCATGAATGGCGCGCGCCTCCATCAAAAGACGGTTCGCAACTTCCAGCGGATGGAAGGTCTTCGTTGCATCCATGAGTTTCTTCACCGCAGCCGCGATCTCCTTCATCCGGTCCAGCGCCCAGAAAAGATTCACGGCAGTCGGACGGCTCGAGGCCAGATACGCGGTCACTTCGTCAAACCGGGCAAAAAATTTCTCTTCGTCCATTTCGTCCAGCACGGTCTGAATGCCGATGCACACACCGTACGCCGCCGCAATACCAATCGCCGGCGCCCCGCGAACTCGCAGAGAATGGATCGCTTCCCAGACTTTTTCCACACAGCCTTTGGAATAGTCCAGCTGCCGATACTCCACAGGTAAAAGCGTTTGGTCGATCAAATACAGGGTGCCGTCCGCACCGCCTTCCCAATGAATGGTCTCAGGTTTACTCATATTTTTGTTTTCCGGTCCTTTCCGGAGTTTGGATGTTGGATGTTGGATGTTGGATGTTGGATGTTGTATGAAATCAATAGGAATGCACAGGCAACACATACGTCCGGTAATTCCACTGCGTAAGACGGTCCGCCGTCGGGATCAGCATGCAGTACGCATTCTGTCCGCTGCAGTCGATGATCGCCTGACGTGAATTCGGGAACTTAAATCCTTCCGGACAGGGTTCGTGCCCGCAGACGAGGATCTCCGCATGAAGCATCTGTGCAAAAAGATCCGCATTTGCCTGCCGATAATCTCTCCCCCACACCAGCCGGTAGACCGACCCGTCCCGGATCAGATCCGACCCAGGATCAAGAGCTCGGTAAAAAATCGTTTCGTCAAAGAAACGCTCTCTAGAGTCAAGCTGATCGGGAATGCTGTGCGAGAAAAAAACGTGATCCGAGATCTTCACTGCAAGCGGACAGGTCTCCAGATAGGAATACATCGCAAACCGGACCTCTTCCGCACGTATGCCGTAATCGCGGAACATTCCAAGCGCAAACGAAGTGTTTAGAAGCTGACGATTTTTCTGGATCGGATAACACGTCAATTCCGCCAGCTCATGATTGCTCATGATGTGGTGGACTCTCTGCGGATAGCGAGTCTTCATCTCCGCGACACGAGTCAGCATCCGATGCGACGCACACCCGCCTTCAGGATACTGCGGCCCGCCATGACAGACCTCCTGAAAAATAAGGTGACGCTCCGGATTCTTTTCCAGATCTGCTTTTTGAAGGATCCCCTCATAATTGGCTTCATGCCCGTGCAGATCCCCCGTCAACAGAACATCTTTCGCGTTCCGGACATCAAGCATTACGAGATTCCCATCCCGTACGGCTGTGGAATTATTTGCTTCTGCCGCAGTGCGGAAGATCTCGATCGCCTGATCGGCAGTAAAAGGAATTGGATTCATCGTTCTGGATATGCGTGAAGTCTCTGATTACAAAATACGCAGTCGTGCAAAACGGAAAACGACTTCTATTAGAGTACCAGAATATTTTCAGTTTGTCCAGACCTTTGACAAAAAATTTTCAAACTTTTCTTAAAAAATCCGCTCTTTCCCTGCTTTTATATTTTGGTTTTCCTACCCGTTTTGCCGGGATTGAATCAGACTTTAATCAAAGTTTCTGAAAATTTAAAAATTTTAAACTTTTTTTATTTTTTTCTCGGAAAACTACTTGCCAGGAATCGATTTCAATGTTAAAATACAAGTATCCATGAAGGATGACTTTTCTCTCCTCTTTTTCCTGAAATTCGACAATTCATACCACTGGGGATGGAAGGATACGGGAAGAAAGAGCGTCTTGAATTTGGGGAGCGGTGTCGAGGGAACGGTGCCGCGAAATTCGCTTTTCCTCCATAGATACCAAAGGGGGCAGCCGGATGTTTCGTCTTCCGGCTGCTTTTTTCTTTTCTTGAGAATAAAAATCGGGAAAAACTGCTGAAAAATACACAAAACGTCCCTGAAGAAAAGCCTCCAGGGACGCGTCATGAAGAAAACCGTTGGTTTTCAAGAGGGATCTGCATGGGAAATCCCAAGGCCGGGACCTCCCAAAATTCGGGGTTTCGTTCCTACATTCTGAAAGAATGACAATGGTATCTCAAACGGTGTTCCAATTCTGAACGAGGGAAATGGAACGGGGGATCCTTTCAGACTGTGCCCCAAAGTTTCCCGGTTTGGGGCGATCCTTTCCTTTTATTATCAGCCGCCGTTGTCGCCCGAGACGACGTTGCCGACGCGGTGAAGATGGTCCATATCGATGTTGATGACTTCCATCTTCTCTTCTTCCTTGACGGTATACGGGACCGGCCAGCCGTTGCGGGTCACTTCCGTATAGTAGACCTTGCACACCCAGTGCGAGTGATGGAGCTGCGCAGGACCAACGAGCGGGAACTGACGGACCGGGTCGACGATGTCCTGTACTTTTTCCTTCACGATGATGATATCGTTGTGCTGAACTTCATAAAGTCCCGGCCAGTTGCCGCGCACATTATGGATCTCGTGGAACTTACGGATGATCTGGTCATCACTCGGGGCGTCTTCCGCTACGTGAGGACGACCCGCGGGGATCGGATCAAGCACTTTCATCTTCGAGTAACGTTCCGCCATCGCATTATCCTCTTCCTTATTCTGGAAGTAAGGAGAAACCGGGACCGGAACTGAAAGAAGACCAAGGTGCGGACCCATCGTGCAAAACGCACAGCCGCTGGCCGTGAACAAAACAGCCGCCATCGCGGTGAAAATCATTCCTTGCAAACTTGTTTTCAACATGACTCCCTCTCATATTTGAATATCTGAC
>SUVI01000030.1 GCA_015062085.1 Planctomycetaceae bacterium
CGAAGAAGCCGCTCCGGCAGTTGAAGAAGCTGCTCCGGCAGTCGAAGAAGCCGCTCCGGCAGTCGAAGAAGCCGCTCCGGCAGTTGAAGAAGCCGCTCCGGCAGTTGAAGAAGCCGCTCCGGCAGTTGAAGAAGCCGCTCCGGCAGTCGAAGAAGCCGCTCCGGTCGCCTCTGAAAGCACCACGGCAGTTGAAGAAGCTGCTCCGGCTGCTCCGGCTGAAGCTCCTGCCTCGGAAGCCCAGGCTGTTCCGGCAGATGCCCACGCAGGCCACACTCACGCTCCGGGCGAAGAATGCCATGAAGGGCACCATCACCATGACGGCGAATGCTGCGGTCATGATCACGGTCATGCGGCACCGTCTCTTCCGCCGTACTACATGGTCGCCCCGTTTGCACTCCTTCTCCTGGCCATCGCGATCCTCCCGCTCATCCCGGCGACCGAGCATTGGTGGGAAAGCAACCTGCACCGCTTCTATGTCGCGGCGGCGCTTGGTCTGATCACGCTGATCTACTACGGTTTCGCTCATCCGGGCGTTCTGGAATCCCACTGGCACGGCATTTCCGCCGCACATACCTGCGAAGCGACTGCCGGTGCCCGTATGTGGACGATCTTCTCCAACGCGATCCTGAATGAGTTCATTCCGTTCATCGTTCTTCTGTTCGCGCTCTTCACGATCGCCGGCGGCATCCGCGTCGAAGGCAACCTGAAGGCCAAACCGCTGACGAACACGATCTTCATCCTCATCGGTACGCTTCTTGCCAGCTTCATCGGAACGACGGGCGCTGCGATGCTCCTGATCCGTCCGCTTCTGGAAACGAACCGTGAGCGCAAATACAAGGTCCACACGGTCGTCTTCTTCATTTTCGCCGTCTGCAACTGCGGCGGCTGCCTCCTCCCGACCGGTGACCCGCCGCTCTTCCTCGGTTACCTGAGCGGAGTCGGCTTCCTGTGGACGATGTGCCTGTGGAAGGAATGGCTCTTCGTGAATGCCGTCCTTCTCGCGGTCTACTTCATCTGGGATTCCTGCTTCGCCTATCCGAAAGAAACCGGTCTGGATATTGCGCAGGACAATGCAGAAGCCGGCAAACTGAAGTTCTACGGTCTGTTCCCGAACGTTCCGCTTCTGGTCGGCGTCATCCTCGCCGTCGCTCTTCTCGATCCGTCGAAAGCCGTCCCGGGTACGGAATGGCACGCCCCGATGTACCTGCGCGAGATCGTTCAGCTCGGTCTGGTCTTCATCTCCCTGACTGTCGGCAGCACGCAGGTCCGCCTGAACAACCGCTTCAATTTTGGTGCCATCACCGAAGTCGCGGCTCTGTTCTTCGGCATCTTCATCTGCATGCAGGTCCCGCTCCAGATCCTGAATGAAAAGGGCGGCGAACTCGGAATGGGCGTCGAAGACACGCACGCATTCTACTGGGCGACCGGTTCGCTCTCCAGTGTTCTGGATAATGCGCCGACCTACGTCGTGTTCCAGACAGTCGGTAAGACCGCGACGGCAGACGCGGAAAAAGCCGACAAGCTCGTGACCTACAAAGAAGGCGACGCGGCAGGCAAAGCCGCCGCGGAAGCGAAAGCGAAAGAAATGAACATTGAAGCCGTTTCGACGGAAGCTGGTGTCGCGAGCAAGCTGCTCGTCGCTGTTTCGCTGGGTGCGGTGTTCATGGGCGCGATGACGTACATCGGTAATGGCCCGAACTTCATGGTGAAGGCGATCGCGGAAGAAGAAGGCGTCAAGATGCCGAGCTTCTTTGGATATATCGGATACAGCGCACTCATCCTGCTGCCGATTTTCCTGGCCATGACTTTCATTTTCCTTTAATGGCTGACTGATCTTCAGAGGCAGACCGTTAGGCCTGCCTCTGGTTTTTTGGAGTTTCCTGCTCACTGTTCTTTTCATTTTACGCTGCAATGTCCGAGAAATTCGTCATCATTTCCAAGCCTTCTGAACTTGACCGCTGGTGCAGTGAGCACATCGGGACCGCGTGGATCGGCCTTGATACTGAATTCATTGCCGAACGATACTATCAGCCGCATCTGTGTCTGATCCAGGCTGCGACACCGAACGGAAATTTTCTCATCGATCCGATCCAGGATCAGCTTAACGTCACTCCATTCTGGGAGTTCCTCGTCAATGGAGACCATGAAACGATCGTGCATTCCGGACGTTTCGAGATGGAATTCTGCTGGCGAGCCGCGAATCGTTTGCCGAAAAGGGTCTTCGACACCCAAGTCGCTGCCGGTCTGGTTTCCAATGAGTATCCCGCTGGTTACAGCAACATCGTTTCCCATTTCCTGAACATTCAGATGCCGGGAACAGAATCCCGAACCAACTGGAAAACACGCCCATTGACAGCGCGTCAGCTCGAATACGCAGTGGACGACATCGCGTATCTGCATCCGGTCCGCGAAGTCCTCTACTCGAAAATGGAGGAGCGAAACCGTCTCGGCTGGTTTGCCTGCGAGATGAAAAGCCGACTGGAAAGTATCCTTCAGCTTCTTTCACCGGAACGCTGGCAGAGGATCCTCACCGGGACGCACTGGACACCGCGTGAATTGGCGATCGTACACTCGCTATGGCAGTGGCGTGAAGCCGTCGCCCAAAAGAGGGACTGCTCAGCCCGGCACGTTCTCCGCGATGACCTTCTGCTTGAAATGGCACGTAGAAAAACGGCAGATGTACGGAGTATCCGCAATATCCGCGGCATGGAACGCAGTGACCTTCGTCCGTATCTGCATGAGATCTCCGTTCTTATCGAATCAGCGATCCGACTTCATGAAAAAGACTGTCCCAAAGTCGAATTTCCCCACCACTGCGCAAAACTCTCCGTCCTCGGGACCCTGCTCTACTCCGTCCTTGGAACGATCTGCCACCAGCATGAACTTGCGCCGGGACTCGTCGGAACGCAGACGGATGTCCGCGACTGGGCTGCCTGGCGGCTTCGGACTCCCGGATACACAGAGAAGTATCCCCACTTGGCAAATGGCTGGAGGGCGGAAATCGTCGGCGACATTTTCGACGCGCTTTTGTCCGGGAAAAAAATGATTCGGATCACCGACCCCATGGAGAACTTCCCGATAGAATTCATTGGAGCAGATGAGCTCAAAAAAGAAAATACCCGATAGAATCCGTTTCCAACAAATCAAAGCTCCGAAAAAACGAGACGCCGTTTCTGACGTCTCTTTTTTTACAGACCCACTCAACACCAGCGGTCCAAATCATTCCCCTCTCGGAGTTCAGACGCTACCAGTTGCCCCCTTTTCCTCTGAATGTACGGCAAACGCCTGCAAAAAACCGACCGATGCAAACATCGCGACACCGGCGATCAGCAGAGAGATCCCCAACGCGGTAAATTCGTGAGACGGAACGGCCGAATTCACTGCACATCCCGTCACAGCACCGCCGCAAACCAATCCCAAGATCCCAAAACACCGAAGATTCGCCAGCCAGCCGACCGTTCTGCGGGAAGCAGCTGACGGCGTACTTTTCTTCTCTGAACTCTTTCCTGCAAGCAATTTTCCAAAGGGATTCCCTTCATTGGGAGCCATTGACTGAACGGTGTTCGTCTTCTCCTCCTCGGCCGGAACATTTTGAAACGCTAAAGATGCCGAGCTTGACGGCGCGTGAGTTTCAGAAATCGTCTCCGTCAACGGACCGGACGAACTTTCCGGAGGAATAAAAGCCTGCGCTGCTTCCGAACGCAGAAAACGCTCACGTTCCGCAGCCGCAGCGGTCCTCGATACGAGAGCGGCCGCATACTGTGTTCCCGAAGAATTCACCGTCTCTTCTCCCGCAGTTCCGGAATTCCGCGAGAGCCCCGTCTCTAAATTTCGGCACGCAGAGTAAACGGGAGGTTCCGAAACATACGGATTCCCTTTGCGTACGACCCCAGTCTGAGAACGAACAGCCGGCCAGGAGGGAATCGTGAGCGATGGAGTCTCTCTTTTCACATTTTCAGAATGACTCCCAGGCTCAGATGTCATTCCGCGGCGTAATTCCTGCTTGATCTTCGATCGATAGTTCATGAAATCCCGCGAAAAATTGGAATTATCCGCAGGCCGGCAGGCATTCTGGAGACTCTCTGAAGGAACGGGCACGCTGCGAGAACCGTCTAAAGTCACTTTTTGCAAGCGCGCAAGAAATTCAGCCCCCTCGACACGCGGCTGCGAAGAACCATTCCGGGAAATATTCTGATCGCTCATTTTTTACTCCTGATCTGTCTCCGCCTCATCACTCCCAATCCGGTATGAGGCATCTCTCAATTTTATCGGCAAAATCATTTCAGTAAGATAAGGAAAATTTAACGAATTTTCTGAATTTGCCAATATTTCAAATAAAAAACCCAATAATTGCAAAGAAAAACGCCTAAAAAAGTAAATTTATTTCCGACACCCATTGCAGAAGTTTTGTATTGTGGTAAAATAAAGATAGGAAATTTAGTGCTTTTTCCCAAGAGGAAACAAACGCATACTTCAATAATTTACCCATAAAAGAAAGCATGAACGCATTCAGAACAGTCATCACAGGCATTGGAGTCGTAACTCCGTTTGGCAATTCAGTCGAATCTCTCGGCGAGGGGCTTTATTCCGGTGCGAATGCGGTAAAGCCGCTCCCGGAAGAACTCACGGTACTGAACGACGCCGTCCGTTTTGGCTCTTACTGTGAAGATTTCACGGGAGACATCGCAGATTTTGGCGAACTGGACAAGGAATTGAAACGCAATGTTCGGAAAAGTTCTAAGATCATGTGCCGTGAGACTCAAATGGCGGTCGCCTGCGCACAAAAAGCGTTGAATGATGCCGGACTTCATTTTACGGAACCGCAGACCAGAGTAGGTATGATGTACGGAAGCGACTATATGCTGTCGCAGCCGGAAGCTACCTACGCAGCCTTTGCAGCATCACGGAATGAGGCCGGGGAATTCGACATCCGGAATATGGGAACGGAAGGTAAAGAAAAGGTCGCACCGCTTTGGCTCTTGGTCTGGCTTCCAAACATGCCGGCGTGCCACATCTCCATCCTGAATCAGTTTATGGGGCCGAACGATTCCCTGACGATGAACGAATCGGCAGCAAACGCGACTCTGAAGTACGCCCACGAAACGATCGCACGCGGCTGGGCGGATCTGATGATCACAGGAGCGACGGGGACGCGTCTCCAGTCGATCCGTACGCCTCAGGTCGCGGTCTCGGAAATACTCGCGCCCAAAGACGCAGATCCAGAAACCGCTTCCTGTCCGTTCGACAAACGGCACGCAGGTCAGGTACTCGGTGAAGGGGCGGGAACGCTGATCCTTGAATCTCTTTCTCACGCACAGGAACGCGGTGCCAAGATCTACGGCGAATTTATTGCCGGCGCGGATTCTATGGCAGGAACGCATACAGACGACCTCACACGCTTCAATCTGGTGCCGAATTACCGTCAGGCATTCGTGAACGTCCTGCGGAAAGTCCTGCAGGATTCCGGAAAAACGCCGGACGAAATCGGTTTCATTCACGCGCACGGTCTCGGTGTTCCGGAAGTAGACCGAGCGGAAGCTGAAGCGATCCGTGAAGTTTTTGCCTCCCGTTCAACTCCAATTCCGGTCGTTGCTGCGAAAGCTGCTTTTGGAAATTTGGGAGCCGGTGCCGGTGCGATCGAACTGGTCGCCGGAATGGAAGCGCTCCGCCGCGGAGTACTGTTCCCAACGCGTAATTTCCAGGAACCGGCGGAAGGCTGCGAACTGAATATCGTGACGGACTCCGAGACTCCGGCTGGTGACTGTTTCATCAACCTGAGCACGAACTTCCAAGGACAGACTTCAGCCGCACTGATCGGCCGCTGGAATTGACTCCGGCAAGAAAACGTTCCCCCTGCACAAACCCAACGCAGTGAGCCCAACGCAGTGAGCCCAACGAGAGTGCCCGTCACGGAAAAATTCCCGACTGTCTGGCATTCATTGATCGGCGGTATTTTTTGTGCCTCCCGCCTTCCAGAAAGGAAAGATCCTGTCGAGCATCGATCGCCGAAACCTGTTTCACGGGTATCATGGGCCGAATGGTGATGGGATCGGGTCAGGCGATCGATCGGGCTACTGCGCGGAATTCCACTTACGAACGGAGCCCGGATCTCGACGCACTCGATTTCAACGGTCCAAGTTACATCATGCCGGATGAAAACGGATGCTATGAGACGTACAGCTCCGGCATCACGAAGCGTTTCTAAGTGCGTTTTGACTGCCGAAAAAATCAAAGAGACCGTCCCCCCTGCCCGGCGGTCTCTTTTTTTGACGAAAAGACTTTTGGGCCGGAGAATTTCAAAAACATTTAGAAAGAAGCTGAAATAAAATGGAAAACGAGATCCGGGAGCGGCTTGATCTTGCCGTCGAGCTAGCTGAAAAAGCAGGCGAAAACACGCTGAGATTTTTTCAGAAACAAAATTTTGAAGTGGAACTGAAAGCGGATGAGTCTCCCGTCACGGTCGCAGACAAGGAAACGGAAAAACTCATGCGCGAGTGGATCGGCAAAGCCTTTCCGCAGGATGAGATCCTCGGTGAAGAGTGGCCGACGAAACCAGGAACGAGCGGTTTCCGCTGGATCCTGGACCCGATCGACGGAACGAAAGCCTTCATTCACGGTGTGCCGCTTTACGGAACGCTCATCGGTCTGACGTTTGAGGAAAAGGCCGTCGCGGGAGTGATCCGGATCCCGGCAATGAACGAGTGCGTCTACGCTGCGCTTGGAGCGGGTGCGTGGTACGTGAAAGGTTCAGAAGCCCCTGTTCCTGCGCGGGTCTCGGACGTGCAAACGCTTGGCGGGTCACTCGTTCTGACGACCGAAGAGAAGACCTTTTACCAGACAGACCGTTACGAAAACTGGAAGGCCCTCATGCTGCGATCCCGTCTTGCGCGGAACTGGGGTGACTGCTACGGGTACCTGCTCGTAGCTACGGGGCGTGCAGAAGTGATGGTGGATCCGGAAATGAGCATCTGGGACACTGCGGCACTCATGCCGATCATTCTTGAGGCGGGCGGAACATTCACCGACTGGCAAAATAAGCCGTCCTACACATCGGGAGACTCCATCGCCACGAATGGACACGTTCACGCGGAAGTGATGGAAACATTAAGAAAAAAGATAGAATGAAAAGAAACTCGTGATCCGGACAGCGGCGGCATCGTCGGGCCTTCCGTCGGGCCTTCCGTCGGGAAACAGACTGAAATGCGAAGTACGAAATTCCATCAAATAAAAGGAGGACCTATGCGGCAGGCCATTTCTCTTTTTTCGTTTTTTTGTGCCGTTTTTTTCGCGATATACGGCAGTCTCCAAGCACAGGAGCTCACAAACGCATTGGAATTCTTCCCGACGGACCTAATGAATCCGGATGCTGAAATTGTGGACTTTTCCTCTCTCCAAGCAGCTCCGGAAGATGTCCCGGACCCGGCAGAACCGGAAGTCACGGAACTAAACACGATCCAGGATTTCTGGAAACTTTACGAAGTGAGCGACTCTTTCCGCCGACGCTACTCAGACGGTACGGTATGGCAGTCTGAAGAGGATCAGCTTTTCTTCTTTTACCATCTTCAGGAACGGATCACGCTTGAAGATCTTGAAAAGTGGACGTTTCCCGAGCAGGAGCTTGCGGTTCTGGATCCACTGGACTCCGAATCGCTCAATACTCGTCGTTTCGACGCATTCTGGATCACGGGAAAACTTTTGAGTTTTGAAAAAACAGAGTTGGAAAAGAACGTCGCATTCCGCTACGGTCTCTCTTCGTATTTCACGTGCCGAATGAAACTGGACGACGGACGCAAAGTCACGCTTTTCTGCCGTCAGCTTCCCCGTGCACTCCAAAAACCGGGCGCGTTGGATCCACCGCCGCGAGTCGGTCTCCCGGCACTTTTCCTGAAAAAAGGTCCGGAAACGGAAAACGTTCCGGCCGCGATTCCAAACGCAGAAGGGAACTTGGTACCGCTCTGTTCGCTTTTCATGCTCGGCAACCGTCTGGCCTGGTACCCGGACACGCTTTTGAGTGAAGCCGGTTTCGACTGGGGACTTTTCGACGATTTGGATCGGGAAGAGTTGCCGGACGATGCCCTCCGGAGCGCCTCCAGCGACACTCGCCTTGCACTCCGAAACCGCGAGTGTTTCTACCAGATGATGAACGCAGTCTTTCAAATGTCGCCCAAAAAACTAAAGAAGATCGTCGCAGATGTTCAGGAAAACGCGCCGGATGAACATTTTGAGCAGATCGACTACGCCCAGACGCAGATACGTGAAGACGGGAAAAAACCGGAACGCTACAGTTCGGTCGCTCCGATCTTCCGGCAGCCTGCGAAAGAACGCGGAAATTTCTTTTTCCTGAAAGGAGTCGTACGCAGGATCGACGCGATCAGAGTGCAGGATCCGGACATCAATCAGCGATTCGGCATCACGCACTACTTCGAAATTTTTCTTTTCCCTGACGAAACGCCGCAATCCCCCGTCGTGATCCTCGTCCCGGAACTCCCGGATGGTATCCAGCCAGGCAGCAGCTTGGGATACTATGCAGAACTGAAGGTCCCGGCATTTTTCTTCAACACGTGGAGTTACGAGAATGGGAAAAATGAAGAAGGGAAGAAGATCCGCCGTTTCGCTCCGCTTCTCATCGGAGGGACTCCGGAACTGACAGTCAGCGCCGTTTACACTCCCGACCTCTTCTGGTTCTACATACTCGGCGGCACGATATTCGGAGGACTTTTTTCCCTCTCGTTCATCCTCTACATCCTCTCCAACCGGGAAAATGCTGCATTTGCTCGAAATCGTCAGAAAATGTATGCACTTCCAGAAGGGACCCGTCTGGAAAATGACGTAGAAACTACGGCAGAAAAAGAACGCGAGATGAATTTCGAGGAATGGTGCCGAAAGAATAAGTAAACCAATACGGTCCAAGAGAGTACGATAAAAAGAAGACTCGCACATGCCGCTCTCACACAAAAGATCCCGCGTCCGGAATTACGGTCTCCAGACGCGGGATCTTTTTCTCAAACAGAAAAAACGTTCCTTGAACAGTTTCTAATGAACTGCTTCCATCTCCACATCATCGATCCAAAGCGTACCGCACGCACCGTGAAGGCCAAAGAAAACGCATGCCTCACGCGCAGCCGGAGGAACCTCCATCGAGAATGAGACCGTTCGCCAGTCAAACGACCCGCGCCAGCCGCCGAGAATGGAACTTCGGATCGTGTTCCGTTTCTCATCGATGAAAATAATATACACTCCAGGCTTCATTCCATGAACGAGATCCGGAACGAGTTTCTCTCCCTTGATCTTCATCCGGAAACGCAGAGCCGCCACTTCGCGTCCGTCCACCCCGATACCTTGGCAAGCCTGCGAGAGGACCTGCGGTTTTTTGTTTCGAAAACGGAGACAGTACTTACCGACCCCAGTATCGTGCCGTTCGATCTGAGCCTGACGCAAATAGCACCAAACCTCCGGGATCAGCATCTCAAAAGACGCCTCTGCGATCTTTTTCCGAGTCTGTTTATCGTCGGTTTCGTCGAAATAGTCGTCCGCAAATTCATCCAGATCGCGGTCATCCGGCTCTTCCTCCTCGCCAAATTCTTCCAGTCCATCTGCAGAACTTCCATCCTCAAGGACATCACCTTCCTCAAACAGACTCGCGCGGCGCTCGGGCATCTTTTCGATCTCGCTCTTCTTTCCGACCATAACGCTCTCAAAATCGCCATTCAGGAGGACCGGGTTTGCCGGATCAGGAAGGACTTCCCGATTTTCTTCCGCTTCACCAGTCATCGGCACGAAAAGGATCGGGCGGATCGGCATCTGAATGAGCCGGTCCCCATCTTTCTTCAAAATGCAAAGATTCTGCGCGTAGCGTTCCCCAAGCGGCACGACCATCATCCCGCCGTCCTTCAACTGCTCAACGAGCGCAGGAGGCGGCGATTCCGGAGAGCAAGTCACGATGATCTTGTCGAACGGCGCAGCCTCCGGCCACCCGGCGTACCCGTCCCCTGCCCGAACGTGAACGTTGGAGTACTTCAGCCCTTTCAGAGTCCGCATTGCCTGCCGAGCCAGCGGCGTCACGATCTCGATCGAGTAGACGTCCTTCACCAGCGGCGAAAGTACCGCAGCCTGGTATCCGGATCCAGTGCCGATCTCCAGCACCCGGTCATCCGGCTGCGGATCGAGCGCTTCGGTCATGCTCGCGACGACGAACGGAGACGAGATCGTCTGGCCGTAACCGATCGGAAGTGCACGTTCCTCGTAGGACTGCGGACGCACTTTCTGAGGAACGAATCGGTGGCGCGGCGTCGTACGCATCGACGCGAGAACGTCTGGATGGCGAATTCCGGCCCGAACCAGCTCACGCTCCACCATCTGTGCCCGAGCTTCCGTCATTTCTCTTTCCGACTGCGCTTGAGCGACTGACGAAAAGCCGAAAAGCAAAAGTACGCACCCAGCCAAAAATCCCAACTCGGAAAAAAGTCTCAGGCCGGTAACCCAGTTCCTCACGCTTCTCAAACCTGACGGAAAGAAACACTCTAAACATTTCGTCTGCATTTTGAAACTCCTGCCGAAAATCACGCATTACGCGTCTCTGGAAATCAGAACGCGGCCGGTCTCACCCTTGGTCTGCGATCTGACTTTCGATCTTCTCTGCCATCATTTTCATTTCCTGACGCACCGCTTTATGGAAATCTTCATTTTCCGACGCCTCGCGGAACGATCTGGCGATCCGTTTGGCCTCCTTCAGCGCAGCGGCCGGCTTCAGTTTGCCCGTCTGGCACTTTTTCTGGAAAGTCACCATTTGGACCCAGACTTTCTGCATTTCCTTCGCACCCGGAACTTTCTGCGCCTTCTTTCCAAGCGCGTTCACCTTCTCGAGCTGCGGGAGACCTTTCAGATTTTTTGAAAGGCGCGTCAGTCGGTAAAGCGTCTCGACCGGCTTCTTTTTACGTTCGGCAACCAGCGATTCGATCTCCGCATCAATGGCAGAGTTAAGGCTTTCGAGGACCGCTTTCGCTTCGTCGCTCTTTCGGCCTTTTTTCTCCAATTGTTTCATCGGTGCATTCCAAGACTTTTCCGCAGTAAAAAGTACCGGAAGTTTCTGAAATTCCGGAGGAAGATCGATCAGCATCGCCGGATTGAAACCCTCCATCAGACGCCGCCGCTGAACGGCTTCCTCGACCAGAGGGGCGACTTTCTGAAGTACTTCACTCGGATGACCGCTCGCTGCAAGCTGTCCGCGGCAATTCAGAAGGTATGCCTGTGGGATCCCCCCAGCCGCCGGAGGCGCAAGTGGACAGCGGTACTGCTGGTAATTCGTAAAATTGCAGTTCACGGAGCGCAGATACTCCGCGACCTCCGGAGACAGTTCCTGAAGATGGCTTCCGATGAGCACGAAACTCCCGCTTGGTCCGTACATTGACTGGCACTCGACCAGATGAGGAAACGCAGCACGGCATGGACCGCAATGGATCCCCCAGTACTCAATGTAGACCACTTTGCCGACGAGATCCGCATTCGTGAGCGGCGGTCCATAAATCGGCGCGCCAGGATCCTGATCGAAGTACTGCGAAAAGGCAAACGTCCCGCTGAAAAACCAAATTACCGCAAGGAACGCACAAATTTTCTTGATTTTATGCATGATTTTTTCCTGTTTGAGTCAAAATCCAATTGAAATGGAACGTAAAAGGAAAAACGAAACCGGATCGGATACGGAAAAACGAAACCTCCGCGATCCAGCTCGCAAAGGAAAACGCGATCAAACGAACTCGATCAAAGAGTCGACAAATTCGCTCAAACTCACTCAAACTCGGCCAGAGCGTTGATCCAATTCGCTCAAACTCACTCAAACTCGGCCAGAGCGTTGATCCAATTCGCTCAAACTCAAAAACAAAATGGGCCCGTTACGGAGTCCGCACCGTCCTATTTCCGGATAAAACGCGCGACAGCTCCGCCGTTTTCGGCCATCGGCAGCTCCAGATGCCCCGTAGAACGGACCTTCCGGACGGTTTTCACCGTTCCGCGAAATTCACCGACAGTTTCCGGCGCGTCGGTCCAAAGGTGAAGCTCGTAGTCGCAGTCCGGCTTGAGAAACGCGAGAGAAACCGTCGACGTATGCGCCTGGGATCCATTCGTCGCACCGAGGAACCACTCCCCCTCTTTCGTCTCGCGGACCGTCACGATCCGGCGACCGATCTCGGCATCGAGGACCTTCGTGTTTACCCACTCGGAACCAACAGCGGCAAACCATTCTTTCTCCGAACCGAAGGAATTTTCGCTCCCGCTCTCACGATCCCGGATCCTCCACCCGCTCCGAATGACGTGCGACGGCGCGTAAAGCGTCACGAGCAGTGAAAGCTGATGGCAGTTGGAGCGTCCTCGAAAAAACATCGCGGGCGTAAAATCAAACGGGCCCGCCAAACAGCGCGTAAAGGGGAGGACCGTATCGTGGAATGCCGGATGGTTCCCCTCCTGACCGCCTCCGCCTTCGACGTTCATGACGTTCGGAAACGTGCGCATCGAGCCGTCCGGAAGATAGGCGTCATGGATGCAGAGCCAGAGTTTGTGCTTTGCCGCGACCTCGCACAGATGCCGAATATCCTGTGTATCCTGTGCGCTGCCGTATGCGACGAACCCTGGTTTCAGCCCCGCAAGCCCCCACTTTTCGTAAAGCGCGAAAAGCTCCTCGATCTCGTACGCCTTCAGCATCCGGTCATTAATGTAGAGGCAGATGCCCACCCCCTTCGACTTCGCATACGCGGTCAATTCTTCGATCTCTACGTCCACGTACGTGCTCGCATGAAACTGCGGAAAATACGGAACGCGTCCCTTCGCAGTCTTCCGCGGATCCGGTCTCGTGTTGGCACGCCACGTCGGATCGTCAGCGTGCTCGGGATTATTTTTCGCCCACTCGGCACACTCGGCTTCCGAGTAAACGTACTCGGTCCCGTACCACCCCCAGTCGATCTGAACGTACCGGATCCCGTTTTCCGCCGCGAAATCGACCATGCTGAAAAGGTCCTCTTTCCGGATCTGACAGTTCATCTCATTACTGATCGTTTTCCCAGGCCGGACCCACGAAAGATCCTGTTCAGGCGCAGGTCCTGGATTCAAATTCAGGATAAAGTACCCATTTTCCGCAAGACGCGCTTCATTCTCCGCAAGCATCATCGCACGCCATGGCGTCCCGCTGAAATTTTCCGCATCAGCGTTTCCCTTTACTCCAGAACGTTCCGCCGTCCACTTCGTCTTACGGAATGAGGGCTGAACGGCTCCCGAACTGTTCTTGCTCCAGCGAAGACGCGGGTAATTGACGGCATACGCTTCCATGAGCGAGAAAACTTTCCCGTCAGAAAACTTCCCCGTCAGCGGCGGACAGCTCGACTTGAAGTCTTCAAACCGCACGCCGTTTTCCGGAAAAGTCGCTTCCGTCCAGTCGATCGGATAGACACATACGTCGGACGGGATCCGAAACTCCGTCAATTCCGAGGAAATGCTCCGGATCTCCGTCTTTCCTGGAACGTACCGGAACGCAAAACCTTCATTGAAAACGCGGAATTCGAGTCCCAGTTCCTGCCCATTTTCGTCCCGCAGCAGGACCGACATTGCCTCAAAGCGTTCCGGGATCCTCGCATACTCACCCCAAATCGGCGTCCATGAAAGGTCCATACTCTGCCGTGAGCTCTCCGAAACGCCCAGTTTTCCGAACGCAGGCTCGCAGACCAGCCCGAGAGCAGACTCCGCGACGGCCTCCTTTCCGCAGTACGTCACGGAATAGACGGGGCCGGCTTCCGTGCAGTCAAACGTCAGGACGATCTTCCCGTCCGGCGACACGATCTCCTCTGCCGCCAATAAAAAAAACGGCGAAAGGATCCCCCAAACGCCAGCTAGACACCCAATCAGCAGGAAACGCACCATAAATCAGCTCCCCGATATTTTCTGCAAAAAGCTCCGTCTATTTTATTCCAGCGTAAAAACACTACGCCGAAACAGAAATTCCGCCGCGCACACGCCTCACTTCTCCAATGGATCGCAAAACAAAAAATTCCAATTTACACTCGGCAAAACTTCTTTCCCCAGTTTACTCGATTTCCAAGAAAAAATCAAGGAGTTAGAAAAAATTTTTGGTACATTTTCTCATAATTTTTTCTTTTTTAGATCGCAATAGACGTTAAAACGAAAAAAACTCCCTTTTCGCACGCATTCTGAATAAAAAAGGGTCCATCCAGGAACTGTGTACCAGCTTCACCACTGAATTTTACCACTAAAGACACAGAGTTCACTGAAAGACACTGAAAGGAAACACGAAAACTCGAAAAAATGCGAAATTCATCAAAAGGCGATCAAAAATATTTTAAATCTTTCGTGTCTTTTCGGGTTTTTCGTGAAATTCGTGTCAGGGCACGTTCACCGCCATTTTTCCTCTTTCTTTTCCTCTTTCTTTTCCTCTTTCTTTTCCTCTTTCTTTTCCTCTTTCTTTTCCTCTTTCTTTTCAGTGTGTTTCAGTGTGTTTCAGTGTCTCTTCAGTGTCTCTTCAGTGCTCTCAGTGGTGAGCTCGGAAAACCTAAATCGGTACGCAGTTTCGGGATGAACCACAAAAAAGACCTCCGTTTTGGGCGGAGGCCTAATGCTTTCTCCTTTTCATTCCTCAGAAGGAACGTCTTCAATTTCCGTAAATTCCCAGCGTCCAGCGAGTCCGCGGCGCTGATCCATTAAACGGGATCGAGATCTCAAGTTCTCCCGCGGGAAGCTCCGGGATCGGACAGGACGGCGTCAATTCTCCAAGCACGTTTCCAAGAGGATCCTTCACGAGGACCGCGTCGGATTCCGGCACGATCTCCGCATAGCATCCGCTCGGAATGGAACCTTTCAGCGTGATGGAGACTCCCGCGAGCGAGACGACCGGGTCGCGCAGTTCCGTTTCACGCAGCGGCAGCGCCTTGAGCGTCCGGAACTTCAGACCGTCTGCCGGCCCATGGACCATCACGTAGATGCCGGAGATGAACTGGTAGTGGATCTTCTGTCGATACTCGACATAGAGACCGCTCCGTCCGCTTTTCCACGGAATGTGCCGGTAGTCGCCGTTTTGGACCTCCGCAAATTCAAAATACTTCCAGCCGGTATGGTCCAGCCTGACGTAATGGTCCGCCGCTCCGGAAAGCTTAAAGTACGGACTTTCAACGCGAATATTCACGATCTGTCCCTGACCGTTTCCAAAGATCCAAAGCCCCAGTCCCTGCTTTTCACGCAAATCTAGGAACGGCTCCGGGATCTCCGTTTTGGCGGGCAGTTCCGTCTTCTTCCCCTCATCAAACACGATCAGCTCTTCCGCCTCTTCCGAATCGTACGGTCCAACCGCGTAAAGATTTTCGATCCGAAGGTACGGTCTCTGCGCGCGGAAGGGATTGACGGTCCGGAACGTTTCCGCATCTTTTTTCGGCCGGAATTCCTCGTAGTGTGCCGGAGCCAGTACGTATCCGTCACCATCCTTCATGAGCCGAAAGTGCTTTCCGGGTTCCTTCACCGCCTCGGTACTTTCCGGCGAAAAATAGTTTCCTCGGCGCAGCGAATCGTAAAGGCAGAGCCGCTCGCCGTTTTCGACAGCCGCCGGAGGCAGCGTCCCCAGCGAGATGCCAAGATAGGAAAGTCCATGGTCGTGCGCAAGACATTTGGAACCGAGGTAATCCAAGTGCTCACGGTAGAGCGTCAGCGTCTGAAAATTCCGAAAATCGTCTTTCACCGTCGGCGGACAAACAGAAAACCAGCCCATCTGACCGGGAAGGTAGCATTTCACTGCACTCTGCGCGTTGGACTCAATGTGCCAGTCAAAGAACTTCAAATACCCGCGTGCCGGGGAATCCCACGCTCCCATGCGGCTTCGCGCAGCCCAGAGTGACGGATGCATCGTACTGTACTCAAGGAGCGGCGGTTCCGATTTGATGTTTCGCAGGATCTCACGCACAAAACGCGCATCATGATACCACGCCAGCTCTTTATCCTCCAGAAGCGCCTGCGTCCCGTCAAGAGCGTCCAGATAGATCATGCTGAAACCGCCTTCGTCGTACGTCTTTGCCGTATTGCGCGCGATCTCCAGAAAAAGCGGACTCTCCGGATCCGGCGCAAAATAGGCGCTGAAATACTGCGTCAGGTGCCCGACCTTCGCCCCTTTCCCATGAGGGACCGCCTTCGTCCCCAGCATCCCGCGCTCGCATTTACGGAATCCATTCGGCATCAGGTCCTGAAAGCGGATGATCTCATCGTCTACCTGCAGATACAGACTGTTCCGGATCGTGTACCCGCAGATGAGCGAGACCTCTTCGGTGCTCTCGACGACCGGGATCTCCGTCGTTTCCGCATCGATGCCATCCGCCAGAGTGAACGTCCGGATCAGATCCAGATCCTTATGCGGAACGGGCGTCAAGTACTTCGACCCAGCCACGACGAACTCCGAGTACGTGTGCAGCCCCGCGATGATGCCGTGCTTCCTCAGCTCATCCGTCATTTTCCGGAAATCGGATATCCCGTTCGGATACGCTGCCTCCTTAAACTGAAAATCCCCCTGACGATACGCATTTCCCTGATGGAAATCGATCTGATCCACGCCGAATCGGGCAAGATGCTCTGCCCACGCAGGAACTTCTTCCGCCGTCATGGCATGACTCGTGATGATGTACGAACCGCGGTTTTTCGGAGCATCTTTGGCAAATCCCCCGCCGTTTCGACTCACCGGAGGCGCCATTTCAAAATAGACCGGGTCGTTTGCGGACTTTGCAAGGATACTTTCCGTCACGTCTTTCATGACGCGGCGCATCTGCTTTTCCGGAACGCCGGCGAACGCAGCTTTCGCACCAAGACAGCCGATCGAAGAGTAGCATTTTGCGCCGAGACGCGAAGCTCGCCCGGGATACTCTGCCACGTTCGTCTGGATCGTCAGAATGAGCGTCGAGAAACCGAAAGCGTCCTCCCGCGTATAGTCCGGCGCCAACTGAACGCGCCCAAATTCCATCCGGTAAAAATCACCCTTGACCGAATCGACCTCAAGCGTGAAATAGTCATCGTACGACACATAGTTCAGGACCGCTTCCGTCTGATTTTGAAACGTGACACGGAGCTGCGTCTTTTCCGGACTTACCCACTCCAGTTTCTCGGGAAGGACCGCCGCCGCGCCCTTTTCCGGCACAGTCAGCACAAAAAACTGCGTTTCCGCTTTGAGCCAGTCTTTCCCAGTCTGCCGTTCCACCGCAGAGAGCACTCGGCCGTCCGGCTGGACTTCCACCGACAGAAAACCGCTTTCAAATCGCAGATTTTCAGAAGCCGCCGTCTCTGCAGATGAGATCTGCAAAGGAAATAGGAACGGAAAACAAAACAGACACAGGAGAAAGATCTCCAGATCCAGGAGCATTTTTCCAAACAGCAGGCAGGTCGATTTTCGCATTTTCTTTCCTCTTTTGAATTCCTAAAAAAGCGGAAGTGTGACGATCCTCCGCTCGGTATCGGCGAAATAAAAGATCACCCCAAAAGAGAGCCGCGAAAAAACGGCTCTCCGGATCAAATCGGATCAAAGTTTGGCGGCGATGATCAGTGCGATGCCGAGGATGAAGCTCAGGAACATGACAAAAAGCAGTTTCCCGGTCCCCTTGGGAGCCTCGCGGAACTCACGCCAGATGAAGACGCCCCAGATCGCAGCAACGAGAGTAGCCCCCTGCCCGAGCCCGTAGGAAATGGCAGGAGACGCGACTCCGGCAGCCACAACGTTGAGCGTCATGCCGACGGCCCAGACCGCCCCGCCGATCCAGCCCCAGAAATGCTCTTTGAAGCTCCCCTTGAAGAACGCAAGCGGCGAGACCGGAGTTCCGACGAACGGTTTCAGCTGGCAGAAGGTCACGACGAGGAAACTACTGAGGAAAATACCGAGCGCAAAAACGACGTTTGCAGAGTACGGAGTGAGTTTTCCGTCCTGAAGTTTCGCTCCTTTCAGAGCAAGATTTCCGGCCGTCACATCCAGCAGCTGAACCGTTCCGGATGCAGCATTTGCCGTCTCCGCAGCGGCAGGAACTTCCACTTTCGCCAGCGATGCCGCGACAAAATAGTAGAACGTAGACATCAGAACGCCGCAGACCAGCGCAAGGATCAGCCCCTTCGTTTTGCTTGCCCCCGTCTCTTCAGGCTTCGGAAGTTTCCCATACGCCTTCGCATTAATGATGATAGCCAGCGCGACGAGCAGAACTCCGGCTCCCAGAAGTATGGGGTCCCCCGCTTGGTCCGCGAAGTAGTTCAGAGCCACACCGAGGATCAGCGCCAGCCCGATTCCCACGGGAAATGCGACGGCCATTCCGGAGATCGCAATCGCGGCGACCAGAAGAATGTTCGCAATATTAAAGACGACGCCCCCCAGAAATGCCGAGCCGAGCGCACCGCCGGAAGCCTGCTGAAGATCCGCCAGAAAACTGCGTCCCAGCTCCCCCTGCGACCCAAGCGTAAACGCGAACGCCAGTGCCGTCAAAAGCACGCCGATGACGTAATCCCAATAGAAAAGCTCAAACCGCCACGTTTTACCGGCAGCCTTCTGCGCGTTGCCCCAGGATCCCCAGCAGAGCATCGTGATGAAACAAAAACAAACGGCGATCGGATAACTTTCAAGTAAAAACATAAATTTCTCCTCAATTTCAGTTTGTGGACGTTGAGGACCTCTGGATCTTGAGGAACTCCAGCCAGGATATTCTGTAAGCCTTCCCCGAGCTGAAACCTCAAACCCAGCAGATCAAAATGGAAACGAAAACGAAAATGGAAACGAAAACGAAAATAAAGGGCAGGAATATCGGGTAAAAGACCATCGGCACATCCCGAAATTTGAAATTCCGTCTCTCCCGATTTTGATTTCACTCTCAATATAGTCTATTTTGTCCCAAATGTCAAGAAGTTCCCCTGAAAACTCACTCAAAAAATAAAAAAACACGCAGGATCTCATTTTCCCGCGTGTTTTGTCTCATTTATGTAGAAGAAGCCTCAAATCGCTTCCTGATTTCCGGATCGCCGGTTTTTTTATTGCCGGGGTCAAGAAGTTCGAATTTCCTGAACCCTCATCTCTCTTTAATTTTTTGTGCCGTCCCATAAAGGGATCCTTGACTTTTTCTGTCCTGCCGTCCCTCACAGTCGTAAAGGCTCGGGATCCGCCGAACATTCGCCTTCTTCCGCACTCATTTCAGTTGGATCTTGCCTGCCGCAGGAAAACACTAGTCCTTTTACGCAGCTGAGTGTTCTTCAGACCCGGGTTGATGTCCAGCGCATTCCGGAACGCCCGAAGCGCCTGGACTGTCCTTCCAGTCTCCATATACACATAGCCAAGCATCACGTAGGCGTCAAAATGGAACGGATTCAAATCAAGCACCGTTTCCAGATCCTCTCTGGCAAACTCATACTCTCCCAGCTCAAACCACGCACTTGCGCGCTGAAGCCAAATTTCAGCAAAACGCGGCGTTTTTTCCAGCTGGAGTGACGCAAACGTCACCGCCATCGCAGCTTCTCCGTTGGACACCATCCGGCCCAAATTCCGAAGCATACGCTGGTCGCTCTCGTCTCCGGCACGATTCCAGATACTGTGAAGCGCGTTTTCCGCCAAAATCGCGACCGTCCTGTCCGCGTCACGCAGCGCAGATACTAGGATCCGTACGGAACTTGCTCCGCCCATCGATCCAAGCGCAAACACTGCAGCCCGCCGAACACTCGCGTCCGAATGCGAAACCAAACGCTCCAAAGTACCCGCTGTATAGCTGCGGGAAACTTCTGATTCAAAATCCGACATATTCGCCTGCATGAGGTAACGCTGGTAAATATCCAGCAGCATTGGGGAGCGACTACATCGACAATTCACGTAAAGAGTCCTTTCTTTGGGGGTTGAAGTTTTGGATTGACCTCGTTTTTTCTTCTACTCTTATTCTACACCGCATTTCTCGTCACGGCAAATACTTTTTCACTTTTTCCGCCGTTTTTTTTCCAATGCTCTGTACGTTCTGTGTATTAAAAAAACCTTGACTGTCCCGCAATATCTACCTCTCAGAAAAACTTTCCCGTCTGACAAAAAAAAAGAAAAAACGCACTCCTCAACGATCAGTAAGACTTTAACGCCTCCAAGACACGGCACCGAAACCTCAAGAATTCAGCTCTCGCTCCGCATGATCTAGAAAAACCTCAAGAATATCCAGCTCCGTATGCGCGTAAAGCATCCGCGAACCAACGACGTCCTCGATTTCATTGAGGATCGGACGGCCTTCATGAAAAATGAGATCGATCCCGGCAAAATCGAATTTCATCATTTTCAGGATCCGACCGGCAAGCTCAAGTTCCTCGTCCGTCAACTGCCGTCGAAACGCGGTCCCGCCAAGCGAGTAATTACTTCTGAAATCCGACTCCGAACGACGCTCCATCGCCGCGATGATCTCGTTTCCCACGACGTAAATGCGCAGGTCCCGTCCCGGAGCGTCAGCAAGACGCTGCACCATCCAGCGCTCGGAAACTCCGTTCTCTGTTTCCAGCGGCTGCTGCAGCTGCAGGATCTTGCGGAGTTCGGACGCTTCATGAACGCAGAAGACCTCCGAACCGCCGTGCCCGTCTCTTGACTTCAAAACAAAAGGAAATGCCGGAAGGTGCCCCAGATCCATTTTCCACGACTCCATCATCGGGATCCCCCGCGGCTGAAAGTACCGAAACGTCTTCAGTTTATCGTTCGTGATCTCCGAAACGCGAGCTGAATTGAAAACTCGCAGCCCCGCATCCTCGCACCGCCGTGAGAATTCCGGAGCCGTGCAGCGCATAAAAACGGCATCCGGCCTCCCTGTGCCGCCGCTCTCACGCACAATGAGCTCGGGAAACCAGTCTCGAAGCTCCTCGATCAGCTTCACCTCCAGTTTCCAGCCGCGCCAAGAACATTTTTCAGTCAGCGTTTCCGCAAACCAGCGGTTACGGGCAAGACGGACGGAATCATAAACGAGGAAAATGTGAAACGGCTTCATAACTGCAACGGAAAATTTTCTCTCTTGCGTGAATGGAACTTTCAGAAAAACGGCAAAAAACACAAACTGCCGTCCGCTTTCTATTTTCGGAATGAATCGGGAAAGAAATGGCATCCCAGGGGTGAAAAATGAAAAAAAATGGAAATTTCGTGAACTTTTTATCCCTTTGGCCTTCCATAAATTGAAATTTTGTGTAAGATAAAATGAAAGATTTCATGTTTTCCTAAAGGAGGATCGCCTCATGGCTCGCCCCAATCCGCGCAAAGCGCAATTCGTCCCGCACCGTTCCCAAAATCCACGTTCCGGCACAGACGGTTCCAGCGGTCTGCGAAAGGCCGGTAAAAACGTCGGTTCCTACTCTATGGAAGTCGATCCTGTCGGTCTGCGTATCATCGGAGGGAAATTCCGCGGAAGTAAACTGAGCTATCTTGGCGACCGAAGGCTGCGTCCGATGAAAGACCGAGTGCGGGAAGCCGCGTTCAATCTGATCCACTCCTACGTCCCCGGCTCGTACGTACTTGACCTGTTCGGCGGAACTGGAGCACTGGGTCTGGAAGCTGTCAGCCGCGGCGCGTGCGGATGCCTCTTTACGGAACAGCATTTCCCCACCGCGAAGATCATTCAGAAAAACGCCGATTCTCTCGGGATCCAAGAGCTCGTAAAAGTCCAGGCCGGCGACGTTTTTCTCTGGTATCGTCGGGACCCGGAATTACCGAAAGACCATCCGTGGCTCGTTTTCTGCTCGCCGCCGTACCATTTCTTCAATGAACGAACGGAGGATCTTCTTGGACTGCTGACGCCGCTGTATGAAAAAGCGCCGGAAAAGAGCGTTTTCGTCGTGGAATCCGACACGACATTTGACTGGAGCGCGTTCGACTCGCTTGGACCGTGGGACATTCGCCCCTACCCGCCGGCAGTCCTCGGGATCCATCAGAAAGGAGTTTCTGCAGAATGACTGAGTACATTCAGATGATTTTAATGGCGATACTTCAGGGCGTTACGGAATTTCTGCCCGTCAGTTCTTCCGGACACCTGACCTTCCTGAACGAGATCTTTGCCCGGATCGGAATGGGACGGATCGAGGAACCGGTGACGCTCACGATCCTGCTTCATTTTGCGTCGCTGCTCGCGATCCTCTTCTACTATTGGCGTCCGGTCCTGCGCATGGCGATGGGAAACGATGTACGGCTGCTGAAGCTCCTGATCGTCGGAACGATCCCAGTCGGAGTCGTCGGAATGACGGTCAAGCTCTTCTTTGACGAGGTGTTCGAGACGCTCTGCACCAGCGTTCAGCTCACCGGAGCCATGATGCTCCTGACGGCCGTCCTGCTGATCCTTGCGCAGAAAATGTCCCGCCGGGATCCGCACGAAATGCAGAAAAACGGTCTGCGCCGAAATCTCAAGACGCTCTCGTATCTGCGTGCGTTCCTGATCGGATGCGTGCAGGCCCTCGCCATTCTTCCCGGCCTTTCCCGAAGCGGATCGACCATCACGGCAGGACTTGGAGCCGGTCTGAAACGTCAGGATGCGGGAACTTTCTCCTTCCTCCTGGCCCTCCCCGCCGTTGGGGCCGCAAGTATGGTGGAGATCCTGAAGCTCTTCAAGGACGGTCCCGGCGATTCGCTTAACCTCCTTCCGCTCGCTGTCGCGTTCGCGGTCTGCTTCATCGTGAGTCTCCTTTCCCTTTCGCTCCTGGTCAAGATCCTCCGCACCCGTTGCATCGGCTACTTTGCCTTTTACCTCATTCCGATCGGTCTCATCCTACTTTTCCTGTAACCGCACGAACTAGAACAAAATCGCGGGACTGGGTAAAAGTCATATGCGCAACTCTTTTGGAGTGCGGTGATCCAGCGCGTATGCGCATTTGCCGCGTGGGAGTGAAAAAAAAAACAGAATTCCAGCCGAATGGCTGACGCAAAACGTCAACTCTCGGTGAAAGCGCTGCGCACTGTATCGCCGCACTCCATATATGCGCACGATACCTCCGGAGCTGAACTGGCCAATACGACACGGAAGCCAAGGTCGTGGAGCCGCGAGTCCGGCATAACCCCGTACCGGTACGCGGAGCGACAGCTCTGGGCACTGCCGTCCCAGCTGCCCCCGCGGTGGACTCGGCCCAAGCCGCTAGCAGAGCCTGTCGGGTCGCTCATTGGCGACGCAGAGAATGAAGCGCCATACCAGTCCCGACACCACTCCCACACATTACCGTGCATGTCGTAAAGTCCCCAAGCATTCGGAGCGTAACTGCCTACAGCAACCGTTTTACCCCAATACGGACCTTTCGTTGATGTTCCGTAAGAATAGTTCCCGTCACAGTTCGCCTCCCAGCCGTTCAGACTGCATCCAAATGAATATGCCGTCGTCGTCCCCGCACGACAAGCATACTCCCACTGCGCCTCCGTCGGAAGACTCACCGTTAAGCCAAGTTTCATGAAAAGCTTCTTGCAAAACGCATCACAGTCATTCCAACTCACACACTCCACTGGACGGTCCGGACTCTTGAATTCGCTCGGATCGTTACCCATCACGCTTTTCCACATCGCCTGCGTCACTTCCGTCTCAAGCATCCAGAAGCCCCGCGTAAGCGTCACCTCGTGCTGCGTTTCGTTACCCAGCCAGCCCGGTTCGCTGGAGGGACTCCCCATCATAAACGTTCCCGCCGGACACCAGCGGAACGCGTAATAAATACCGTCTACCTGCCATACCTTACGCTCGCCAGCCGCAGTTCCAGGTACATACATGCCCAAAACGCCGTGTTCCGATGGATCCAAAGGTTCTGGTGAATAGTCATTCAACGGTAGTTCTGGCGGATCACCTCCTCGCGTCATCCACCAAACACCAAGCGCAGAGGCCGTTGCGCCAAGGCCGCCAAGAAGGAAATTACGCCGGCTGAAAAGCGTTGAACGATCGCCTCGCGGTTCTTCTCGCAGACACGCACGGGCAAGAATACGTTCCGACTCACGTTCCGACTCACGTTCCGACTCACGTTCCGACTCACGTTCCGACTCACGTTCCGACTCACGTTCCGACTCCTCTTGCTGTTCCTGCATCAAAATTTTCAAAACGACGCGCTGGCTGACCTCCTTTTCCACGAGTTCCTCCGCCAGCCGCGTCTGCCCCATTCCATCCTCGCCAAGTTTTTGTTTCAGACGGTAATTTTTGAATTTTCCAAATAAGTATCCATCGCGCAATTCCCCAAACTGTGCGGGATCGGCATTCACGTCCTCCTGAGGAAACATCGTGAATGCCGATTCATATGTATCACTCATTTTTTGACCTCAAAACGGCAGACAAACAGGCAGTTCATTCTGACATTAAATTTAATTTTAGCATATTTTCAAAAAGATTCAAGGGAAAACCTGGAAACCCGGGGAATAAACGCGAAAATACACGCAGGAACTTCACATACTTTTCCACCTCCCTCCACATTTCTTAAGTTCTCCGTACCCACGTACACAAAAAAACCGACTCACGGTCCGATGAGACTCACGAGTCGGCTGGAAATTGCGCAGTTTGCAGAATTCTCAGTTTTTCATGGGGGGATAGTGCAGGAACGGCGGGCAATTATTCAGGAAGTTCATGTCATACTCTCCGTCGATCTCCGGAGCGCGTCCGCCAATGCGGATGATCGCAATGGGCCGTCCCAGCGTTTTGGCGACCAGGAACGGATCCGCTTTCGGCGAAACGTCGAAGTACCCCTGACCTTCCTGCGTACTCGACGCGATCGGCAAAGCCGTTTCGGGATTTTCAATGTAGATGACGCGAGTCACGAATTTACCGCGTATCGCCGCGTAAAGATCCTCTTTCGTCAGTTCCAGAACTACCGCATGACGCAGTTCTTCCCCGATCGGCGGGTGCGTCCGGTCCACGATCTCCACGGTCGGAAAAACTTCGACTCCCGGCATCATCGGAATATTCGTGACGCGGAAACGATACTGAGTGCCGACCTGCAGCGCGTAATACTGCGGAGCATTCATCGGCTCGAGGAATCGTCCATCTGCAGCAGGAGCAATGCAAGTCCCCTCCGGTGCGAGGACTTGGACGTGCTGAAAATGGGGACCGTTCTCCGGCGCATTCAGGATAGCGGCAGCATCACGCACTTCCTGTACGCCCGCATTCTGTGGAGGCACAGTCTGTCCCGGCATCGGCACAGTCTGCGTTCCATTCGCAGGAACGGTCTCTCCCACCGCAACGTCTGAAATAACGACGGCTCCGGCAGGTATCTGCTGCGCCAGCACGCTGAAACACGGTCCAGTAAAGACCAGCGCGGACAAGACCAGGATCTCGATCAGGTATTTTCTTGAGTTTCTCAACATCCACATAGTCTGATTCCCTTCATGCATTGGGCTGGAATGAATCGCGAGAGCAACTTGAAGATCTGCAGGATCCGTCCCGCAAAATTCTTTCATGCAGTAAAGCGGCGTTTTCGATGTCACACATCCGCCGCCGCTTTACTGACTCTCTGAGAAATTTCAGGCCTGGATCATCTTAGCGGGCCGAGGTCGGATAAGTCGCACGCTTACGAGCCGGTTCCGCTTCCGGAAGAACGACGGGACCAGGAACGCCATGAGCGGTTTCCGTGATCGGTTCACCAAATTCCGGACCAGTGACACCGGAAATGTAATTCTGCGGCGAGGAACCGGCAACGCCAGCCGCTCCAGGAGCAGCACCGGAAATCGGATTGCCGTTTTCGTCGAAGACCATTCCGCCTTCCGAAGCAGCGTATTCCGGAGTGACCGATTTGTTACCCATGCGGATGATCGCGAGGATCGCACCGCGTCGGTCAGCTTCCGCGATCGGATTGACGCCCGGATCAAGGCGAGTGCTGACGATAGTGTCCGGGGTTCCGACGGCAAGAGCCAGTTCCTGGAATTCCGGATCGGGCAGGTAGATGACTTTCGTCACAAAGTTACCGCTGCGGACCTGCATGATGTCTTCTTCGGTGAAGTTGACCGGGATCATGCTGTGCGCAAGGAACGCCTGCGTACGCGGTTTGGCCGGAGCCACTTCGATCGTCGGATAGAGTTCAAGTCCCGGATGTCCCGGAATGTCCGTGAGCTTCAGACGGTAAACGCCGCCCTGCGGGAAATCCTGACGGAACGGGCAGACCATCGGTTCAGAGTCAAACATTCCCTGCGCCGCAACGTCCCAGCGAACGTTCGCTCCGGAGGGACCTACAAAAGCAAGCTGTGACGTCTTCATCGCAGCCGGAGCCGCAGCAGCTGCACCAGAACCCTGCGCACTGCCTGCCATATGCGGCGGCACTCCCATGTCTACTCCAGGACCCGGACCGGCAATTCCTGCCGGATGACCCGGCTGTGCCAAATCGTAACCACCCTGCGTGTACGGATCTAACGTCTGCTCACGGCATCCGACCATGACGGAAAGCATAAAGAGCGAAAAAAACAATGTCAACCAGGTTCTCATTTTGTCCCCCTATCTGACTCCTTCAAATAAATTAAGCATCCTGCTTCGGCCAGGCTGTCGAATGCCTCGACACACCGTTGGGTGAAAACCAGCCATAGCGCAACATTTCCAAAAATTCTCAAGGCCCAAAATTTCTCAAAAACCGCATTTTCTGACATTTCGCTCTTCGTTCGGTGCTGAAATGAAGCGGAAAAGCTGATTTTGTGAACTTTTTGGATGACAATATACGCAAAAAGACGTTTTTTTCTACTTCATCTATTGGGATTTTCACGTTTTTTTGATATAATGTCAGTTGATGGACGTTTCATATGGAAAATGCGGCCATGTTTCCGATACTACAAAAACAATATACCGCCGTTCCATACTGATGAACGTCTGTCTGTGTTTATTTTCGGTTGATTTCATTATTTTCTTTGATAAAATCGTTTAGATTGTTAAATGTGGAATAAATATTTTTCCCACACAACAAAACAGAGAACATAGAGAAAATGGACAAAACTAAAAACAGTCACAAATCAACAATTAGCGCATTCTGCAGAAGATGCACACACTGCATCCTCTTTTCACTATGCGCAATTGCCGCAAACAGCGCAACATACACACATTCAGAAAATCTCATTCCTGGCATTCCGCTTGCTCTGGAAACAGCAACACCGGCAGCTCAAGCAACACCGGCAGCTCAAGCAACACCGGCAGCTCAAGCAACACCGGCAGCTCAAGCAACACCGGCAGCTCAAGCAACACCGGCAGATCTGCAGACCCCGCAGACGCTTTCAGAATTCAAGACCGCCCTTAATGAACGTACCAAAATGGTCCTGACTGAGAGCGAACACCGTTTCCGCCAGACTCAAAATATGGCCATCCTGAATCTCAAGATAGGGATCCGCATCGGAGTTTCACGGATCGAGGGGACCGCTCAATATCGCCGGGAAAAAAAACAGATCGGCAGACAGCAGGTCTCTCTCGTTCACTGGGAGACGAAACTTCAGCTCAATCCGGAAGATCCTCCGTCAGAGCGTAATCGGCTGGAGATCCTTGACGTTTACATTTTAAACGAAGAGCTTCAGAAATACTGGCATGAACAGCATCGGCGGTATCTGCGTCTTCCGCGCAGTCAGCAGACCGCGCTTCGCCCTAGTTCCGCAGAGGATCGTCCAGGTAATTCCTCCAGCGGATCCAGTTCCGTCCAGATGTCTCAGGATCCCACCAGACCACAGACCGTAACGGTCCAGAAGGTCAGCAAACTGACGGATCTCAATGAAGTCAAACGCCGGATCGAAAAGGAACCGGATCGATTCAGGCTCCCCAATGACCGCCCGTGCAAAGAGCTTTTCGAAAATATGCTCCGCCGGATTCGGGATTCCTTTTATTTTACGCAGAAGAATGGAGACTCCTTTCAGGACGGCGTCGCGGGTTTTTTAAAGCCGGAACTTGCGTACTCTATCATGCAGAAACGGCAGATCCATGTGCCGGAAGAAGTCTTTTGCCGTGTGGCAGAAAAAAGGAATAAGAAAGTCACAGATCCGAAAACCGGAAAAGAGATCGTGCAGGAAGAGATCGTGTGGAAAGACTGTTCTCTTCTTCTAGATGATGATTTTCGCACGTTCCTCAGTTACCTTCCTCGAGAAATGCCGACCCAGGCGGAAGTTTTTTTCAACGACAGTTTCATGCCGCTCCGAATCGTCTTTCGCAGAACGGATCATGACCCGAAAGACCCGCAGTCCGGTTTTCTGATCGACTTGGACTTTCAGTCAAGTCAGATCTACTTAAAAGCCTCCTATGGACCGCACGATTTTGTGCCGACGCACAATGATTTTGAGGACTCTACAGAAGAATTTATGGAAGCCCTCCGAAAATGACGGCAAACGCCCGCTCAGGAGGAAACACCGGTCAGGGGGAAACACCGCTCAGGAGGAAACACCGGTCAGGAGGAAACGTCAGCCACCCGGCGAAACATCAGCCTCAAAAATAGGCACACTCAAAGAAAAAGCAGCGCGAGCACGTGGCAAACGCTCCCACCTAGGACAAAAAGATGCCAGATCGGGTGCATCCAGGGCAGCTTCTGCAATACGTAAAAAATCACTCCTACCGTATAGAGGATCCCGCCCGCCAGCAGAAACCGGAAATTCAGCGCCGGAAGCGCGGCCGCGACGATCGAAAATTTTGAAACGACGAACCACCCCATAATGAGGTAAAGAAGAAGCGAAAAACGATGCGCTCTCCTTCCCCAAAGGATCTCCGCACTGATCCCGACAAGCGCCATTCCCCAAACTGCAATGCACATCCAAAGCCCAAATGTAGAATAAAAAGCAGAAAGACAGAATGCCGAATAACTTCCGGCGATCAGCACAAAAATCGCGGTATGGTCCAGCTGCTGAAAGATGGTCCTGACTCGTCCGTCTGGAAGTGCATGGTAAACGGTACTCATAATGTAAAGGAAAAGCAGCGACACCCCGAAAATCAGAAATCCGATCCAGGCCGCAGACGGCGAAACAAAATAAGTACCGCTTTTCTCCGGAACATTCAGCAGAAGAAGTACCAAAGCCGCGCATGAAAAAAGGATGCCGACTCCATGCGTGATGGAATTCGCCAGTTCTTCCGCCAAAAAAGTTCTGGATAAAACGACTCTCGATCCAGATGCTGGTCCGATCAGCGATGCAGCCGAATTTTTATTCATAAAACACCTCCCCAAAATACACAAAAGACCAAACCACACATTCTATTTTACTCGAATTTTCAAAAAGTCAAGGTACGCGCAGAGGATTTAACTGAACTTTTACATTCCGCTCAAAAAAAAGCACGAAAAACCGCTCAATTTCTCCACCTTACACCTTGATCATCAATACCGGCAATACCGTTAAAATTACGTTATTTCACCAAACCCAGTTTTTTGGCAAAGATCCCCCATACTCTTTGAGCATTTCGATCGGAAGCTCCCGCACAAACTGAATTCCTTTCAAAAACCACAAATTCCATTTGACCGTTTCGACCGTTTCGACCGTTTCGACCGTTTCGACCGTTTCGACCGTTTCGACCGTTTCGACCGTTTCGACCGTTTCGACCGTTTCGACCGTTTC
>SUVI01000223.1 GCA_015062085.1 Planctomycetaceae bacterium
CATGCCGCCGGAACAGTTTATGGGCGAAAAGAAGCAGGATGGACGCGCGGACCAATATTCTCTTGCCGCGTCGCTTTACCATCTCCTTGCCGGGAATCCGCCGTTTGAGGGCAACATTTACTCCCTCATGGCTCAGGTCATGCAGAAAATCCCCGATCCCATCCCGACGCTCACCGCCGCCCAAAACTCCGCCCTCCTCCGTGCCCTGGCCAAAAAACCCGACGACCGATTCGCCGCCTGCGCGGAGTTCGTCAACTCACTGTCCGGCACTTCCGTTTCGGCTTCCCAGCCTGTTCACCAGCCTAAACCTGCTCCTGTTGCCTCTAACCCCTTCGCGGACATTCTCAAAACGGCGGAAAAGGAGCTTGCGGAAAAGAAGAAACGGCTTGAGGTTTCCGTGCGAAAAGCATACGCGGACGAGAATTTCCCGCTTGCGAAAAAACACGTTGACGAACTTCTTGCTCTCGACCCTCAAAATTCGCACTACCTCGAATTCCGCGGCTTCATCCAGCGGCAGCTTGACGAGGAACAGCGTAGAAAAGACGAAGCTGCCCGTCTCCGTGAGGAACAGCGTAGAAAAGATGAAGCTGCCCGCCTTGCACGTGAACAGAGAGAGAAAGCGGAAGCTGAAAAACGCAGAAAAGAAGAGGAACAGCGCCGCCTCCGTGAGGAACAGGCTAATCGTGAAAATCGATCCCGTAGACCCGGTGCCCGCATGGTGAAGACCGTCAATGGCATCGAGTACGCCTTCCGCTGGTGTCCTCCGTGGTCGTTCCTGATGGGGAGTCCTTCCAGCGAGCCGGGCCGAGAGAGTAACGAAACGCAGCACCGCGTGACGCTTACGCGTGGTTTCTGGATGCTCGAGACGGAAGTGACTCAGGCGATGTGGAAGAGTGTAATGGGTACGGATCCGAGCTATTTCAAGGGAGCCCAGAATCCTGTGGAGTGTGTGAGTTGGGACGACTGTCAGGAGTTTTGCCGTAAACTTTCTAGCAAACTGAATGAAGAAGTGAGTCTTCCAACAGAGGCACAGTGGGAGTATGCGTGCCGGGCGGGCACGACGAGTGCGTATTCGTTTGGCAGCAGTCTGAACGGCCGAGAGGCGAACTGCGACGGGCGCTATCCTTGCGGCACCTCAACGAAAGGTCCGTATTTGGGGAAAACGGTTCCTGTGAAGAGTTACGCTCCGAATGCTTGGGGCCTTTACGACATGCACGGTAATGTGTGGGAGTGGTGTCAGGACTGGTATGACTCAGACTATTACGCTGCGTCGCCAACGAGCGACCCGACAGGCCCTTCTAGCGGCTCGTCGCGGTTCGTCCGCGGGGGCAGCTGGATCAACCTCGCCCAGCGCTGTCGCTCCGCGTACCGGAACGGGTATGCGCCGGACGTTCGGAACAACGGCCTTGGCTTCCGCCCAGTTTTGGCCAGTCCAGTTCCGGAGGAATAGAGCGTAGCGCGGTAGGCGTCGGCAGCGCGAGGGCGAGGCGGAGCCGCCCGCGCAGCAGACGCCGTACAGCGCGCAGCACTTTCGCCGGGAGTTGACGTTGGTTTCAAAGGTTATTTTAATTATGAAACATTCCAGAATTTTAGTGAGTTACAGCTGGTGCCTCTTTCTTTTTTGTGCGGTACTTTTGAGTGCTTTGCATTGTGGCGAGTCGGCTGCGGGTGCAAAAGCGGAAAAGGCCGGCAGGACGCATTTTTCACAGGCCGTTCAGACTGCGGGACGGACGGCGATGGGGATCAATTTCGGAGGGCCGGCGGACTGGAACACCGAGCTGCCGTTCGTCAACGTTTTTTTTGAGTCGCGCCGGTGGATCAGTCAGCGTGAAGGGGAAAGTTGGGGCAAAGGTCCGGAATTGGAGCTGGACGAACGCGGCTGGGTGCGCCGTCTGGAGCCGAACTGCTTTGCCGAGACCCCGCTGTGCACGATCGAAGACGGGCATTTTCCGAGCGGAACGTACACGGTGCGGTATCGCGGGAAGGGAAAAGTCACGTTCATGAACGCCTGGGTCCTTGAAGAGCGTCCGGGAGAGATCCGGATCCGTGTCGAGGCAAAATATGGTGCATTCTGGCTTCAGATCCGCGAGACCGATCCGACCGACTATCTGCGCGATTTTCAGGTCTTCCGTCCCGGCTTTGAAGACGAGGCGAAACGGACTTGCGGAATGTGGGATCCCGCGCTCATCGCACGCTGGAAAGGCGTCGATACCGTCCGATTCATGGATCTTCAGCACACGAACGGCTCGAAACTCGAAAAATGGTCCGACAGACCGGTGGTCGGCGATGCGTCGTTCTCGGAAAAAGGCGTTCCGCTGGAGCTTCTCTGCGAACTGGCAAATCACCTGAACGCAAACGCCTGGTTCTGTGTGCCGCACCGGGCGGATGATGAATTTGTGCGCAAAATGGCTCGGACGATCCGAACGCACCTGGCTCCGCATCTGAAAGTCTACATTGAGTACTCCAACGAGGTTTGGAACGGCCAGTTCGAGCAGTGCAGGTATGCTGAAGAACAGGGAATGAAACTGCTTCCGGACGAAAAGCCGTGGGTGCGCGCGTGGGCGTGGACGGCATATCGGTCACGTGAGATCTTCGGCATTTTCCGTGAGGTCTTTCCCGAAAAAGAGGGCCGTCTCGTGCGCGTTTTGGCTTCGCAGGCCGCAAATGATTACGTTTCCAAACAGCTTTTAACGTTCTCCAACTGCGCGGAAGTCACCGACGCGCTGGCGATCGCGCCGTATGTGATGCACTGCGTTCCGAAAGAGTACGCTGACGAATTCATTTCCCGCGGAGTGGACGGCGCGCTGGAGATCCTTGAAAAAGAGAAACTTCCCAACGCGGTCGAATGGATGAAAAAGCAGAAGAAAACGGCCGACGAACACGGTGTAGCGCTCATCTGTTACGAAGCGGGACAGCATCTGGTCGGACTTTGGGGCGCAAATGACCGGGAGGAACTCAACGCCGTCTGTCTGGCCGCTAACGCATCGCCGCGAATGGGGCAGATCTACGACGCGTACTTTCGCGCATGGGAGGATCTTGGCGGCGGGCTTCTCTGCCACTTCTCCTCGACGGGACGATGGAGCAAATGGGGATCCTGGGGACTCGTGCAGTACGCGGATGAAGATGTCGCCAAATCGCCGAAATACCGTGCCTTTGAACGTGCTCTGAAACAGTGGAACAAGCCAAAAGAGGAATAAGAAGTGCCCGCGGAGCAAATAGAGACCGTCTAAAAGTTTTTCGGCTTAACGCGGTCTCTGGAAACCAATATTGAAATTCCATGTATTCTTCGCGATATCGCGGCTGAATGTCAGATGAAAATGAATGAACGAAAAGCCTGGGCCAGGAATGGAAAACATCTCTGAATCCCGCCCCGACAGTTACTCCGCACAAAAAGAATCAGCCTGTGTCAGAAAACTTTAGAATTCGTTTGTTAAACTCTTGAAAATATGGAAATTTTATCCAATCTTTTCTTGACTTTTCAAAATTTCATGGTATAATCAGAAAAGTCAGAGAGCAGAGCGTTTGGAAGTGAAAGGTGGAGGCTGCGAAAATGGCTGGAAAGGTTCCGTTTGAACTGCCGCCGACGGCAGATGTCGTGTTTCAGTATCTTTTTTCATCGCCAGGCGCGGAGAATGGGCTGAAGTGCTTCATCAACGCGATCAATCTGAGTGCCGGACGGCGTTTGATCGAGAGCGTTGAGATCGAAAATCCGTTCAACGCCGCAAATTTCGCAGGACAGAAGACCTCGATCGTCGATGTCAAGGCGAAGGACGAAGAGGGGAAGAAATACGACATCGAAATGCAGCTCGCCGATGCCGTGGGGTT
>SUVI01000224.1 GCA_015062085.1 Planctomycetaceae bacterium
CATTGTCGACTTTCCAGCACCCTTCATAGAAGAAGTGCCAACCAATGCACAGACGAAGAGCCACCAGAGCGATGACGCTGAGCATTCCTATTTGAAAATATTGACGTTTCAGGGGAAACCTCCTCTCCAAAAATACACATTTCAGTATTTTTTTATCGTGCGGGATCGCGGAAAATTCCATTGGCGGGAAGGTCGAAACCACTTCTGCACACCATGCGCAAAAGTTCGCTCGCCTCTGATCCTGCACAGACCAGAATCTTTCTCTCTATTTTAACCGATTTTCGTTTAAACGCTATGGATTGGAACAGATTTTCAGCTAAAATTTCCCAAAAAAGTCAAAATTTTTCCGAAATTTTCTGCCTTTTGAAATCTGTTCGAATCACAGAGCCTCATACATTCTTTTTCTTGCCCATTTTTCGTTTTCGGTGTCCCAAGATTTCAGCTCAAACGCCGACTCTTTCAGGAGTCTTTATTGGACGTACCGCAGACTGCTTTCACCAAATTTTGAAGATTTCTCCCTCTCCTTCAGAATGGGAGATCTGATGAAAAATCCAAAATTCGAAGCACGGCGGGGTACAGGCTCCGATCGGCAGGCACACGGCAGGTCCCTGGAGGAAAGCTGGATCTGAGATCTCAAAAAACTGCATAAAAAAAGGGCCAAGGCCCTAAAGCACACCTGGAGGGACTCGAACCCCCAACACTCGGTTCCGAAGACCGATGCGCTATCCATTGCGCTACAGGTGCGAAAAGAAAACGGATCCGCAAAGGAGATCCCACTTTCATAAGTCTAAGTATACCACGTTTTGCATTTTCTGCAAGGGGGGGTGAAAAAATTTTCGATTTTTGGCTCTTTTAGTCGAAATTGTGAGAAAATTCCGATTGACGGCACCTCTGATTTTTGCTAAACTCACACGAACGCAGTAACGCAGTAATGCGGTAATGCGGTAATGCGGTAATGCGGTAATGCAGTAATGCAGTAATGCGGTAATACAGTAAAACTGAAAACCGAAATGTGTCCCTGTTTTTCCTTTCCTCCTGCTAGGCAGTTTTGCATGGAGTTCCAATGAAAATGAGAAGAAATGTTCCCCAAACCGATTTCGAAAGCGGCCAGGATTCCTTTCTGGATGTCGTCTCCAATATCGTGGGCATTCTGATCATTCTTGTCGTCATTGTCGGTGCGCAAGTCAAACATGGGCTTGCCTCCCATAAGATCCGCGAGCTGCAGGAGACGCATGCCAACCTGGAACTTGAAGAAATTTCCGAAAACTTTTTGCATGTTTCGAAGACGGATGCCGATCCGGACACAAAACTGAAAAATGAACTGGATGATGAGTCGCTGCTTGACGAAGAACTCCGTAAAACGCAGAGTGAATTGGCTCGGTCGGAGGAAGAGCGAGAGCAGCGTGCAAAGCTGATCAGAACGCTCCGAACGGAAATGGAAACGCTTTCAGATTCACTTTCGCAGACACAGCATTTTGAGCAGGAGATCGTTGAAGCTACGAATCAGACAGCACGGATGAATGCCGAACAGAGCGTTTTTGCGCAGGAATGCGTGGCCCTTGAAACGCGCCTTCGGGTGATCCGCAAAGAAATGGACTCTTCCACCGATGCCCAGGAACAGAAAGAGCGGGAGATCGTTCTGCTCTCTCAGGAATCCATCGTACTGGAAAACCAGATCGCAGAGCTGGAAGCTCGATTGAAATTTCTTCGTGAGCAGCACTCTCAAAACGGCGGCCCGAAAATGATCGAGCACAAAATGACGCCGATCGTGCACTCGGTCGACAGTCGAGAATTCCATTTCATTTTGGACCGGGGGCGAGTCCTTTACGTTCCGCTTGAAGAACTTTTAAAGGAGTACCAGCGCCGCAGTTCCGACATTGCGTATTCCCTAATGAAAGATGGACGCCGAACGGACGTTTTCGGGCCTTACGACGGCTTCCGGATCCACACGGAGACGCAGTTGCGCGGCGGACAGATCGGAGTTTACTGGAAACTTCTGCCGCCGGATATTGAAGAAGCTGGGGAAAAGATCGAAGATGCCGTACAGCCCATCTCGAAATTTCATCACTATCTCGAGAAACTGCAGCCGGGAAAGGACACCTTGACGTTCTGGATCTATCCGGAGGGATTCGCAACTTTTTCGCAGATCAAGGAAGACGCCTACCAGCACGGTTTCGCGATAGCCTCCCGTCCGCTTCCTAATGGAATGCCGATCGCCGGCTCGCCGGAAGGTCAGAAATCTGTGGCCCAGTAACGCAGCAAAGACTGCATGGGATTCGTACGGCAGATGCACGATTTCCCTCAACGTTTCTGCGGCTGTTCACGCGGCCCCCGAAAGGGGTTGTCTGTGATGTTCTTGACCTGAAAAGTCAGAAATTTTAAAAAAATCCCCCATTTTTTCGTATTTGGGCTGGAAAATACTTGACTTTTAGGAACTCTCAGATTAAAATGAGCCGATGAATAAAGTAGGCAGACTTATGGATCCTGCCCGATCACAGCCTTCCGCCTCTTGCGAGGCATTCCACTGAAAGGAGTTTTTCATGAACCTTACCCGTCGTGTTTTTCTGAAAAAAAGTGCAGTTTCCGCCGCCAGCATCTCCGCGGCACTTGCCAGCATGAACGTCGCAGCTCCTGCATTCTGCCAGACTGCCAACGCTAACGAAAAGCTGAACCTCGCGTTCGTTGGGGTCTGGGGCCAGGCTCGCGAAACGATGGCCAACATGCGCGGCGAAAATTTCTACGCGCTGTGCGATGTTGATTCCAAACGTCTCGGCATGGCTGCCCAGAGATACCCTGGCGCGAAACACTACGCCGACTACCGTAAAATGCTTGAAGAGCTTGACCAGATCGACGCGGTCATCGTCTCCACGCCGGACCACTCGCACGCCCCCGCAAGTCTTCAGGCCATGCGCATGAAGAAGCACTGCTACTGCGAAAAACCACTGGCTCATGAAGTCATCGAGGCTCGCCGCATGGCCGAAGTCGCCGCGGAAAACAAACTGGCGACCCAGCTCGGAACTCAGCCGAACGCCTACGCGAACTACTATGAAACGGAAGAGATCGTGAAATCCGGCGCGATCGGAAAAGTGAAGGAAGTCCACGTTTGGACCTGCACCGGCAACACGACGGGGTACGTTCAGGGCGTCGGCGGCAGACGCGATGTCGGTATCCCGCTCGGAAACGGCTGGGGCCAGCCCGCGGATCAGACGCTTCCCCCGTCCGGACAGACCATCCCGCAGGAACTGAACTGGGATCTGTGGCTCGGTCCGGCGAAACAGACTGAATACCATGAATGCTATGTGCCGGCAAACTGGCGCCGCTGGTGGAATTTCGGTTCTGGTCAGCTCGGCGACTTCGGCTGCCACTACATGAACCTGCCGATCCGTACGCTCCAGCTCCTCAACGCGAAAACCGTCAAAGCGCAGGGACCCGCCGTGAATGCGTACGCCTGCCCCGAATGGCTCCGCGTCCAGTACACCTTCCATAGCGCGAACGAATTTGCCGCTCCCGGCATCACCCTTAACTGGTACGACGGAAATTCCATCCCCGAGATCGCGAAACTTCTCGAAGAGCACAAGATCCCGTTCCGCGGAAATGGGATCCTCTTCGTCGGTACGGAAGGTGATCTGTACGCAAACTACAATGTGCACACGCTTTATCCGGAAGCCAAATACGCCGACTACAAAATGCCGGAACCGTTCATTCCGCGTTCCATCGGCCACTACAAGGAATTTCTGGAAGCCTGCCGTCAGGACAAACCGGAACTCTGCCGCATTCCGTTCAGCTACGGCGGCCGCCTGACCGAAACGGTCCTC
>SUVI01000031.1 GCA_015062085.1 Planctomycetaceae bacterium
AGATCGGCGTACCGCCTTCACGGATGCACTTGATCCAGTTGACTTTACTTTCCCAGTATGCCAGATCCTGACCTCCGTAACCGAGCGGATTGGAAGAGAATTCCTTCCCATTGTTCAGCGCGAGATAATCTTCCGGCTTGAAGGCGTCTTTAATTCCTTCTTCGATCAGTTTTCCTTTCACGCGGCCGCGGCTGACGTGGATCCTGCCTTTGGTTCCTTCGAAGAGGATGCCGTTTCCGTCCTGCGATTGCGAGCAGACGTTCATGACCATGCCGTCGTCGAATTTATGGTAGATATTGAACTGCGTTGCGGTATTGAACTGATTATCCACAGCCGCGTAACCGTCTTTGTACGGAACCGGATGTTTTGCGTCGGTACCATCGATGGAAACGGGACCGGTGCCGATCGTCTGGCGGTTCAGCGCCCAAAGCGCGATGTCGATATGATGTGCGCCCCAGTCGGTGAATTTGCCGCCGGAGTACTCGTACCACCATCGGAACTGGAAATGCCCGCGGCTGTGCGCAGGACGCGGAGACGTGCGGTACTCCCAGCCGGCGGCGGGAACGTAAGCGTCCGCGATGTAGTCCACTTTCGGAGCCTGACCGAGCCACATATCCCAGTTCAGCGAGGCGGGGACTTCTGCTTTCGGAATGGCCGGTGACGTGGGACCGCCGCCGATGTCGACCGTCACTTTTTCGATCTTGCCGAGGTATCCGCCGCGGACGATCAGAGCCGCGAGCTGGAACTGATTCTGGAAGCATCGCTGCATCGTGCCGACCTGGAAGACTTTTCCATATTTTTCGGCAGCCTTGCGGATGATGAGGTCTTCTTCGAGTGTGAGGGTGAGCGGTTTCTCACAGAAAACGTGCTTGCCGGCCTGAAGTGCTTCGACGGCGATCTTGGTGTGCCAGTGGTCCGGCGTCGCGATCATGACGCAGTCGATGTCCTTGCGTTCCAGCACTTTCCGGTAGTCCGTGTACGTGTCCGGGACGATGACTTCATCTCCTTTTTTTCGGCCGAAACCGCATTTCAGAACGGAGGCGAGTCCGTAGTCTTCATCCACGTCGCAGACCGCAACGATGTCGACCAGGTCATTGAAGAACCGCATATCCAGCCGTCCCATGCTTCCGACGCCGATGCATGCCATGCGCAGTCGGTGATTCGGATCCGCCCAGGCCTGGACGGGATCGGAGACAAAGTAGGGAACGAAACCGGCTCCTGCACCGAGCAGGGCAGACGTTTTCAGAAAGTTTCGGCGATCCAGCATAAAATTTCTCCTTGTTTTTTGGGGGATCGATGGTTGGAAAATGATTGGGACGGCCTCTAAAACCTCATTTTCAGACAAAGGCCGCCGTAACTGTAAATGCCATTATAACATGGGAGAAATACGTTGTCAAGCCGTTACTTTGCCAGAAATTTGACCCCTTCCTCCTTCGCATACCGTTCCGCCTCCGACCCCGCCTTTCCGTAGATCTTGAGGCTCTCACCGTAACTGAACGCGCCCTCTCCAATGCTCGTCACGCTTTCGGGGATCGGCACTAACCTGAGGCTCTTGCAGTCGCTGAACGCGAACTCTCCAATGCTCGTCACGCTTTCGGGGATCGTCACGGACTTGAGGTGGGAGCAATAGGCGAACGCGTAATCTCCAATGCTCGTCACGCTTTCGGGGATAATGTATTGGGTGAAGTTCTTGCCATGCGGGTACTGGAGGTTCTGGCCATTCGGGAACTGAATGAGCGTTTTGCCGTCGGCGGAGAACAGGATGCCGTCCTCGCTCTTGAAATGCGTATTGCCCGCGGAGACTTGGATCTCGGTCAGTTTAGTGCACCAGGCAAATGGACCACAGCCAATGCTCGTTACGCTGTCGGGGATCGTTACGGACGTGAGGCTCTTGCAGCCGTAGAACGCACTTTCTCCAATGCTCGTCACTCTGTCTGGGATCGTTACGGACTTGAGGCTCATGCAGAGGGCAAACGCTTCCACTCCAATGCTCGTCACGCTGTCTGGAATCGTCACGGACGTGAGGCTGTAGCAGTCGTAGAACGCACTTTCTCCAATGCTCGTCACGCTGTCTGGGATCGTCACGGACGTAAGTCTCTTGCAGCCGTAGAACGCACTTTCTCCAATGCTCGTCACGCTGTCTGGAATCGTCACGGACGTGAGGCTCTTGCAGCCGTAGAACGCACTTTCTCCAATGCTCGTCACGCTGTCTGGAATCGTCACGGACGTGAGGCTCTCGCACTCGCTGAACGCGAACTCTCCAATGCTCGTCACACTGTCGGGGAGCGTCACGGACGTGAGGTTGTAGGCCCAGAACTCTTCCTCTTCCTCTTCCTCTTCCTCTTCAATGCTCGTCACGTTGTCGGAGATCGTCACGGACGCGAGGTTGGAGCACCAGTAGAACACGCGATCTCCAATGCTCACCACGCTGTCGGGAATCGTTACGGACGTGAGGCTCTTGCAGCCGACGAACGCGCCATCCCCAATGCTCGTTACGCTGTCGGGGATCGTCACGGACTTGAGGCACCAGCAGCCGGCGAACGCTTCATCTCCAATGCACGTCACGCCGTAGGGGATATTGACGGTGTCGGCGAAGCTGGTGTATCTGGTGATGGTGACGGCGTCGGCGGTGACTTCGTATTTAAATTTGCCGTCAAGCTGTTTTTTCAGTTCATCATCGATCATTGGACTTGAGGCGGATACCGTTTCCTCCTGCTGTTCGGCTATGGTTTCGGTCGTCGCTGCAGCTGCGGGTTTGACTGCTGGGCCGCATCCGCATAAAAGAAGCGTCGGAAGAAGGAACGCAAGAAGAAAGTCTTTGTGCTTTTTCATAAATCCTCCTCGTGTTTTAATGAAACGTTTTCTAAACAATGTATGCAGCAAACAGCGCTGCCGCGCAGAGACACGCAATGCGATGATTCAAAATTCAGGAGTCTCCCTAAAATCGCATTTCTCATCACGCTGTAAAAATGTAGTGTTTTGAGAGGCTGCCTGGGTATCTGTCATTGGGACAGCTGGACAGATCTTTATTTAGTGATCCCGCGCAGGATCCTGAATGCGTTTCCGAGGATCTCCGCATGGTCAAACGCGAGCCGTTCCGGAATGGGGGAGGCCGCCGAGTCTGCGGTGACGGGAAGAAGCCAGGCGGGGGAAGTGAATGTTGGGGAGACTCGGAATTTCTGCGAAATGCAGATCGAACCGCACGTTAAACGAAGTTCCGGAGTTTCTCCTTCTGGATGAAATTCCGCCTGAAACCATCGTGCGTCGGCTGCGTCATCGCCAGCCTGGACGTTTGAGTTCGGTGCGGCGTCTGAATGCAGGACTGCCAGAAATGCATTCGAGATGATCCACCCACGCGGATCGCGGTCCGGCCGGCTGAAACAGGCGATCTGGCGGAGTGAATGAACTTCGAGATTCGTTTCTTCACGAAGTTCCCGCAGCGCACATTCCTCGATCGTCTCCCCATTTTGAAAAAAGCCTCCTGGCAGCGCCCAGCAGTTTCGGTAGGGAAACTGACCGCGCCGAATGAGGAGGACTTCCGCGCCGGTCCTTCCGTTCCAGCTTTCTCCAATGCGTATTGCCGCGACATCAGCGGTCACGGACGGCCGAGGGTAGTTCTTTTGGCGGTAGAGCGCGAGAAATTCGCGTTCCTCATCACTTTCCGGAATGTAGGGGGAATATTTTACGTTCATATGGATCTCTCATCTTCTAGATAAAAAGGAACCGATCCTGACTTTCTTCATTTTACTCGAAATCATCCATTCTGTCAATCAAAATTTGAATTTTTTTGCGGATTCCTTTAAAATACAGGAAGCGCAAGACCGGAATCCTGCGCTTCCTTTCAATTTTCAGGTACTGAAATCAACTTGAACCTTAGTTCTGAGCGGTTTCAGCGGGGACGGCTTCCGGAGGGCATGGAGGACAGACCGGGACCATCACCTTCACCGGGACCTGGACACAGGTGACGCGCGGAACGCAGCGGGAGACCGTGTACGGGACCTTTTTGGTGACACACTGAACTTCATTTACCGTACGAGTGTACTGGACCGGCTTGCAGACCGTGTACGGAACTTTGCACGTACGCTGTTCGCAGACCATCTTGCACACTTTGTAGCAGACCTGACGCTGACGCGGTTCGCAGACGAACTTCAGCGTGCGGTAGCAGACCGTCTTGCAGCGGGTCTCGGGGACCATCTTGCAGACGCGGTACGTCTTCACGCAAGTGCGGGTCTCGGGGACCATCTTGCACACTTTGTACGTGCAGGTACGCGTTTCCGGAACCATCTTGCACACTTTGTAGGTCTGAAGGCAGGTGCGCACTTCAGGCACCATCTTGCAGACTTTGTATTCGCAAGTGCGGACACGGGTCTGCGGGACCATCTTGCAGACACGATACGTGCAGACGCGGGTCTCGGGGACCATCTTGCAGACACGGTAGTTGCAGGTGCGGACTTCCGGGACCATCTTGCAGACACGGTAGGTGCAGATGCGGGTCTCGGGGACCATCTTGCAGACACGGTAATTCTGCATGCAGGTGCGTGTCTGCGGGACCATCTTGCAGACCTGGTAGGTGCAGACGCGGGTTTCCGGAACCATCTTGCAGACGCGGTAGTTGCAGGTACGGGTTTCCGGAACCATCTTGCAGACGCGGTAGGTGCAGACGCGGGTTTCCGGGACCATCTTGCAGACACGGTAGTTCTGAACACATGTGCGGACTTCCGGAACCATCTTGCAGACGCGATACTGGCAGGTGCGGACGCGGGTCTCGGGGACCATCTTCGTCACGGTGTACGTGCAGGTGCGCTGCTGCGGGACCATGCGGGTCACCGGGCAGTTGTATGTGCAGGTCACGACTTCCGGAACCATTTTGCACACATTGTAGTAGCAGGTCTTCGTACGGCACTCACGCACCCAGCGGGTCACGTTGTACGTGCAGACTTTCTTGCAGGTCTGCGGGACCAGCTTGCAGACCGTGTACGGGACGCAGACTTCTTCGACAGTCGGGACCAGGCGTGTGCACTGGACCTGACGCTCACAGACCTGCGGGCACCAGACGCGCATTGGACGCATGCACTGGGGATTACACGGATCCGGAACGCATTTCGTCGTCCAGTATCCGCCGCAGCTCTTCACCGTACGGCATTCCGTGACCGGTTTGCAGACGACACGGCGGCAAACGCGCGTACGCTGTTCCTGAACGCGGACCCACTTCGTGTAGCACACTTCCCGCTGACGCTGTTCACAGACCGGGACGCAGACCGAGTACGGGATCTGACGGCAGCGCTGTTCCATCACACGGCGGTAGACCGTCTTCTGGTACTGCTTCTGCACACATTCCGTGACCGGGACGCAGACCGTGTAGGTACGCTGACGCTGTTCGCACACCGGTTTGCAGACCGTGTACTGGATCTGGCGCTGGCGGGTCTCCCACACTGGTTTGCAGACCGTGTACTGGATCTGGCGCTGACGCGTTTCCCACACCGGTTTCTGGACCGTGTAGGTGCGCTGACGGCATTCCCACACCGGCTTGCAGACCGTGTAGGTGCGCTGACGGACTTCCCAGACCGGCTTGCAGACGGTGTACTGACGCTGACGCGTTTCGTACGTCGGGACGCAGACGGTGTACTGGACCGGACGCTGACGAGTCTCCCAGACCGGTTTCTGAACGGTGTACTGACGCTGGCGGCATTCCCAGACCGGGACGTTCACCGTGTACTGGCGCTGGCGGACTTCCCACACAGGTTTCTGGACCGTGTAGGTGCGCTGGCGTGTTTCATACGTTGGAACACAGACCGTATACGGGATCTGACGGCAGCGGGTCTCCCACACCGGTTTCTGAACAGTATATTGAACCTGACGCTGACGGGTCTCCCAAACGGGTTTCTGGACCGTGTAGGTGCGCTGGCAGGTTTCCCAGACCGGTTTCTGGACCGTGTACTGGACCTGACGCTGGCGCGTTTCCCAGACGGGGCGCATGACCGTGTACGTCACGTTTTTCGAGCAGGTTTCCCAGACGGGGCGTCTGACCGTGTAGTTTTCCGTGCGCACACGATTTTCCCAGACGGGTTTCTGGACCGTGTACGTCACGTCCCGATAGCAGAGTTCGGGAACCATCTTCGTGCATGTGACCGTTTTCGGGACACAGACACGCTCAGTCACGTTGCGATAGCAGGTAAAATCCTGCCGCTCCCAGACGACCTTCCTGCAATTTTTCATAACTGTGTGGCATTCCATCTTCACGCACTCGTACTGAGGGCATACTTTGACGCATGGGCAGCATCGCACCGCGCCGCAGTACCGTGCTTCGGCTGGAGATACACACAACATTGCGAGAAGGAGTATCGCAGAGACCGATAATCCTAACACATTTTTCATTATTGCATCCTCCATGGACATGAACTCGACTCCATACCCCTCCCAGGCGTATGGATCGACCAATACTCAATCAGTTTTTCGGTAAATATGCCAGATCCCCTTGATATTTTCAGGGCAATCTGCAATATTTCCACAAAAAAACAAATCTGATTAATTAAATTATACACCGCCAATTGTTAAATTCCACTAATTTGCCCATCTTTTGGCGGAAATTTGGGAATTTTTTATTTATTGGGTGCAAATGTAGGGTTTGCGTAAAATAAATAAAATGCACGCCCGCTCCAAAATGGGAAAATCGTGTTTCTGGAATTTATTTTATTATGCGGTCTGGTCAAATATGCCGAGCTGACGACATCCTTTCCTAAAAAACTTACTAAAAATTGGCGAACGGTACCTTTTGCTCCCGGAATCGCGGTTTCCGGCCAGAATTTGTCAACAGCGTCCTGCTGAAATTCCGTGAGGTCGGAGAGCACCGGCGAAACGATACGTCGCGCTTTTTTCGTTCATCGGTTTTTTTTATTCACTGAAAACAGGAGAAATCTTTCATTTTTTTACTTTTTTGCAAGAATATTTGCAAGAATAGAGGGCTTTCCCATGGCGAGCTTCCTTTGGATCGGACCTCTAAAAAGAAAAAAACCTGAAAACTCAAACGAGCGTTCAGGTTTCAGTCGGGGCAAGAGGATTCGAACCTCCGACCCTCTGCTCCCAAAGCAGATGCGCTAGCCAGACTGCGCTATGCCCCGATGGTTCACTTTCGATTTTATTTAATCTTACACGAAATTAAAATTTTTTCAAGAGGGGGGAGGCTTTTTTTTTCATTTTTGTCGGAATTCGTGCAATCTTCGTATTTTCGGCGAAATTTCAATAGGGCGGGGATTGTGTTTCTTTTAAAAAGGCGTATAATGGAAGACAGGATCGAAAACGTTTTCGATATTTAGTATGATTCAGTTATTCCAGAGGAACGCATATTCCAGAGGAACGCACATGAGAAAAATTCTAGTCACGAGTGCCCTTCCGTACGCCAACGGACCGATCCACATCGGACATCTTGTCGAATATATCCAAACGGACATCTGGGTCCGCGCACAGCGCCTGCGCGGAAACCGCTGCATTTACATTTGTGCGGATGACACACACGGCACCGCCATCATGATCCGGGCAAATAAAGAAGGGGTGGCGCCGGAAGAACTGATCGCCAATGTGCGTGAGCAGCATCAGGCCTCTTTCCGCGGGATGGACATTGAGTTCGACTACTACGGCAGCACCAACGATCCGGAGAGCCGTGAGACTTGTGCGGAGATCTGGGCTGCGCTGCGCAGGGAAGGGCTGGTCCATGAGAAGAAGATCTCCCAGCTTTTCGACACGAAGGAAGGCACGTTTCTTGCAGACCGGTTCGTGAAGGGAACCTGCCCGAAATGCGGTGCGGAAGATCAGTACGGCGACTCCTGCGACAAGTGCGGCGCGACGTACACGCCGGCAGATCTGAAAAACCCGGTCAGTACGCTTTCCGGAACGACGCCGGAACTCCGCGATGCCGAGCATCTCATGGTCGAGATCGAACGCCTTCGCCCGTTCCTGACTGAATGGACGCAAAACGGAGGACACTTGCAGGAGGAGATCGCCAATTACCTCGCGAATTTCTTCCTGAAAGACGAGCTGCGCGACTGGGACATTTCCCGGCCGGCGCCCTACTTCGGATTTGAGATCCCGGATTCTCCCGGAAATTACTGGTACGTCTGGTTCGATGCGCCGATCGGATACGTCGGGGCGACGCGCGTCTGGTGTGCGAAAAACGGCGAGAATTGGGAAAAATGGTGGAAAGACCCTGAAACCGAGATCCATCATTTCATCGGAAAGGACATCACGTACTTCCACACGCTCTTTTGGCCTGCGATGCTCAAGGTCGCCGGTTTCAATCTCCCGGAAAAGATCCACATTCACGGAATGCTCACGACCAACGGCGAGAAAATGTCGAAATCGAAGGGAACGTTCATCAAGGCGGATACGTATCTCCGTCACCTCGATCCGGCATACCTGCGTTACTATTTCGCTTCGAAGCTGACCGGGAGCGTGGACGACGTGGACCTGAATTTCACGGATATTCGCGACAAAGTGAACGCGGACCTCGTCGGAAAGCTAGTGAATCTTGCGAGCCGAACGGCAAAATTCATCCGTGAGCAGGGCACTTCGGCCTCCTATCCGGAAGACGGCGGACTTTTTGCTGCCGGTGCGGAACTGGCGGACGAGATCGCAAAAGCGTACGAAGAGTGCGATTTCGCCAAAGTCACGCGCCTCGTCATGGCTCTTGGGGACCGCGCGAATAAATTCGTCGAAGAGCACGCGCCGTGGGTCTTGCGCAAGGATCCGGAACGGGCGCAGGAACTGCAGGATGTCTGCTCCGTCGCACTGAATCTTTACCGTCAGATGGTGATCTATCTGGCGCCGATCCTGCCGAAGCTCGCGAAGCAGTCCGCTGAGCTTCTGAACGAGAATGCGGCCGACTGGACGTTTGAGTCGGTCAAGACGCCGCTTGCCGGCACGAAAGTGAATGAATTTACCCATTTGATGACCCGTATGGACGAGAAAGCGATCGAAGCGATGATCGAAGAAACGAAAATTGAAAATCAGCCCGCAGAAGAACAGAATGCGGAAGGAACGAACTTCCAGTGGGACGACAGTGCGCAGCCGCTCGAGGATGAGCCGCTCGAAGCACTCTGTACGATCGACGATTTTTGCAAAGTGGACCTCCGTGTCGCGCGCATCATCATGGCTGAGGAAGTTCCGGAAGCCAGAAAGCTGCTGCATTTGACTCTTTCGCTGGGCGGCGGTGTGACGAAGAACGTTTTTGCCGGGATCAAGTCGGCGTACAAACCGGAAGATCTTCTTGGACGTCTGGTCGTCTGCGTCGCGAATCTCCAGCCGAGACAGATGAAATTCGGGCTTTCCGAAGCGATGATCTGCGCGGCAGGCCCCGGCGGAAAAGACATTTTCGTTCTTTCCCCCGACTCCGGAGCCGTTCCGGGACAGAGAGTCCACTAGTTCCGTCAAGTTTCCGCAAAGAATGACGCGGAAGAGAAGACTCTGAAAGCGGACGGACACGAATTTCACGGAAAACACGAAAAAACACGAAAAAACACGAAAAAACACGAAAGGTTTCAAATATTTTTGATCGCCTTTTGGTGTGTTTCGCATCTTTTCGAGTTTTTCGTGTTTTCTTTCTGTATCTTTCTGTGAACTCCTCGGCGGCTTCCGTGGGGAAACCGGTGCGCAGTTCCCGAATGGACCATAAAAAAACCGTTTCCGAAAAAAATTCGAAAACGGCAAATGTAAAAATGGCGGAAACCTGTTTGGAATGGTCCGGAAAAATCAGCGGTTGAAACCGTGACAGCCTGCCAAAAGATCCTGGAACTCATGTTCTGAGAACTCGCGTTCAGTCCCGCCGATGCTCAGATTTCCGGCAATCGAAAAGAGACCGCGACCTTCTATCGGCTCGTCAGAGGCGATAAACTGATCCATGCAGTTGGGACAGGTCAGGCTCTTACCGAGATACTGACTGCGGATCTGCATCCGTTTGCCGCACGTTGGGCATTCCTGAATAAAATAGGCACTCGCTGCCATCGTTGACTCCTTGGAACGTAAACTGGACTAGGGTCTGAATTTTAATAAAAAGGGCGAATTAAAATTCCCGCTGGGAACACAAAAAAACAGGAACCGGAACAGCCGGCCAGTTCTTTTCTGCAGCCAATGGAGTCCATGAACAACTCACGAGGAAAGAAAAGGTTTTGTATTTGAAAAAGTATTCTACCAGAAAATCGATTTTTTTCAAGGGGGAGGCCGAGCCGTGCTTTTACGGGCGGACGCTGGAAGCAGAATGGGAATTTTTGCAAGACCTCGGTGAAATCCGTGTTTTGCTATGGGAGCCATGCTGCGAAGGGGCATGAAACAGACTGAAATTTTTTTCAAAATTTTTTCTTGACGGATGAATTCAGTGACAAAATAGGCAGGAAGCGCCAGATGCGCAACATGGGCGGGGCGATCGGTTGGGGTGTTTTAAGCATTTTCGAAAAAATATTGAAAGTATTTTTGGAAGATGGAGGGAAATGGTTGACATTTTGGAGATGACATGATATAATGCAGAGGTCTGAAGTACAAGAATGTGTGCCATTGGGATCCTGCGTGTAGTTCTTGCCGCGTGTATGGTTGGAAACGGCGCTTGTCCCGGCACAGGAAAATCAAGATCCTGAAAGGAATTCAGAAATGAAAAAAAGTCGTTTTGTTCCCGCCGTCGGCCTTTGGAGCCTTTGCCTCCTAGTTTCTTCTGCTGTTTTTGCGGAGATCCCGTCCCATCCTGATCCGGTCTCCAGTCCGTGTGTGGCGCACCGCGGTTTTTCGTCGCAGTATCCTGAAAACACGCTTGCCTCGATGAAAGGCGGCATCGACGTTGGCGCGAACGGCAATGAGATGGACATTTACCGTTCCAGTGACGGCGTCGTTTTCCTGATGCATGACGGAAGTCTAAAGCGTTACACGGGCGAAAATATTCGTGCGACCGATCTGACGATGGAAGAGTTGGCGAAACGTGACGTCGGAAGTCACAAAGGCCCGCAGTTCAAGGGTGAGCCGGTCCCGACGTTCGATGCTGCCGTTAAGATGCACGTGGGGACGAAAACCGTTCCGGTCGTGGAGATCAAGCAGGAAGGGATCGAAGCGGATACGCTGAAAGTTCTGGAAAAGTACGACATGATCGACAAATGCGTCGTGATCGCTTTCTCCGCGAACGTCTGCAAGAAAATGCGTGAGCTGAACAAAGATATTTTCATCGCATGGCTCTGCACGCAGAAAAAAGGCGAATCTTGGGAAGCGTATTGTGACCGCATCATCGCCGTTTGCTCGGATTGCCGAGTCAATGCGGTCGACATGCACCATGCCGGCGTGACTGCTGATGTGGTGAAGCGTCTGAACGAGGCCGGTCTGACGGTTTTCTGCTGGACGGTGAATGACGCGAAACGGATGAACGAATGTCTTGACGCCGGCGTGGCGAGCGTTACGACGGACTGTCCTGACGTCCTGCTGAAAGTCATGGCGGAACGTGCCGCGAAGTAAGAACGTGCAGAAGCGCGTCTAAAATGAAGTTCCCCGCAGGGGCTGGCGGCCGCTGCGGGGATTTTTTGAGAATCGCCGGTAACAGTGTATCCGTTTGTATCGTAATTTCGGCTGCTGAAAATACAGAGATCCTGCTGCAGCATACTTCCTAGAGGAGTCAAAGAAAGATCGTTCAGCCGATCCGCGAGCCGCATTGGGGCTGAACGATCTGTGTGTCTGCGGAATTTAAGAGCGTTTCCGTCTATTTATTGATGTTGATATTGACATTGTGCGTCTTTTTGCGAATGAGGCCATCCGGTTTAGAAATATTATCTGGATCTGATTCTGATTCCGGAAGATCGATCTGGTACTTATCCATGATTTGAGCGAGTTCATCTTGCTCTACCAAACGGATCTGCATTTCTGCTTTGTTTCCCTCTTCGTCAAACATGAAGGCCTTGCCGGAGGTCATGAAGAGGAAATTGTCCGGCGTATAATTGCGCGTCGTTCCGTTATGGATGTGCGTCTCTTTCCCGATAAAGACGCGGTGTCCTTCGTAGGTCGTCGGGACCAGTTTTTCGTCCACAAATTCAACGACTTCATCGTTTTCGTTGTAGATCGCGATTCGGGCAACTGCCTCATCTTCGTTCGGAATGACGATCAGCGCGTTAAAAGTGTACTTGCCGATCTGCCAGCCAGTTTCGATCATCTGAGCTTCTGCTGCACTCATGGAAGCAAAAAGGATGACGGCCGCGGCAAACAGGAGATTCATTGCTTTTTTCATTTTTCTTTCCTTTCATTTGGGTTTTGTTTTATTTTATTTTGTTTCATTTTGTGTTTATACTATATTATGAACGCGTGTTTGAGATTTTATGCAAATTTTTTTCATTTTTTGGAAAATTTTTTTGTCCATCCGCCGGCTTCGCACCACTTCACCGCGGAAAACACGGAAGCTCCTTTTTTTGAGGTCCTTCCGGAAAGTGCGTATCGATCCAGGTTCCGATCTTACCACGGAGTACACTGAAAAGACGCAGAAACACACTAAAAGAAAGAGGAAAAAGGAAAAAAGGGAGTGAACGTGCCCTGACACGAATTTCACGGCACACACGAAAAGACGCAAATGAAATTTTTAAAATTAAAAAATGTTCGCGCGATCCGTGTTTTTTCGTGCTTTTCGTGTTCCCTTTTCTGTGCGGCTCTGTGAGTTTTCAGTGTCTTCAGCGGTGAAACTGGTACGCAGTTCCCGGATGGACCTTTTTGGTTTACGACGGGACCTGCCGTAATTTTCCGTATTGGAGATCGGAGGTTCAGAGCAGGAGCTGGAGCAGTCCGACCGCGCCGCCGAGGAAGAATCCGAGGACTTGGATCGCACCGAGGTGCATTGCCGCGACGTTCGTGATCATGAGGTAAAATTCCTCGACGTCTTGTTTTTCGACGGCTTTCTGGACCCTTTGGGCGAGATGGAGACGTTCTGCAAGGAGGTCCTGCCCATCACTTTCAAGCCACGCTTTCACGGCGTTCTGCGCTTCGGGGAGGATCTCGGAATCGAGCCACTGCCAGAGCTGCGGCGAATCGAGGAGCTGCTCGATCCAGTGCGGGAGATTTTCCTGAAGGTACTGTTTCATGAAGTCCCGGAAACGTTCCTGCATGATGTTCTGAAATCCTTCGATCTGCGATGCCGACTCCGGAGACTGAAACCATTTCTGGAGTTCCGTTCCCATGCTTACGAGTTCCTCACCGAGGGCGTGTACCGTGGAGTGAGCGCAGAGGCGTTCTTCGATCTTGACGCGCACGTCGTCCCAGTTCACGAAGGAAACGAAACCATCTGCGAGTTTTTCTGAAAACCCTCCGAGAAACGGATTTTTTTGGAGGAAGGACATGATGTACTCGCGCACCATTTCGCGGAGAGTATCCATGAACTGCGGGGTCTTTTCACGCAGTTTGTCTGCGAGTTTCTGTGCTGCGAGCTGCCGAAGTTCATCGGAATCCAGACGCGGCGCGATGACTTCCTGCCAGAACGTGCGGAGGCTCTCTTCGCTGAGTAGCTGCTGAATGGTCGGAGCGAGGGAGTCTTCGATCTGCGGGATGAGGAATTCTGCGATGCGGGCGTCATGCGTCTTGAGGAGTTCGCGTATCTGTGCCTTTCCTGTTTCCAGGGTCTGAGGGGAGTGAAGGAGCTCCAGCAGTGCGGAGCACAGATCGTCGGTGACCTCTTTCGTATCGAGCAATTTTTCTTCGACTTCTCTTCCGATCTCTTCACCAAGCTGGGGTTTATTTCGGGGAACGAGACCCTGTTTCCAGTATCCGAGCGTCAAAATGGAAAGCGGATGGGAAAGCGTTGGCCGAAACGGCTTGAAGAGCATTTCCAGCGCGATGAAGTTCGTCAGGTATCCGACGGAGGCCGCCAGAAGGACGCGCAGGACGAGTTCCAGTCTCTCCAAAAGGAGCGGATCCAGAGCTTCGCAGCGTCGGGCAACGATCATTGCGGGAAGAAAAACGAAGAGCGTCAGGAAACTCAGCGGGGCACAGAGAAGCTCTAGGAGTGCGAAAGTGCGTTTTTCCCGGCTTTGGGAAGAGTCGCGGACGATCTGGAAACGTTTTTGAAATTCATTCAGAATGCTCATGAAAATAAAAAATTCTGCAAAAAGGTTAAATTTATTCAGGAAAAAACGCAAATTTGAAGAGAAAGTCGGTACTCCCTCTTGAAAAATTTTCACATTTGGACTAAAATGAAAATCCTGTGCGTTTTGGAAAATGTCCATTTTATTTTATTATAGACCGTTTTCCATATTTTTCCACTTTATTTTAGGAAATTTTTCATAAAAGGGGAATTTTTATGAATCTGACTGACAGCAAGTACAGCTCGTTTGCGCTGGTCAAAGAAATGCTTGAGACGCCGGACATCATCCGCAAGTTTGATTGGACCCAGACGGCGAACATGGCGAAAGCCATTCAGGAAGCCGGCCGTTTTTTCATGACGGGTGAAGGTTCCAGCCGTATTTTCCCGGCGAAAAACATGATCTACACCGCGCTGAAACTGGGGTCCGAGATCTCCATGGCGACTGACGGAAGCATCCAGGCGCGTGAGTATGACCTGAAAAACTGGGCGGTCTTCGGCGTGTCGAACAGCGGAATGACGAAAGAGATCGTGATGCTGCTCAACAATCTGGCGGAACAGGATCATCAGAAGCGTTTCTCCATGACTGCGAATGCCGGAACGAAGATCATCGAGGCGTCCAACGAGTCGATCATCCTCTCCTGCGGCAAAGAAGACGCTGTCGCCGCTACGAAGAGCGTCGTGGAAAGCGGTCTGGTCTATCTTTCCATCCTGAAGAACATTTACGGCTGCGATTTCCAGGTCGAAGCGGCTGCCGAAGCTGCAGAGAAGGCCATGGCGGTCGAGATCGATCCGGAGATCATCGCGAAAGTCGCCAATTCTCCGATCATTTACTTTGCCGGGCGCAATAACGGCGTCGCGGAAGAACTGCGTCTGAAGACGAACGAGATCACCCGCAAGAAGAGCGATTACCTCGAAGGTACTTACCTCCTGCATGGTATCGAAGAAGTCATGAACGAAGGCGAAACGATCATCGTCATCGAACCCTACGAATCCGAAATGGCCAAGATGCAGGAACTGCTGGTGGACCGTATTGGCGTGAACATCATCGCGATCTCTTCAAAACCGACCATCTTCCCGACCATTCAGATCCCGTCCGTTGGTCTGCTTGATCCGTGCGTGCAGCTTATGGCCGGCTGGAATCTTCTGATCCAGGTCGGCGTTTCGCTCGGCATCGACCTCGATCATCCGACGCGTGCCCGCAAGATCGGAAACGCCATCTGAGCGTGCCGTTTTGCGTAAAATGAAAGTGCGGGAGAATGTCTTGAAGAGAAGATTTTGACGGGCGTTTTCCCGTACTGCGGAAACAGAAATGGGTCAGCCTCCGTTTTTCGGGGGCTTTTTTGGGCAGAGAGTGCGGGGAACATTCCGGGGAGCGGGCCTTATGTTTATTTTGCCATTCTTTCGTGATCCTGCGCAGGCGCGAATGTGGACGTTTCGGGAATGGGAACGCCTTTTCCAGCTTGCGAGAGCTGCGAGACTGATGGGAACGCTGGCGATCTTCATCCGGGAGAACGGCCTGTCGGAGTTCGTGCCGGAAAGGGGACGCTGGATGCTTCGGTCTGCGGAAGTCAAGGCAGAGCGGGGGAGACGGCAGTCGCTTTGGGAGAGCGAGTGCATTCGGCGTGCGCTTTTTGGAAAATGTTATTCGGAAACGGCGAAAAATGCAGAGATCCCGATCGTTCTGCTGAAAGGCGCTGCCTACCAGGCTGCCGGGTTGCCGTGGGGAAGGGGAAGAGTTTCGGTCGACGTCGATATTCTGACGCCGCTGGAGACCCTTCCGCAGGTCGAAGCCGCGCTGACCGTTGCCGGGTGGATCCCGGAGAAAAAATCCGAATACGACGAACATTTCTACCGCGACTGGATGCACGAGATCCCCCCCATGGTCCATCTGGACCGAAGAACGACGCTGGATGTCCATCACACGATCCTGCCGAGGACCGGAAAACTGACGGTCGATGCCGACTTGCTTTTTGAGGAGCTCGTGCACCTGCGCGACGACCTCTACGTTTTGAGTCCCCGTGATATGCTCCTTCACAGCACGGTCCACCTTTTTCAGGATGGCGAATTGGAAAATTGTGCGCGCGACCTTCTGGATCTGGACGCAATGTTTCGCTATTTTTCGCAGAAGGACCCGGATTTTCCGGAGAAACTGCTCGCTCGGGCACGCCAGCTGCGCCTGACTCGCCCGCTGTACCATTCCGTGACGTTCTGCCGACTGCTGCTCGGGACTCCTTTTTCAGTGGAGTTTCTGCGGGAGCTTCATGCTTTTCGCGGAAATTTCGTTTCCCGGAATCTCATGCGTTTTTTGGTCCCGCTGTCGATGGAGCCGGAACTTTCCGGTGAAGAGACGCGGCTTTCTGCACTTGCGCGTTTCTGTCTCTACGTCCGTTCGCATTTTCTCCGAATGCCGCTTCGGATCCTTATTCCGCATCTCTGGACCAAATACTGGCAAAGAAGGAAAGAACGGAAGGAACGGAAGGAAAAACTGGCTCTGAACGAGGAATGACCTGCCGTTTGGGGCGGTCCTTGATCGGTTTCAAATCAAAAATGGCTCTTCCGGCAAGTACGTACCGATCCAGGTTCCGATCTCACCGCTGAGAGCGCTGAAGAAACGCAGAAACGCACTGAAAAGAAAGAGGAAAAAGGCAGTGAACGTGCCTTGATGCGAATTTCACGGAAAACACGAAAAGACGCAAATGGATTTTTAAAATTAAAAAATGTTCGCGCGATCTGTTTTTACTGCTTTTTGTATTAAGGTCAGTGTTTCTCTGTGAGTTTTCAGTGTGTTCAGTGGTAAAACTGGTACGCAGTTCCCGGATGGACCTCAAAAAAGACGGAACGCCTGGAACGGTCCGTCTTTTTAAAAGGTGTGTGCGGAGCTTCAAAGAGCTTTAAAGAGCTTTAAAGAGCTTTAAAGAGCTTCAAAGAGCTTTAAAGAGCTTTAAAGAGCTTCAAAGAGCTTCAAAGAGCTTCAAAGAGCTTCAAAGAGCTTCAAATCACTCCGTTTGTGAAAGGAGTTCCGCTGCCCGAAGGAGGACTGGGTCCTGGATCTGCCGGAGCATTTGGGACTGCGCATTGGAGAAATTTCCCTGGCTGTCCATTTCTTCATTGAAGATCGGTTTTCCTGTCTGGTGGATCACGAGATCCGGCTCGATGCCGACGTGATTGTACTGGTGTTCCAGCGGCGAGTAGAACCGTGAAGTCGTGAGTTTCATATGAAACGGCGTGTTCGGAATGGGCAGCAGTGACTGGATCACCCATTTCCCGAAACTCTGTTTGCCGATCAGGATCCCGCGCTGATGGTCCTGAAGCGCCGCGGCAAAGATCTCTGCGGCACTCGCGCTCTCCTCGTCGATCAGGATGGCCAGCGGGAGCGTGTAGTACTTGCGCGCGTCCGCATGGTACTGGAATTGCGTGTGGGAACGGCTCTGCGTTTTCAGGATCACGCCATCTTGGAGAAAAAGGTCTGCGGTATTGACGGCAGATGTGACGGTCCCTCCCGGATTTCCGCGCAGGTCGATGATCATGCGGTCCATTCCCTGAGGCATGAAGGTCCTGAGGAACGTTTCAACTTCGTCCGGCGTATTGTCCTGGAATCGTTCCAGATGGACGTATCCGATCTTTGCGGTGTCTGTGCTGTCGGGGATGAGCCGGGAACAGGAAATGCTCGGGTAGGTCACGTGACGGCGAAAAAGTTCGACGCTGTATGTCCTGCCGTTCTGATCGTCGAGCGTCAGGCGGACGGGGGTTCCTTCCGTACCGCAAAGCATCTCGGAGACCTGCACCTGCGATTTGCTGAGGGTCGAAATGCCGTCGATCTTCGTAATGAGCTCACCTCGCCGGATCCCCGCCTGCGCAGCCGGCGAATCGGGAAGAAGACGCTGAATGTACGTTTTTCCGCCGCTAACGGAGATCTCGATGCCGATGCCGACCAGCTCTCCTTGGATCTCTGCGATCTGTTCTTTGTGCTGGACAGGAAGAAGGACTTCTGAGTAGGTGTCCAGGCTCGCAATGAAACTGAAAAGCCCTTCCGACACCAAAATGCATCCTTTTTTACGGAAATGCTGTTCAAAAAGCGTCCCGAGTTCCAGGTTTGCCGAGACAAGCTCGTCATGAGTCTGGAGCGTTCTGCTTTTTCCCAGAGCCGAGGCTGCCTGATAAAACCGCTGGATCTCCTCCTCGGAGTATTCCGGAAGGATCCGGGAACAGAAATCACGGGAATGAAGCGCGATGTTGATGCAAAGGAGCTCGCGTTTGAAGATCTCTGCGGGAGAAAGCGGGTGGTAGAAATTTCCGAATGTGGTCAGAAAATCGTCCACAAAAAGGTGAAATCGTTCCGCGTCCATCTTCAGGATCAGCTCTAAGTGCATCTGCGAAGAGTAACGTTTGCGAATGTCGCACAAAACTTTCATGCGGCTGAAATTCCGCTGGATCGCTGTCGAGGTCGGGTATTTCCTGTACCCGTCCTTGTAACACTTCAGTGCACCGGAAAGATCTCCGCGTTTTTCGAGCGTTTTCCCGTTCTGAATGATCGCGGTGATCTCTTTTTGAGTTTTCATCTGCTGGGAATGGAGATCGTCCAAATGATGAAAGGACGATCCTGCTGCGGGGATCTCGATCGATGGTGCGGCTTTAGCGATCCCGTTCTGTATGTCGGCAAAAGGGGCTGTGTATAAAATCAGTGCTGTGAGAGTGGAAAACATAATGCCTCCCTGAAAAAATCCGAATCGAATGTGTTCGTGAATCCCTTCGAACACACACTGAATTATATCCGGTTTTTGCCGGAAAGTCAAGATTTGAGAGTCTTCCGGATTAAAATTTAGAAAATATTTGCGTGAAGGTGTGCGGGTCGCATGGCTTGTGCTGTTTGTAGCGGGTCGAGTTTTGGGTGTTTTTTCTTTTTTTGTGAAAAAAGGCTAAAGTTAGGGCAGGCCGTCTTTTGAAAAGAAAAAGGAAAAAGCACACGGTACTCTTTCCTTTTTCCTGAACGAACTTGCTTGGACGCTTTTTTGTGCATGGCAAACTTTTGAAAAGTATGCCGAGCTGCGATGCCGTTTAGATGAATTTCCCCGGCATGTAGCCGCCCTGTTTCATGTTGTGCTCCCGGCGCATGCGCATCATTTCCACTTCCCCGTCATCCGTGGGAGCCGTTTCCAGCACCTTTTTGAGCGGGAATGTCCGTCGAATGTCCTCTTCACGCAGATTTGGGTCGTCCTGTGTGCGGATCAGGACGTATTTGTCGTACATCGAGCGCAGATCGGACGCAAACAGGTCTTCCTGCAGAATGTCCTTGAACCGTTCCTCACTGTTGATGACTTCCACCCAGAGCGCAAACGCCCGGTCGTATTTCGCGACGGCTTCGCGCAGTTCGTTGTTTTCGTACAGTTTGTCCGCTTCGTAAGCCAGTTTTCTCGCCTCGATGATGGACGGAATTTTTTCCAGTTCACCGCGCAGGTCCCAGTACTGGTAGTTCACGATCAGACGGTATCTGCGAATGAGTTTCGCCTGATCATTCGCGGCATCCAGCTCCTTCGCGAGCTGCTGTCCTCTCTGGCGTTTCTCCATCGGAAGATTCTGCGCCCATTCGTCATTGGAGACCTTGATCTTTTCTTCCGCGGCGCTCGCGATATTTTGAACGTCGGCAGACCGGGCTTCCAGGGGGATGCTCAGGGCATTGCGTTCTTCCTGCGTCAGCCTAGCGCGCTTGATATTGACCAGGTACTCGTAGCGGCCGGGATCCAGAGCGTCGAGTTCCTTCCGTTTCGTTTCCGCGAGCTCTTCCTGCATCTCCTGCTCGATGAGTTTCATTGGTTCTCCAAAAGCAGAGTTGAGCGAAAGTTCGCCGAAAGCCTTCCATTCGCTATTGAACTGGTTCCATGCCATCTGTGCACCGTCCGAGGCACCGCCGGCATTTCCAGAGGCGCTTCCGGCGTAGATGAAGTTTCCGTCCTGCTCCAGATTGTCTGCGTAGTAGGCCTGCGCGAGCGGAGCGTAGGAGAAAAAGAGGGTCGGACTGATGGTTTCCAGGTCCACGCCTTTTTCCACATGGAGAGATTCCGCCTGCTTGTACCACCATTTACCGACGAGCCAGCTGTCACGGCGGCTCATCCGGATCGGCGGGTCGGTGATGTTCGGGTCTTTGTCATCGCGGTAAAGACGCCGGAAAAAGACGCGTTCGTCCGATTTTCCGATCTTCTGCGAGGTCGTCCACCCCACGTCCCACGTCACGCGGATGGAATTCGGATTGTATTCTGTGCCGCGTTCGAGGAATTTGATCCCTTTTTTGACCCAGAAATAGCGTTCCTCGTAATTGTCGTGCTCGACCGAGACATTGTACGCAAGGTTCCAGCCCTGGAAGCGCCAGACGCTTTCCAGATGGGGATTCAGCATGATGAGCTGATTGAGCGTTGCGGCAAGTTTGGTCCAGTCCTTTTTCTTTTTGTATTCGTCGGCTTTCTGCCAGAGGAGCATCTGCGCGACGCCGTCCAGACCGAAAGTCCCCAGCCGGACCGTTTCTGCCGCCATGTTGATCTCGCCGTCGAGATTTTTACCGAGATCTTCAATATTGGCGTCCGGCGTCCGCTGCTGTTCAAGGAAACCGTTGGACATATTGCCGAGCATATAGATCGGGATCAGCAATACGATGATGAAACCAAGGTAAATGATCTTATTTTGGAATGGCTTACTGTGCATGGATTGCGGTGCGCTCATTCATTTACTCCCAAATCGAAATTTCAGGAAAAGTTTCCCCAAATTGAAATCAAAATGCGTCTTTCCTTAACAGATTACCGAATTTCAATCCATCTGTCAAGAAGGGGTATCGGAATAAATACGCAAAAAATTGAAATTTGGGTCTCGTTTCGCTAAATTTGGCAGGTTTTGAAGAAATTTACCTCTTCCGGCATGTGCGTACCAGTCCAAGTTTGGGTTTTTACCACTGAAAACACAGAGGAGTTCCCTGAAACACACTGAAAAGAAAGAGAGGAAAAAAGGGAGGGAACGTGTCCTGACACGAATTTCACGGAAAACACGAAAAGACGCGAAAGAAATTTTTAAAATTAAAAAATGTTCGCGCGATCGGTTTTCACTCCTTTTTGCATTAAGATCCGTGTTTCTCTGTGCATTTTCAGTGTCTTCAGTGGTAAAACGGGTACACAGTTCCCGGATGGACCAATATTTTTGATCGCCTTTTGGTGCCTTTCGCATTTTTTCGAGTTTTTCGAGTTTTTCGAGTTTCCTTTCAGTGTCTTTCAGTGAACTCTTCCGTGTGTCTTCCGTGTGTCTTCCGTGTGTCTTCCGTGTGTCTTCCGTGTGTCTTCCGTGGTGAAACTGTCGCGCACCTGCCGGATGGACCTGGAATATTTTGTTGAAAATGGGTGGAATGGGTAAAGTGTTTTTCGTATTTTCCTGATTTTGAAGTTTTTTCGGCGAAGGACCGAAAAGGGAAGATAGCGTATCCGTCCGTAGTTTCGTTTTGTTTTTCCGGGAGTGGAAAGGAATTCCGTCATGCAGGAAGAAAAAGAGCCGTCTGCTGCTGAAATTTCAGAAAATCTGGAGCCGCAGGTCGGCGGAAGTCTGGAAAATTTTGATTTTTCGCCCTCTGGTCCCCATACGGTCCATGTGCCGGTGATGCTGCGTGAGATCATGGCGGCGCTGGATCCGAAACCGGGGCAGGTCATCGTGGATGGGACCCTCGGAGGGGCAGGGCACACGCGCGCACTGGCGGAAAAGGTCGGAAAAGATGGTCTCGTCATCTCACTGGACCGGGACCCCGGAGCGATCGAACGGGCCGAGGCTGCGCTGAAGGGACTGCCGGTCATTTTGGCGGAAAGCAATTTTAGTGAACTGCAGGAAGTACTTGAGGAGATCAAGGTCGGCAAAGTGGACGGCATGATGCTGGATCTCGGACTTTCCAGCGATCAGCTCGCGGACCGGGAACGCGGATTCAGTTTTAATTCCGACGGTCCGCTCGACCTGCGGTTCAACACGAACGAGGGAAAACCGGCGTCTCATCTCGTGAATACGATGAAGGAATCGAATCTCGCGGACCTGATCTACGAGTACGGTGAAGAGCGTTTCAGCCGACGCATTGCGCGGAAGATCTGCGAAGTCCGCCGGGAAAAGCCGATCCGGACCGCCTGCGAGCTTGCAGAGATCGTGCGCCGGTGCGTTCCGCGTTCTCCTCACGAGACGATCGACCGGGCGACGCGGACTTTTCAGGCTCTGAGGATCGCGGTCAATGGGGAGATGCAGGCGCTTGAGAAGATCCTGCGGGAGATGCCCTACTGTGTGAAGCCGGGAGGAAAGGTCGCGATCTTGAGCTTTCATTCGCTGGAAGACCGGAGGGTGAAGGATGCGTTTCGGGAAAAGCCGTTCTATCGGATCGTGAACAAAAAGCCGATCTTGGCAGATGAAGAAGAAGTGACGCGGAATCCAAGGTCCAGAAGCGCCAAACTGCGCATTGCGGAAATCGTAGAGGAGTAGAGCTATGGGTAAGAGATATCGAGGTAAAAATGGAAAACACGACCGTTGGGCGAGTATGTGTAGCGATTCTGATTACAGTCAGTACGAAAATGATGCGGAGTACAAGTTTTCGTACTCGCAAGAGCTGGAAAACCCGGAGTTCGTCGATGCGGATGAGGGCGCGGATGAGGGCGCGGATGAGGGCGCGGATGAGGGCGCGGATGAGTATGAAGTAGAAGACTATGTGGTGGAGGAAGAAGAACAGGAAGATGACAGAGAGACCGTTTACTCCTCTAGTGAGCCGGAACCTGAACCGGAGCCGGAGCCGGAAACTTCGGCGGAAGTGAAAGAGAAGAAAGAGAAGAAAGAGAAGAAGGAAAGATCGCTTGCCGAGGAAGAACGGGACGCTTGGAAGGAGATCCAGCTGAAAGCGGCGGAAAATGCGGATGCGGAGCAGGACGCGGAGGCTGCGAAAAAGGAAAAAGGGCCCGGATTCGGCGAGAAATTGAAGGGGTGGACCGCGGCTCTTGGCAGTTTCCTGAAGAAAAAGAAGAAGCCGGAAACGGAAGGCGGGCAGGAAGAGAATGCCGGACTGGAGAATGGTGCTGAAAAGAATGAAGGTGCCGGAGCGGAGACTGCGTCCGTCGAAAATGCGCAGGAGACGCCGACGGATCCGGCGGTGAAGTCGGGCGGCGGATTGAAAGCGCTGGCAGAGAAGACGGTCGGCAGCATGAAGTCCTTCTTTGCGCGTAAGAAAAAAGAAACGCAGGATCAGGATGCGTCGGAAGGCGTTTTGGAAGATGGTGCGCAAGACGTTTCGGACGAGGAGGCGCTCGCAGCAGTTGAGGAGTCGGTGAAAAAGGCCGCGAAACCCAAATCCGGCATTGCGCGTGCCGTGGAGGAAGAGACCGCGGCTGGGGCGGCAGTGAAAAAAGGCGCGAAACCAGAGAAACTGAAGAGATCGGAGAAATCGGAGAAACCGGAGAAACCGGAGAAACCGGAGAAACCGAAAACGGAAAGCGCCGGAGTTCCCGGGATCCCGTCCCAGACTGCGGAACAGCTCGCGCGCGAAAAGCGTAAGACCTACCTGATTTTGGGATCCGCTTTCGTTGGATTGACCGCTCTGGCTCTTCTGGCGCTCGTTCTGTTGTTGGTCGGCGGCTCGGGAAACGAGAACGGAGAAAAGATCGCATCGGCAGAAAACGGAGCGGAAAACGGAGCTGAAAACGGAGCGGAAATCGGGACGGAAGGTACGCAGGACCCCTCCGCAGCGGATGCGGACAGTACGAAAAAAGAGGATGCGTTCTCTCAGGATCTGTCCCTGCCGTCGGCAACTCCCCAGGCTGGTGAAACCGGAACGGATGGAATTGCAGGAACGGCTGAAGCGAATGAATTTCCGGCGGATGGTCTGGAAAATGAGTTGGAAGACAGTCTGAACGGAACGTCAGAACTTGATGAAATGTCCTCGGAATTTGACGCTCAGATGGATCCGGAGGACAGTTTGGAGGCCCAAGTCTCTCTAGGGACCGACACTGGATCTGCTGCGGAAGCGGGACTTTCGGATACTGCGCCGGAACAGGCTGACGGACTTGAAAATGAACTTGGGACAGAGGAAGATCTAACGGCGCTCCTGCCTGATACAGAGACCGATGTGACTGGAGTTTCCGACCCGAACCTGCCGGAGGATACGCAGACGCTGCGGCCCTCTCAGGAAAATGAGACCGCAGATACGGCAGAACAACTCCCGACGGCGCTGGATGGTATTTCGCAGAGCGAACAGGATCCAGAGGAAACGTCTTCCGAAGAGATGAAGGAAGCTCCAAAGTTTCCCCGAACGGAATCCGATCCTGAACTTTCCGAAGATATGGTCGCTCCCGGCGGAGAGGGCTTTGAGTCCAACGTTTGGGATGAGGCACAGAACTCGGACCTTTTGGAACAGGAATCTGCCGTTAGTGACGTGCTCCCCAATGCAGCAGAAACTCCTGATGCGGAAACTCCTGATGCGGAAACTCCTGATGCGGAAACTCCTGATGCGGAAACTCCCGGAGCGCTTGGCGACAGTCTGGACGTTGGCGAACTCTCTGACTCGGAAATTCCCGGAGCAGAAACTCCCGGTACAGAAACGGCTGACACGGAAACTCCTGCTGCGGACGGCCTCGGCGGGCTTGGCGACAGTCTGGACGTTGGCGAACTCTCTGACTCGGAAACTCCCGATGCTGAAACTCCCGATGCAGATGCGTCCGATGCGGAAACTCCTGCTGCGGACGGCCTCGGCGGGCTTGGCGACAGTCTGGACGTTGGCGAACTCTCTGACTCGGAAACCCCCGACGCAGAAACTCCCGATGCAGATGCGTCCGATGCGGAAACTCCTGCTGCGGACGGCCTCGGCGGGTTTGGCGACAGTCTGGACGTTGGCGAACTCTCTGACTCGGAAATTCCCGGAGCAGAAACTCCCGATGCAGAAACTCCCGGCACAGAAACTCCCGATGCAGAAACTCCCGATGCAGAAACTCCCGGCACAGAAACTCCCGGCACAGAAACTCCCGGCACAGAAACTCCCGGCACAGAAACGGCTGATGCGGAAACCCCTCAGGATCCGCTTCCTGCTGCATCAGAATTAGGGATGGATCTTGAACTTCCCAATGATGGAAATTCTGAAAATGAAGCTGGAATTTCTGCCGCGGATCCAACGGACATTCTGGCTGCTCCCGCGACGGACCCTAGTACTGATGAACTGGATGGTCTTGGTGATTTGGGTGGAGTGGATGGGCTGGGCGATATGGAAACCCCGCAGTCTCCGCAGACTCCCGTTCTTGATTCAAAAGAGGAGGGGCAGGCAGTTGGCGGAAGGCAGGAGGGTGACGAAAGAGGTGCAGGGTTTTCGGAATGTAGGAGTCATATAGTACTTGCGGGTGAAACATTTTGGAAAATTTCCGAAAAATATTATGGTTCTCCTGCTTACAAAGATGCGCTTGCGCGGTATAATAAGGACACTCGGTCCATTCCCGGAGAGCTTAAGGCCGGTATGACGGTTTTGATCCCGGAGTTGGAGCATTTGCGCAGCTGCTATGGTACGTACTGTCCTCGAGAATCGTCCACTCCGGTCGCGGTGAGCGGTGGTCCTGCGAGGCAGTCTGTGCAGTACTATATCGTGCAGGAGGGGGATACCGTGATCGCCATTGCGGAGAAGTGTCTTGGCGATGCTGCGAACTGGCCTGCGATCCGACGTCTGAATCCAGACAAGATCTCATCGTTGGGGATCTTGCCGCCGGGGACCCAGCTGATCATTCCGAGTGAGACAAGTCCGGGTTCCGGGGTTTGGGAATAGTGATGATTTCCATTCGGGGACAGCACGGCGGAGTTTTTCATAGAAAAGTATAAGTAAATGGACTATTCACAATACTATCAGAAATGGCTTCATCGGGAAATTCCTTCGGGAACGGCTCCCAGCAGTTACGAGATCTTAGGCTTGGAGAACGGGGAACCGGATCTCGGCAAGATCTCGAAGGCTTTGAACAAGACGATGGACGCTCTGTTTCAGGCAGATGCGGAGAGCGATCCGGAGGTTTTTGCGAAAATTTCCGGAGAGATACTGCAGGCGCAGTATGTTCTTTTGGATCCTGCGCGTAAACAGGAGTACGACCAGGCACTTTTGGGAGCTGCCGGCGGCCGGATCTGGATGAGTTACGTTCGGCCGACTTTTCTCCAGCGCTGCCAGCAATGGGGAATGATCTTTTGTGCTTTGGCGCTGGGATGCGTCATCATGTTTATGATGGCGTTTATGGTGGAACGCAATCCGGACGGCTCGATCGCATATCAGGCGGACTTGAAGATCGAAAAGGCCAAGCCTTTCACTCTTCCTCTGAGTCACGTGGTCTACCGTCCGTTTGTGGCGATGGACTATCGTGAGGATGGATACGCTACGGCATCTTCTGAGACCGAACAGGATACAAGCGTTGCGGTCTCTGTTCCGGAGGCGGGTCCTGTTCCGGAGGCGGGTCCTGTTCCGGAGGCGGGTCCTGTTCCGGAACAGACGGTTTCTGAAGGATCGGAATTTGCGGACCTCGCAAAGTTTGCCGAGGAGACCGAGGCCGGGGAAGAGGAGTCTCTGACGGGGTTCTTCGAGCAGGCGGGATCTGACGATGTGCCGGCTGAGCCGATGGATGGGGCATTGGAGAGCGGGGAAGAGTTCGCGGATGCGGTGAACGAAGAGATTGCGAATGACGCGGGCACGGAGTCTTCGCAGAATGCGCCGAAGACGCCGGTCGGCAGTCCTCTGTATTGGATCTATGGAAAAACGGAGACGGAAACCGCTGCACAGCCGGAAACGGTTTCGACCGATGAGAGTGAAAATATGCAGGCGAACGGAACTCCTGCCGGGGACGGCGAGGTCGTCTCTAGTGACGATTTCCGTGAAATGCCTCCGCTGCACAAGGAGAGAGTCGATGTTTTCAGTCCGCAGGAAATGCTGGATCTTTTGACGAAGGTGCGGCCGATGGTGGCGTCTGGTTCGCCGGAATTTCCTGATTTTGCGTTGATGCAGTATGAAACGTGCCTTGCGATCATTGAAAAATGCAGTGCGCCGGACGTTTCGATGGAGCCGGAATTTGCGGGAAATTTCGTGTCGGCGGCTTTGGAGGTCATGAAGGATCTTGGAAGTGCGAAAAAGTTTGACGAATCGGCAAAGCTGGGGGAAGCGCTTTTGAAATTCGGCGAGCAGTTCGCAGTCGCGGATTGCGCGGAACGCGTGTCGAAAATGTCGCAGTCGCAGGCGGTATATCGAAAGCGGTATGAAACTATTTTGGATGTGCTGGAGAAGCTGGAAGTCGATCCGGATGATCCGAAGCAGAACGAATTTTATGCGGTTTGGCTTTGGAAGGAAAACCGGTCGGTCGAGGGAAGTTTGCCGTATCTGGTGAAGGTCGAGAATCGGAAGATCCAGAATACTGCGCGTCTTGAGCTTGCGGTTCTGAATGGAACGCAGCCGGCATCGCAGGAAAATCTTCGGAAGCTGGCGGATGCCTGGTGGTCGATCTCTGAGCAGATCAACTCTCCGGACATTCAGCAGCTTTTGCGGGATCATGCGCGGTCGTTCTATCAGAGGGTGGATTCCAGTCTTCTGAGTGAAGAGCAATTGGTGCGGATCTCGAGTTCCGACACAAAAACGCTTAAATAATTGGAGAAAAATGAAAAAATAGAGAGCCGACCCCCTTGCAAAAAAGCGGGAATGTGGTAAAATAAACAAATCGGAAACGAAAGTTTCTGCCGGAGTGGTGGAATGGCAGACACGATGGACTCAAAATCCATTGTCAGCAATGACATGTGGGTTCGACTCCCACCTCCGGTATTTGCCGTGTTGCGAAATGTTTTCCGACACGGCTTTTTTTCGGCAACGGTGTGCGCGGAGAACGTGTTTTCGCGCAATAACAGGGAATCCGGTGAAGATCCGGAACGGCTGCCGCCACTGTGAGCGAACGCATTGGAAACGGTGCGGAAGAATATCGAAATCTGGAGTTCTGTATCCATTTAGTCATTGCCGTTTTTGAAGCGGTGAGAAGGCTCTCGATATTCTGTTCGTGAGTCAGGAGACCTACCGTTTGCGTTAGTTTGGATCTTTGCTGCGGCATGACGGCTGGTCCGAAGCGGATTTTCTTCAGATTGGAAATGAGATGGTTTCCCGCTCCCGAAAAGCGTTTACGTTGGTCGAGCTTCTTGTCGTCATTGCGATCATTGGCGTTCTGATGGGGCTTTTGCTTCCGGCTGTTCAGGCTGCGCGGAGTGCGGCACGGAAATCGGTCTGTCAGAATCATCTGAAACAGTGTGCTGTGGGGATCGAGCAGTACATCGCGGCTCATGACGGGCAGATACCGCCTGGCGGATTCGAGTACCAGTACCTCATGAAGGGGGGAAAGAATTTTGCCTGGTCGATGTACATCCTGCCGTATATCGAGCAGGGAACGCTGTATCAGCAGATCTCGCAGGATCATGCGTTCAATGCAGAGCAGAATGCCGAGGCGGCGAAGATGGTCATTCCGGTCTATCTGTGTCCGGAGCTGGCGAAAGCGGAGTCGGTCGTTGGCGGGATGGGGCAGACTCATTACGGCGCGGTGAGCGGGACGACGCTTCCGGCAAAGACGAAGTCCGGAGACATGAACGGTGCGATGATCTTTACGGGAACGCCGATCAAAAACTCTTTCGGCAGAGTTACCGGACAGTCCGAGCCGCTGACGTACTCGGACGTGACGGATGGGATGGGATTTACGCTCTTTTTGGCGGAAGATGCCCGTTCCAACGAACACTACGCTTATGGGGACCGGGCGTGGATCTCGGCGAACAATGTCTTCGAGGTCGCGCATTGCGTGAATCGCGGTCCGGCGGACGACAATGAGATCCACAGTCTGCATACCGGCGGTGCTCATGCGGCATTCGGCGATGCGTCTGTCCGATTTCTTGGCGAAAATTTGAGTCGGGAAGTCCTTGGCGCGATGATCACCCGCGACTTTGGCGATCTGGGTGCATATTCCTTCTGAAGCAGAATGAGGAGAAAAATGAAAACGAGAAACTGGATCAAAAGTTGTGCGGTTTTTCTGCTGTCGGCGGTGTCTGTGTCTGTTTCGGCTGCGGAATATACGCTCA
>SUVI01000225.1 GCA_015062085.1 Planctomycetaceae bacterium
GCTCTTCCAGCGTACGGAGCGTCGCGAACCGTTTCATATCTTCGTCATCCACGTCCGTTAGTGCCGCACACACGGAAACCGGCCCCTCGGCACGTTCGAGCACGGTCCAGTCTGCGTCCGACAGCGTGTTCCGAAAAACGAACTCCTCACCGTACAGCCATGCCGGAGAAAGGAGCGTCAGAGCGAATATGAAAATGGATCTTCCCAGCCGTTTTTTCATATCAAATCCCTTTCTTTTTGCAGGATCTCGATCCGAGCCATTCCAAAAGTATCCCTGTGCGCGGCCTTTTCTTTTCGCGGACATATGCCAGGATCTCGTGGATGCTGGAGAGTCCAAACTGCTGAACGAACTTCTCCAAAAACATCTTTTCATATGCGGAAGAAGTATGGAACGAAAACACAAAATTGTCGCACCATGGAGGTTGACCGCCTGGGAAATACTGAAATTCCGCGAAGCCTGTGAGCTGGTTGGAAACGTCCAGATACGCGATTGCTTCCGGAGGTTCGATAAAATCCCATTCATCTTCCAGCTTCGGACACAGACTCTCCCATTCCCAGGGATCCGAGGATGCGTAAACGGCTGTTTGGGTATCTGCTGCTTCCGAACGGACTTCACGACGGCAAAACTCAATGCAGTTTTCAAACAGTCGGACGACTTGAAAAAACAGCATCGTCGTTTCGTACGCCGAGAGCCGAGTATAGGACTCTGAAAAAGTGTTTACGATGACCGACATCCCATACGGCAGCCGCTCGGTTTCCGGAGCCTCGCTTTCGCCATATTTCTGTTTTATGATCGAGAAGATCCTCTCAAGCGGAGGGAACGGCCGGGATGGATCCATGACTGAACCTCGATTTTTCTAAAGGAAATGGCTGAAATTTTTAGTAAGCTGGATCCTGAAATCGACGAATATACTCCGTCTTCCGGAAGATCCGGTTTCTGATGCTGCTGAAATTATACCACGTGCTGACTTTTTCTTCAAGCCCCTTCCGGAAAAAATCTCAGGTTTCATTTTTCCACGAAAGCTGTCGTTTCTGTGATGAGAAGATTCCTGGAAATTGGCTCGCGCGACTTCTTGACAATTCGTTTTTATTCTGCTATAATATGCTTCATGACTGGAGGACTTTTGCATAAAAATGCGGTTTTTTAGATGTCCCCAAATGGAAAATGAAAACTAAAAACGGAAAATAAAATGAAACGCCCCGCCGTCCTCTCTCTGTTGGTCCTGTTTTTCCTGCTCCCGCTGTCTGTGTATGCTGCGGAGTTTCCTGAGCTGGCTGAGTTCAATCCCGTCTGGGAAAGCGCGGATCCCGGAACGTCGTATGACCGCTCCCTGCCGACGGCCGCGCTGCTCGGAAACGGGTCGCTCGGTGTCGTGAACGGCGGCGATGCCCAGCGGAAACTCTTCGTTCTGACACGTGGCGACCTGTGGAGCTGCGGCGACTTGTCGATCGGCTATGAAGACCGCAATATCGGCCCGATCTCGTTCGCGGATCTGGAAATTCGGCCTGAAACGCAGAACATCGCCTCCACCGACACGCTTGACCTGCCAACGGCGGCACTGAAGACCGAGGGAAGATTCGGCAGAGGCAAGGTCCGGCTTGAGAGCTGCGTTGCTGCGGGCGAGGACGTTTTCATCATCATGGGGGTTTCCGACGCAGACGACGTCTGGAATCTGCGTCTCGTTCCCCACAATGAGAAGAAATCATTCCCGATCGACGCGGGGAGTTCCGCCGACGGCTGCTGGGTCCGGCGTTCGACCGTGAACCTTCTTCCCGAAGGTGACCCGCGCGGATGGGTCCGGACTGCGACGGCCTCCCTGAGTGCGGTGGGGGCTGAACTGACCGGGATCACGATCCCGGAAGGCGGAAAGGAAGCGCAAGCCAGCCTGAAGATCCGCGCGAATGAGCCGTTCGCCATCGTCATTGCATCGGATCCGGATCGCCGATTCACGTGGGAGGAACTCGCGAAACTTAAGTCCGATCACGTCGGCTGGTGGAAAGACTGGTGGGCGAAATCCCGTATCGCGCTGGAGGACAAGGAGTTGGAGTCGTTCTGGTACGGTCAGGTTTACCTGCTCGGCTCATGCGTCCGTCAGGGGAAGTTTCCGCCGGGGCTTTACGGACTCTGGGTGACGACCGACTATCCGAACTGGCACAATGACTTCCACATGAACTACAATTACGTAGGGACCTGGTACGGCTGTTTTGCCTCAAACCGGTGCGAGGCTGCCGAATCTCTCCCTGACCCGCTTCTGGCATACCTTCCCCGTGCCGTGCGCAACGCGAAGGAGAACCTCCAGAAGATTGACCGCTGCAAAGGCCGATTCTACCAGAACACGCGGAATTACCTCGACAGTCGGCCTGATCTGGCGAACGGCATCGATGACGCGGCGCTCTTTCCCGTCGCACTGGGACCCTGGGGCGTTTCGGCCGAGGGGGAAGAGTCTCTGTGGAGCCAGATCTCGAACGGGGCGTTTCAGTGTGCGGTGATCTGCACGCACTGGGAATACACGCTCGACCGGGAGTACCTTAAAAAGGTCTTTCCGCTGCTCGATAAGACCGCCAATTTCTTCCTCGCGTGGTGCGAAAAGGAAACGCTCGCCGACGGCTCGTACCGCTACTGCGTCTGGGATTCGCACTGGGAGGGGAGCGGACTGCAGAAAAACAGCGCGCCGGCACTCGGCTGCGTGAAGCACCTCTTCGCGACGCTCGTCGATGCGGCTCCCATCCTGCGTGAGATCGGCATCGAGGTCCCGGACGCCAAAATTGCCGCGTGGAACGATTTCAATGACCATCTCGCACCTTTACCGGTCGGCATCTATCCGATCAACGGCAAGCCCGTCCGAATGCTTTCCGGCGTGGAGAACGCGGACGGCTCGGCCAATCCTTCCGGCGGAAATGCGATCAATCTGGAAAGCGTCATCCCCGGCGAGGCGTTCGCATTCGACGTGACGGACGATTTCCGCACTCTCGCCGTGAATGCTGTGGAGGGGAATATCGCCATTTCCCCGAATAACGTCTGGAGCGGCATCAACCAGACGCCTAAGCTTTTCGCGACTGCGATCCGGTGCGGATACCCGGCTCAAAAAGTGATCGATGCGTTCAAGGAACACCAGCTCCGCCGGATTGGGCAAAAGAACTTCCATCTTCACGACGGGGTCCACGGTGTGGAGAAGATCGGCGCGATGGAGTTCATTCAGTCGATGCTGATCCAGTGCGACCGCGGCTTCGTGAAAGTGTTCCCCAACTGGACGGGAGCCGACGCGAAGTTCGAGAATTTACGCGCCAAAGGCTGCTTCCTGCTTTCCGCGGAAATGAAGGACGGACAGGTCGTCCGCGTGAGCATCCGCTCCGAAAAAGGCGGCCGTCTGCGTCTCGTGGACCCGTTCGGCAGTCAAACCGTCCCGGCAGGCTGGACCCGCGGTCAGACCCGAAACAGCGGTAAGCCGACCCTCGAACGCGCCTTCCAGCCCGGTGAAACGGCGGAACTTCTTTGGAACGCCGAAGCCGCCGTGCCTGTGCCGGTCACGTACATTATGGTCTGCTGCCACTCAGCCGACAAAGGGACGAA
>SUVI01000032.1 GCA_015062085.1 Planctomycetaceae bacterium
AGTATATAGACTTCTTTTGGGGATTTCATTGGAAGGAATATTTTATGAAAAAGAAAGCGTTTACACTGGTTGAGCTGCTGGTCGTCATCGCGATCATCGGAATGCTCGTAGGTCTGCTTCTTCCGGCAGTCCAGCAGGCTCGTGAAGCCGCCCGCCAGATGCAGTGCAGCAATAATTTGAAGCAACTTGGTCTGGCATCGCTGAACTACGAATCCCAGGTCAAGTCTTTCCCGTCTGCCGGCTGGATGGGCGGCTGGGCAGGTGACGCAGACCGCGGATTTGGAAAGCATCAGCCCGGCGGATGGACGTTCTCCCTTCTGCCGTTCCTGGAACAGAACGCGCTTTTCCAGTCCACCTCGAACAACAATCGCTCGACTCCCGCAAAAGCGGAGATCACGCGGGCAAATCAGACTCCGCTTCCCGTGTTCCATTGCCCCTCCCGCAGAACTCCCAAGCTCTACCAGGCCACCAATTCGCCGACGAAGAACTGCAACAGCGCGTCAGAATTGGCAAAAGGAGACTATGCCTCCAACTTTGGCGAGACGGATGCCGTCAACACGTCAGGATGTCCCGGATCTTATGCGGATGCGGACAGCAATAAAGGTTTCACGACTCAGAACTACAACGGAGTCATGCTTTCCACTTCGGAGATCACGCTCGGTGAGATCCGCGACGGAACCTCCAACACCTACTTGGTCGGAGAAAAGTTCAGAAGGCCGGAGGTGTACGAAACTTCCTGCTGCTGCGATGACAGCGGTGTATTCTGCGGCGCTGACCCGGACAACAGCCGCGGGACGAAACTCGCTCCCCTTCAGGACCGCAACGGCATCAATGCCCGTCAGCAATTCGGAAGTCCTCATGCCGGAGCGTTGGGATTCGTCTTTTGCGATGGTTCCGTACAGCGCATTTCCTACAGTATCGACCTGGAAGCGCATCAGCATCTCGGAAACCGCGCGGACGGCGAGGTCGTTTCGTACCAGTAGTATTGCCTGATATTTGGAAACCTCCTTATACTTAGGGAGGTTTTTTTTTCGTTGGAAGTTTCCAAACTTCCTAATTTGCATGATCCCATTTTTTTGATAGGAATTTTGCCATGAAGTCCCCCTATACACGCCGTCATTTTTTGAAATCATCTGTTTCTGCTCTTTCGCTGGCACCGGTTTTGAGTGTCCCGGCATTCCTTCCCTGTGCGCGAGGCGAAAACGCGCCGTCGAACCGCATTCGCATCGGGTGCGTCGGCGTAGGAGGCATGGGCTACTGGGATGCTCACGGACACGCCCGGTATGGTGAGCTGGCGGCTGTGTGCGACGTCGATCAAAGACATCTTAACGGTACGGCAGATAAATTCAATATCGCGTCGGAAAACCGTTACGGAGACTACCGCAGGATCCTGGATCGGAACGACATCGACGTGGTAGCCTGCGCGACGCCGGATCACTGGCACGTGAAGATCGCGGTGGAAGCCCTGATGGCAGGAAAGCACGTTTTCTGTCAGAAACCGCTGACGCTTACTGTCGAGGAAGGAGCCGTCATTCGCCGTGCGTACGAGAAATACCAGAAAGTCTTCCAGGTCGGCACTCAGCAGCGTTCGTTCATTGACCTCTTTGTCCGGGCGGTGAATTTTTGCCGAAAGGGACTTTTGGGAGATATTCGAAAAGTCATCGTCGGACTGCCTGACGAGCCCAAACCGAACAAACACTACGAACCGTTTTCTCCGGCTCCTGTTCCGGCAGAACTTGACTGGAACCAGTGGCTCGGACAGGCTCCGTGGACGGAGTACATTCCGCAGCGCTGCCACCGGATGTACCGCTACTGGTTCGAATATGCAAGCGGCATCATTGCAGACTGGGGGGCGCACCATATCGACATCGCACTCTGGGCGCTTGACATGGACAAGAAAGGCGCGGGGCCGATCTCCATCGACGGACGTGATTCCCGTGCCCTCTGCGGATACGATGAAAAAGGAATGCCGGACACGGACCGGATGTACAATACGCCGAATGAATTCGATTTTACCTGCCGTTTCGAAAATGGTCTGGAGATGCACATCACCACCCGTGCGGACAACGGGATCCTTTTCGAAGGAACGAAAGGCCGCATTTTTGTAGACCGCGGACGGATCACAGGAAAACCGATCGAAGAGAAGTGGGACGACGGCCAGTTTACCGATGAGGACAAGACCGCGCTTTACGGCGCTGCTCCGATGAACGACCACAAAGCCTACCTGTACCGCAGTATTCGGGAAGGTGTACCGTGCATTTCCGACCCGGTCAGTCACGTGCAGGCGATGAACATTGCGCACCTTTGCGGGATCGCCGCGCGCCTGAAGCGTGAGATCCGCTGGGATCCGGTCAACGAATGCATCGTGGACGATCCGCTGGCGCAGTCCTTCCTGTCTCGCAAACAGCGTAAGGGATTTGAGATCCCGCAGGTCTGATTTTTAGTCATTTGCCGCAGCCTGATCTTGCCTTCCGGAAACTTCACCCGGAAGGCATTTTCTGAACTTAAAGCAGTTTCAGTCCTGCGGCACCGCAGAGGATGAGGAAGATGCAGAAGAGTTTTGCGGCAGACGGCGGCGCACCGAAAAAGCAGATCTCCAGCACTGCCGTTCCGACGATCCCGAGTCCCGTCCAGATCGCGTAAGCGGTGGCGACGGGGATCTTCCGGATCGCCAGAGAGAGAAAAAAAACGCCCAGACACATGATGAAAAGCGACGCGGCCGCGTGACCGAGCCGGCTGAATCCGTCTGAAAGTTTCATCTCCAGCACAAATCCGATCTCTGCACACGCCGCCAAAAGAAGAAAGATCCAGCTCATAAACGTTCCTTTTCGCACTGGATTTTTCGGGGCCGTCCCCGGATGCACACTCCATTCAGGGCCGTCCCTGAACTTGAAACGTTCCAGACACGCAAAAGAACGCATCTTTGGAGATCTTATTTTAACTTTTTTCTGTTTTTTGTCAAGCGAATCTGCTGAAATTGATGAAAATTTCCGGGCCGAGCAGGCACTCGTCCTCAACCGCCGTCAAGCACTCCCTAAAAAAGTGCCTCTTCGGAGGATCAACGCTCCCAAAAGGCACTCTCAATATCCCGCAGTTCCGAGAAATCTGCAGATCTATGAAACTGGAAACTGCTGAACGTTTCCGCGTTTATTTTTCGTCATTCTTTTGCTGACGAACGACCTGAAGGCTGACTCCCGCTTTCTGGTAATTCGCGTCGCAGGCGAAGAATTCAAAATGTTCCCCTTCCGGCGCGGTCTTGCCGGCAATATCCCAGAAACGGAATGTTTTTTCCCGGATCGGTTTTTCTGCGTCCGCGTCCATTTCAGGAGTCCAGATCCAAACTCGCGGATCGTCCGCAACACAGCCGATGAACTGGATCCCATCCTCCGCCTTAACGGTCAGGATCCCGGTCTGGTGGTCCATCTCGATGTGTACTTTTTCTCCGTTTCGCTCGGTCGGCGCACCGTCCTGAAAGTAGGGATTCCAATTCAGCTGCGGAGCGTTTTTCGGTCCCCACAGCGCGATCTCATCGTCGCGGAACGTGTACCATTCCGGATTGTATGCGTGCGGTGCTTCCCGCATCAGGAACGCACGATTGAACCGGTCGTGTCCGCGGAGCATGATGTCCTGCACGTCATTGGAGTGCGGCAGGTCAAACGTATGGCCGATCTCATGAAGAGCGGCTCCCATCGTCGTGGAGGCAGCACCCCAGAAGCAGCTTCTTCCGACGGAATCGTCCTGAAAATGTGCCCGGTCGATCGGCGTCGAGTCCTGAAACGCGGCCGTGACGTCATTGAGAGAATCCGGCCACGTGAAGATGTTCGCGCTTCCGAACATCGCCAGCCCCGCGCTGCCGCCGAGTGCCGTATGTCCGGGGATGATGTTTTTCCCTGGAACGAAACGGGAATACGCCGGGATCACGAGATTGCGAGCCTGCGCCATGGGGTACGTTTCGCGGAGTTCTTCATAGACCGTGACGTACCACTGACCGTCGCCGTGCTCTTCCTGGATCCGATAGTATTCTTCGGCCGTGAGCTTTCCCTTGACGACGTGAACGATGACGTCGCCGTTTTCGTCCAGCTCCAGATTAAACGTCTTCCGTCCGTATCCGGCATCGTTCATGCGTTCGGCCGTGAAAGTCTGCATCAGCTTGGCGGCGGTGTCGAGTTTCCCGCGGAAATTCTGCGGATCGTCTTTTTTCTGCGACTGAAATTCCGTATTTCCGGTGGAGTCCGTCATGTAGATCATGCGCACGACGAGCGGATTTTCGTTCTTCCGGTACGTGAGCTTCAGCGTTTTTTCTTCCGGCCCGCTTTTCAGCACGAGCGTATTTTCTCCCGGAATAAGTTCCGCCAAAACCTTGAATCGCCCGCCAAAAGCCGACCCGTTCAGGACGCGCGTGCTTTTTTGCGAAGAAGTGTTTTCGCACTGGATCTCTGTTAGTGACGCATCTTCCGTAGTTCCATAAATCAGCGCGACCGGATAGTCGATGACAGTGCCGTCGGAATAGTTCGTCACATTCAGAGCAAAAGCAGGAGTCTGTATCACAACACAGAACAGCGCAAGGAAAAAGACAAAATGAAATTTCATGACTTTCTCACAAAAATCAAAATTTGAAAAAGGCAATAAAAAAGGCAATAAAAAAGGTCCAGATCAGCAGTTTTTTCCGATCCGGACCTTTCCCGCTATTTTATTTTTCGGCAGCATCGCGGGCCAAGACCAGCATTTCGAGGATTTTTGCCGGAATTTCCGTCACGACTTCCACACCGTTCGGGAGGGAATTGACCTGGAGCGTCACTTCCGCCTCCCCCACTTTGGCGAGTTTTTCCAGAAGTTCCGCCGGGATCTTCTCGCAGGCGCCTGCGACCGTCACGACATTCTGTGCCGCGATGCGCAGAGTGAAGACCGGGGCCGTGCTCTTCTGCGTTTCATTCGGAATGCATCTCTTGACCGTTTCCAGCGCGTCGGTCCCGAGCGCATGGTATACCGCATTCGGAGTAAAGATGATGCAGGCCGGCACTTTGCCGTTGAACAGAGCGTTCACATTTTCCGGCAGCGGTTTTTTCGGAACGAAATTCGCAAAGTAAATGTGCATTTCGCCGTCTTCCATACGTTTCGCATCAAGCACGTGCTTCTCGAACTTTTCTCCCTTTTTCTTCTTCATGTGCTCCGCGACCGCCAGGAACTCTTTTTCCAGAGCGTAACCGTCCGGCACGCATCGTGCAGAGACGAACGTAAGGCGCGTTTCGTCCGCGTAAACAGCGCCGGCGATCTCCGTTTCCGGATTGAAGGCGACGCCGCGGAAAAGTTCGGAATTCTTTTCGAAGAACTCCAAAGCTCCTTTAGCTTTCTCTTCCCCCATCCGCTTGATCATCTTTTCCCGCATGTGTTCCGTGTGCAAGGCCCAAAGTTCATCGACCTTTTCCGACGCAAATTCATCCACGTCCGCATTCAGCTGGAAAGAGACCAGAGAGCCTTCCGCGCCAAAATTAGCCAGCGTCGTTTCGTTGGCCTGCACAAGACGGCTGAGCGCCTTCACCTGACGCTGGGAATCGCAGCCGGTGAAACGCTGAACGATTTTCAGGTAATTCGCGTCCGCATCCCAAATGTAGCTATGCGTGACTTTGGTGATCGGACTTTTGTACTGATGGCGTTCTGCCGAGTCCGCGAGCTTCTTCAGTTCATCTTCAACGATCTTCGCCATTTTTTCACTGAAGCACTTCCCGCGTTTTTCCGCAAGACATTCCCCCGCCTTTTTCATGAATTCCCCGAAGACCTGCGCACGGATCTCCTGCGGAACGGCATTCACGAAGAACGAAAACGCAAAATCATTTCCAGCGGTTTCCGTCTGGAGCATCTGGATCAAAGATTCCGCAGTCTCTGCGTTGGCCGCGGCTTTGAGGGAAGCGGCATCGACCTGCGAGACGAAGCACCAGTCCTTAAACGGATAGACGTACACGGACTCCGTCCGGGCCTCTTCTTCATCGCCGACTTTCCAGGACAGTTTCCAGGACCAGTCGTTGAGCTTTTCCTGTTTCGCGGATTTCGGAACGAGCGCAAGCGCCTTTTCCATGTCGCGGATCGGGATCAGGGCGGCAGCAAACGGACGTTTCATATCTTCCGGATTCGAGAAGAGGAAAAGACCGACCGGACGGGTCACGTCGATCGCGTCTTTTACCATCCCCTGCGAAACGAGACTCTGCAGCATCGCAGCCCCCATACTGCCCTGCAAGTCTTTACTTTCGGCCGTCATGTCGACCAGATCTCCCGCTACCGTCTCAAGACTCTGAACGGAAATGGAGATCACAGGCTGAGGAGCCTGCGCCCAAACGGAACCGACCGCCAATACGGTTTCCAGCAAAATGGCGAGAAAACCAAAACGGGATCTTCTTTTCATAAAATCTTGTCCTTTCTTTCTGACAAAATCCAAACAAATCGAACTATAAACCTTCCCAAGGCACTCCCCAACGGCAGGGTCTACTCTTCCTGGAAGATCACAAACGGCACGGAAATGACGCTGTATGTCTCATTCCAGAATTCAGCAAATGGACTCTCCTCAAAATATTCCTCTGGATCGCTCTCTTTCTCTGAGTTCCGCCCGAACTCCATTTGCGATCCCGTCTGTGCTCCCAAACGAGCAGACTCATTTCGCGCAAGGCACTCACCATTTTGTGAAAAAAAGCCCGGATCTTCACGCACGCACTCCTCCTCATGAAAATCACGCAGCTCGTCTCCAGCCAAAGTTCTCAACGGAATGATCGCCTGTCCCGGCACCATGAGGACCGACATTTTCTCAAGATCCTGAATGGACGTTTCACGGTGTTCATCAAATGGAGGCGCAGCAATACAAACGAGCTCCCACATCTGATCCGGAAGGAACGTCTGAAGAGGAAGAGAACTCGCCGAAACAGGCTCCATTCCGACCAGCTGGAAGTGCGAAAAAACAGACTGCGAAGCGTGAGGCGAGGTATGGGGCGAAGTGTGAGGCGAAGTGTGAGGCGAGGTATGGGGCGAAGTGTGAGGCGAGGTATGGGGCGAGGTATGGGGCGAAGTGTGAGACGAAGACGATGAAATAGACGGCGCCGAAGACGGGAGCTTGAGTGACCAGATCGCAGCGCCAAGACACACCGACACGCAAACCGCAGTCACACAGCTCACAGCAGTGGTCCAGTACTTTCTCTGTTTTCCAGCTCCAACGCCCAGCGTCCCTTTCTTTTCGACTGCCTTCCAGCATGCGTTCTTTCCGCAAACCGTCACGGAGTCTGTTTCTGCGTCACGCACAGGCACAGACTCCTCACAGACTGCATGCATGATCCGATGAAACAGTTCTTCGGAAAACGTTACCTGAAGACGCTCGGCATCCTCCTGGAGTCGGGATCTCAATTCGTTTTCTCTCATTCCTGGCCCACTTTCAAAATATCTTCAAGCTCGTTCCGCGCACGAAACAAAAGCGTTTTGACTCCGGCGGCCGTCCTGTCCATGATCCGGGCGATTTCGAACTGCGGTTTCTCTTCCACATAAAAAAGCCACAAAATTTCCGCCTTCTCGGCAGAAAGATGCGTTCGGATCGTTTTCCAAAGATCCCGGACCTCCTCCTGACGCTCCATTTCCTGAAGCGCTCCGTCTTCCGTCCCGGTCACCTGCACTTCAAGCTCCGCATTCTGCGAAAAAAACTGCACCGTCGGCAATTTGGCCTTCCTTCGGAAAAAAAGCGCGTTCTGCTGGTGCGCAATCGCAAAAAGCCACGTCGAAAAATTCCAATCGGAACGGTACGTCCCAAGCGATCTCCAGGCCCGAAGGAAGGTCTCCTGCGTCAGATCCTGTGCATTTTCCACAGAATGTACGAGCATAAAGTACCGCTGGATCCGTGTTTGGTAACGGCGGACCAATTCCCCAAAACTCGCGGTATCCCCGCTCTGCGAGGCTTCAACGAGGGTCAGATCGGACGGATTCGGATTCATTTTTCTCCTGCGGCTCAAAAAATGACGGACTCTGCTTTTATATATTCCGTTTTTGTGCCTCAGGTTTCAAAATTTTCCCATTTTTTCTCAAAAATTTCCCCAAAAGTGCAAAATTTTAGGCCTCAAAAGAAAAAAAAGAAAAAAAAAGAAAAAAAAGAGAAAAAAGGGAGTGAACGTGCCCTGACACGAATTTCACGAAAAACGCGAAAAGACGCGAAAAGACGCGAAAGATTTAAAATTTTTTTTAGTCTTTTGGTGAATTTCGCATTTTTTCGAGTTTTTCGTGATTCAAATCAACGTTTCTCTGCATACCTTCGTGTTTTCAGTCCAGCCAGCGGACCTCCGGAAATTCACGCACCGGCGCAAAACGGTACTGGACCGCGGGGATCCCGACTGCCAAACCGCCGGCGATCTGATGGTCTTTCGGAAGCTGAAGGAGTTTCCCAATGGCCGGATCTTCCTGGGCTGCCCAAGTCACGAACCCGACATAAAAAGAACCAAGGTCCAGCGCGTGTGCCGCAAGTGCCGCATTCTGAAGCGCAAGCTGTGCGTCGCCTTTCGCAAACGGACTCCCCGTCACGCTGCAGTGGGCCATGAGGAGCGCCGGCGCGTCGTAAAGGATCAGGTCCTGCGTCTCGGACGCCTTCAGCAGGGAGCGCATCATCGGGATCCGGTCGTAATTCCGTCCTGCAGAAGACCGCGGGAAAAGTTTCGCAGCCAGAAAACCGAGCGGAGATTCCAGAATGGCCAGTCCTTTCCGAAGTACCGAGAGCGTTGCCAAACGGATCTGGCGCAGGAGCTCCGGATCGGAAACCACCGTCCAATGCACATGACGGCCATTGCATGCCGTGGGGGCAGTCTCGGCCGTTTGAAGGATCTGCGCAAGCTGCTCACGCGGAACTTTGACACTTTGGAAACTTCGCACCGACCGGCGCGTCGCCGCAAGCTGCTGGAACTGTTCCCAGCTTGGCTTAAGTTCCTCAGAGATCGGCGTCTTAGCGTCCGGTCCAAATGCAGAATGGACGATCGCGTCGGCAGGACAGAGACACACACAGTGTCCGCACTGGATACATGCCTCCGGATGCGGAACGACCGGAACGTCCGACGGTTCATGATCCTCCCCTCCTTCAGGGGACCAGATGAAAAGGTGGGCCGGACAGATCTCCGTACAAAGAGAACAGTGCACACAGTTGGAAGTGACCTGGATCTCCATTTCTTTCTCCATTTCTTTCATCTTACGCAAAAAATGGAGGAGCCTCGCTGAAAACTCCTCCGCATTTCATCGATTTCCGCAGCAGATCGAGAATTCCCCAAAACGCAGCGGTCTGTTTCCTTCCGCACGCGGCCGTCCCTTTCATTCAGCACAGCCGCGTACGTTCTCTTTTTCATCCTTTCATTTTACCGGCGGTAGGAAGCCTGACGCTCTGCGATCAGAAGCGCCATTTCCATCGACTGCTCGTAGTTCAGACGCGGATCGACTTCCGTCTGGTAGTCCTTCACAAGATCCGCTTCCGTCAACCCTCGAGCACCTCCGGTGCATTCCGTGACGTTTTCTCCGGTCAGCTCGAAATGGATGCCGCCCAGATGCGTTCCTTCACGGTCCAAGATGCGCATCGCGCAAAGCAGCTCGCTCAAAATGTCGTCGAAACTGCGCGTCTTCAGACCATTTACCGTGGAATGCGTGTTTCCGTGCATCGGGTCGCTGACCCACAGCAGATTCCGCTTCTCACGCATGACGGCTTCCACCAGCGGCGGAAGTTTTTCCTCGATCTGCGACGCACCAAAACGGCAAATGAGGCACAGACGGCCTTTTTCGTTGCGCGGATTCAGAACCTTCGTCAGCTCGATCAGTTCATCCGGCTGCATCGTAGGACCGACTTTCACGCCGATCGGATTTGCGATCCCGCGAAAAAACTCCACGTGCGCTCCGTCCAGCTGTCGCGTGCGTTCTCCGATCCACGGGAAATGCGTCGTCAGGTTGAACCACTCCTTACGGCGCGGCACCCGGCGGGTCTGCGCCATTTCGTAGGGCAGATGAAGCCCTTCGTGACTGCAGTAAAACCGCGTTTCCGCCAAGGCGTCCATCGTGCCGGCGACGATCTCCATGAAGTTGATCGACGTGCTGATCGACTGGAAAATGTGCCGGTACTCGCGGGAATGCTCGCTCAGATTCACGAAACCAAGTTCCCAGTACTCCGGATGGTGCATGTCGGCAAAACCGCCGGAGATCAGACTGCGCATAAAGTTCAGCGTCATCGCCGCATGAGCGTAGCCGCGCAGCATGTTTTTCGGATCGGGCGTACGCGCTTCTGCCGTAAATTCCGGACTGTTGATCAGAGGCCCGCGGTAGCTCGGAAGCGTCACGCCGTCTCTCGTTTCCGTATCTTTACTTCTCGGTTTGGCGTACTGGCCCGCAATTCGGCCAAGACGAATGACGCGCTTTCGGCTTCCGTAGATCAGAATGTAGCTCATCAGGAGCAGGATCTTCAGCTTGCTCGTGATCCGGTCCGGCGAACACGCATCGAAAGTCTCCGAGCAGTCCCCGCCCTGAAGTACGAAATACTCGCCGTCTTCCGCGGCGGCCAATTCTTTGCGAAGCTGGGCGATCTCGCCGCTGGTCACCAACGGAGGAAGGGTGGATATCTCCTGAACGACCGATTCAAACGCTGCCGGATCCGGATATTCGACCCACTGCTTGATCGGCTTGCTTTTCCATGATTCGGGACTCCAATCACTTTTCATAGTAATTCCTCGCAATTCATTTCCTTAAGTTTCTGAGTCACCTCTCGCACCGATTCTTCGCAATTCCGGTCAAAAACCAGAACCACGTCCGGCGTGACGATGACGGCCAGATCTTTCACTCCGCAGCACGCGACCGTTTTGCCCGCGTCTGTGTTTCGTATCGTGCAGTCCGTCGTTTTGACGAGGACCGGCTTTGGCATTTCAGGCGGCGACGCGAGCGTGTTGCCGCTTTCATCCTGCGGAAAATGACGTTCCAGAGAACGCCATGAACCAACATCATCCCACTCAAAGGGGACCGGAAGGATCGCGACATTGCCGTCCTGCGCCGCTTTCTCCATCACGGCATAGTCGATCGAAATGCTTTCTAGCTTGGGAAACTCACGCTCTAGGGTCTCCTCAAATGCCGCAGAATGCAGTACCGCGCGCATCGTCTCGACGGGACCCGAAACGCCTGGTGCGTAACGCCGAAGATTTTCAAGGAGCGTTTCCGCCTTCCACACGAAGATACCCGCATTCCAGAAGAACGAGCCGGACGCAATGTACTCCTGCGCCGTTTGCCGATCCGGTTTCTCGCGGAATCGAAGGACTTCAAACGCCCGAAGCTCACAGTCCGTACCCGATCCCGCTTCAAGTTCCGCACCGCGTTCCACGTATCCGAAAGACTCTGCGGGATACGTCGGCGGGATACCGAGCGTCACGAGTTTTTCCGGGGCACGTTCCACGAGCTGCGCGGCACGCAGGATGGTTTTTTGGAACGCGTCGACCGGCTGGATCAGATGGTCTGACGGCAAAATGACCATGACGGCGTCCGGATCCCGTTTCAGACACCAAAGCGCTGCAAGCGCGATGCAGCCCGACGTGTTTCTCGCACACGGTTCAACGATGATGGAATCCTCCGGAAGTTCCGGAACCTGCCCGGCAACAGCGTCACGAAGCCGTTTTCCGGTCACGATGCCGATATTTTCCGGACGCACCGCAGGCAAAAGGCGATCGACCGTCCCCTGAAGAAAAGAGCGTGTTCCGGCAAACGTCATGAGCTGTTTCGGAAAATCTCTGCGGCTTTCCGGCCACAGCCGCGTTCCGGAGCCGCCCGCCATGATGATCGCGTGAAGCATTTTTCATTCCTCTCACTCAGGTCATTGATCCATTGGAAGATGCCGACTCCGCACCCTCCGCAAACTGCGTTTTATTATACTCAAAATCCGACTTTACGCAAGGACTCTCCTTGGAATTCTCTCCAAAAAAAATCGAAAACCTGCCTCATTCATCGTGCAGATCCGGCCCGATCCACAGAATATTTGGCGACGGATGTGTTTGGCGGAATTCTTCAAGCGCGGCGGACGGATCCACGGCCGGACGTTTGCCATCACGCGGACGGACTCGAGCCAATTTTTCAAGAGCGGTCCGACAAAAATCATCGGTTTCTTCCGATTTCAAAAGTTCCGCTTTCTCGTCGCCGATGAGCATCAGCCAGACCGCAGTCTCCGCTCCGAACGTGAACGGCGCAAGCTCGCGGCACAGATCCCAGATCAAAGAGGCTGCGAGCGAAATGTTTTTCTCTGCATTTTGGCCGTCTGACTCCGTAAGATCTGCGATGAGAAAAAACGAAAGCGGCTGCGGACCATCCTGTTTTGCCGCAAGAAGTTGACCGTGCCGGGCGGAAGCTCGCCAGTGGATCCGGCGCAGCGGTTCTCCCTCCGTCCAGAGACGCAGACCCGCAAACTCACCGTCGAGACTGCGGATCCCTTCCGCTGCATTCGGCATCACGGCCCGCTCCCAAAACGCGTTCGTATCCACACGTTCCGGAAAGACCGTCAGCGGAGCCGCACTCACCCGAAACGTCCGCGTCCAGGAAAATAGACCAAATGGGTAACTGCACGAAAGATGAACGTTTTTCGGCTCGAAAACTCCGCGGGACTGAACCTCCAGCGTGTAGTTCAGGATTCGATGCGTCTCGCCTTTTCGAGGCGTGAATTCCTGCACTTTTTCCAACTGAAAAAGAAACGGAAGCCCCGGAAACGGCTGGATCGCTGTGCATGAAAAACCGCTTCGAGAATGCGAAACGAGCTCAATTTCACACGGAAAACCTTCCTTCGCAAAAACGTGATCCGGAAGGCTCCGTTTGACCTCGATCCGGCGCAGGATCGGAAACGGGATCCAAAAGTTCCAAACGAGAGGGCCAAACAGAAAACCGGCAAGCAGAAGAAGCGGATTGGAATGGATCGAATTGGCGGCCGCACACGTCAAAAGAAGAAGCAGAAAAAAAACGGAACCGGGAAAAAGTCGGATCTTCATTCGTACACGCTCAGGAACTGGGTCTAGGGACAAATTTGGAGGTAAAATCGGAGGCAAAACGGAGCCATTTGGAAAATTTTGCAAATTTTCTTTCAAATTCTTACATTTTCTTCATTTTACCCGGAAATCCCCCGCTTGTAAATCCCCATCGGCACGATATAATGAAAAAAATGTGTTTTTTTGGGGAAGAGACTTCCGTTTCTGACGCACAGATCCGTTTCTGACGCACAGATCCGTTTCTGACGCGCAGAGTTCCCCCTCCATTCCCCTGGTTTCCTTTCAGCTCATGCCGGAATTCATGCTTACTCAACTTCAAAATCAGATCGAACGGGTTTTTCTCGGGAAGCCGGAAACGGTCCAGCTCTGCCTGACAGCTTTTCTGGCCGGCGAACACATTCTTCTGGAAGACGTTCCCGGTGTGGGAAAAACGCTTTTGGCGCGGACGCTTGCCCGCTGCGTAGACGGAAAGTTCCGCAGGATCCAGTTCACCCCGGACCTTCTTCCTGCCGAGATCACGGGAAGTACCATCCCTGCGGCCCTGGAGACTTTCCGGAATGAAAACTCCCCCAATTTCACGGAAGTCAGTGACGCCCGCACAGCAAGTGACGCCCGCACAGCAAGTGACGCCCGCGCAGCAAGTGACGCCCGCGGAAAAGAAACGAACGCGTCCTCCTGGAAATTCGTTCCGGGCCCGATCTTCGCAAATATCGTGCTTGCAGACGAGATCAATCGTGCGGCACCGCGGACACAGAGTGCACTGCTTGAGGCGATGGGGGAAGGAAGCGTCACGACGGAAGGGGAGACACGCCCGCTTCCGGATCCATTTTTCGTCATCGCGACCCAGAATCCCGCCGGTTTTGAGGGTACGTTTCCGCTCCCAGAGAGCCAGCTGGACCGTTTTCTCATGCGGATCCCGATCGGGTATGCGCCTCGAGAAAGGGAAAAGGAGCTTCTTTCTCAGCGTCGGGAACCAGAGTCAGAACTGCGGCCGGTCCTGACACTTGACGATGTCCGCACGCTGCGTGAAGAAGTACGAAATGTGCACGTGGAAGAAACGATCGCAGACTACATGATGGACATCGTCGAGCAGACGCGGCAGGATCCGGGCTGCCGAGTCGGCGTCAGTACTCGCGGTCTCCAGGCGTTCTATCGAGCAGTCCAGGCCTGGGCGAAGATCCAGGGACGAGATCACGCGATCCCCGATGACGTAAAATTTCTCGCCGTCCCCGTTCTCGCGCACCGGATCCTGCTTCGGTCCACGTTCCGCCAGGAGACTCGCAAGGAAGCGGAAGCGTTTCTCCAAAAGATCCTGGAGCGCACACTCACGCCGTAACGTGCACCTGGAGGAAACCTGCCTTCCAGCCCAAGAAGAGGGGACCCGAGAAGAAAATTTTTAGGAAAATGCTGAAAATTTTTCTCCCCCCCTTCTTTTCATTTCAAAACTTTTTATTATAATATATCCGTCCAAATTCATCAAAAAATGTGCCTCAAATTTACGGAGACCCCCTAAATGCAACTCAACCTTTCCCGACGTATCGAAGCGCTGGAGCCGTCCGCAACGCTGACCATGGCAGCAAAAGCCAAAGAATTGAAAGCGTCCGGCCGAAAAGTCATCAGCCTGAGTCTCGGCGAGCCGGATTTCAATACGCCCCAGCACATCTGCGACGCCGCCGTCAAAGCGATGCAGGAAGGAAAAACACGCTACACTGTCGCCTCAGGGATCCCGGAACTGAAACAGGCGGTCTGCAAATTCTACCAGGCTCGCCATGGTCTCGAATACAAACCGGAAAATATCACGGTCTCCAACGGCGCGAAACACTGCCTGCACAATGTCTTCACCGTCCTGATCGATGAAGGCGAAGAGGTCATCATTCCCGCTCCGTACTGGGTCAGCTACGCGGAACTGGTCAAACTCGCCGGCGGTGTTCCGGTCATCGTCGAAACGCGGCAGGAAGATGATTTCAAACTCACTCCGGAAGCCTTCCGCGCTGCATGCACGCCAAAGACGAAAGCGCTCCTTCTCTGCAGTCCCTCCAACCCGACCGGCAGCATGTACTCCGGCGAAGAACTCGGTGCTCTGGCAGACGTCGCCATTGAAAAAGACCTTTGGGTCATCGCGGATGAAATTTACGAAAATCTCGTCTACAGCGGGCACACTTTCGTCAGTTTCCCGACCGTCCGTCCGGAACTCATGGACCGCACGATCATCATCAACGGTGTCTCGAAGACCTACGCAATGACCGGATGGCGCATCGGCTGGACGTTCGCTCCGGCTGTCGTTGCGAAGAAAATGGCGAGCCTCCAGAGTCAGGAGACCTCCAACCCGTGCAGTATTTCTCAGTACGCGGCCATGGCAGCTCTGGAATCCTCGCAGGAGTGCGTGGAGCAGATGCGCGCCGAATTTGAAAAACGCCGCGATTATGTCGCGAGCCGCATCGCAGCGATCGACGGACTTTCCTGCGGCAATATGTACGGCGCATTCTATGCGTTCGTAAACATTCAGCCTCATCTCGGACGCGAATACGGCGGAAAAATGATCGAAACGGATACGGACTGGTGCCTGGAACTTCTCGAAAAGAAGGGCGTCGCCACGGTCATGGGTTCCGCGTTCGGCGCACCGGGTTACGCGCGTCTCTCGTTCGCCAACAGCATGGAAGAGCTGAAAGACGCCTTCGACCTGATTGAAGAGTTTCTGAAGGACTAAGAGAGTATCTTTATCCAGACACGAAATTCACGAAAAGCACGAAAATACACAAAATGGAATTTTGGGAATTTTTAAATCATTTTGCGTATTTTGCAGTTTTCCGTGAATTTCGTGTTTTTTGTATTTTTTTGCGTTGAAAATCGTTCTTTTCGGCTTCTTCTGTGTCTTTTCTGTGTTTTCGGTGGTAGAGATCGTACCGTGAACCGGGACGCACCGTTTCCGAATGAACTATTTTTTCTTCCAGACGCGGATGTAGTCGATCTCGAAGTCAAACGGATACTCTGCTTTCATGTCGAGCGGCCCGGTCCAACCGGCGGCCTGGAACATGGCGGCCAGGATGTACATTTCGTTCTGCGGAGTCGGTCCCTCGTAAATGCGGATCGGTTTTCCGTCCAAATACCACGTCAGACGCCCTTCTTCCCAATTCAGCGCCCACGTGTGAAAGTCCTTCGTAATGTCGAAATCGAACGAAAACGCATGGTGTCCGTTCGTCGTGAAATGCACGTTGAAGAGATTCTCCTGCGGCGAACGGCCGAGCCATTCGAAAATGTCGATCTCCAGCGCTCCGTCTTTGAGACTTTTCCGAACACCTTCCGGCGTGTACTCCTGATTCTCCGCACCCACAGAATGAAGCCAGAATGCCGTGTAGCGTCCGCTCCCGCACTTCGGCATCCGGCACCGGATCTCAAACCAGCCGTACTTTTGAGAGAAACGGACTTCATCCTCAAATTTCCCGGTCTTCTCGTCATGCAGATAGATCGCAGACGTGATGCACGAAACGGTCAGGGTTTCCGGCGTCGGGCGTTTCGGAAGCTCACGGTCCACCCGGAGTTTCAGAACGCTGTCTTCCATCAGATAGTGCGCCATCGGCGGCTGCGGCTGCCAGGCGCGTCCATGGGCATTCGGAAAACCGAGCTTCTGATAGTACGCCATCCGTCCAAGACGATAGCCGGGGAACCATTTTGTCTGGTCGAGCGACTCCCCGCGGAAGTCATCTTCAAACGTCAGCGTCCATGCAGGATCTTTCGAGGGATGGAATTCGCCGTCGGCTTCATTTCCATGAAGGGCGTGTTTGGATGTTGAGGACGACAGAACAAAAACAGCAAGCGGCAGTGCGTGCAGAAAGAAACGGCGGGAAAATTGGGACATGATGGTCCTCCTTTAGGTCGGCGGGAGTGTGAAATGCAGGATCTTACATTAAAATTCTAAAAAACGGCAGGAAAAACGAGTCGTCCTTCCTGCCGTTTGTTCTCTTTAAGTGCGGTTCTATTCCGGATCTAGTCCGCGATGACGTCTTTCAGCTCTTCTTTGAGCAGTTCCAGCGCTTTCGTACCGACTTGAGCATCCACGACGAGATTGAAACGCATTTCGCTCGTGTTGATCATCGCAACATTGAGGCCGCCGTCCGCCAGCGCCTTCAGGATCCGTGCCGCGATCATCGTGTGACTGCGCATCCCCGTTCCGCTGAGCGAGATCTTCGCGACCGGCGGGCAGGTCTCAGATGCAGTGCAGCCAAGCGTCTGCGCAAGCTCTTTCGCCACCTTCAAAGCAGCATCCGCACAGCTGCGCTCCACCGTGAAAGTCAGATTCGTGAATTTGTCGCCGGGACTCTGGACGATCATGTCCACGATGATCCCCGCTTCCGTCACAGATTTGAACACGCGCGCGGCATTTCCAGGTTCCTGCGGGAGACCGTAAAGCGTGACGCTCGCCTGCGTTTCGTCGAGCATGACCGACTCGATGAGGACGTCTTCCATATGCTTCAGACGGTTGATCAGACGGATCTTCTCGTCGTCCGAGATCATTTCCGGCTTCACCAGCGGTTTGACATCTGACGGCATACAGCCAAGCTCAAAAGCGTCGTGGACCGCCCGGATCGCTTCCGCCCCCTGTTCTTTGTCGACGAGAACGGAAACTTTGATCTCACTGGTCGAGATCATTTGAATGTTGATGTTGCGCGCTGCCAGCGTCTCGAACATTTTCTCCGCAACGCCGACCTGACGCTCCATGCCGAGTCCCACGATCGAGACCTTGCAGAGATTATTGTCGTAGGAGAAGGACTCGAAAGCGTCCGGAATGCTGCTCTTTACTTCGTCCAGAGCCTTGAGCGTCGTGGACAGTTCCGTAGCCGGAATGGTGAAGGAGATCTCCGCCTTGCCGTTCGTGCCGACGTTCTGGACGATCATGTCCATGGCGATCTGATGATTCGCGATCGGCAGGAAGATCCGGTCCGCCATCCCCGGGACATCCGGGACACCGCAGATGGAAAAGCGGACTTCATCCTTCGCGATCGCCGCACCGCAGACAGGACGCTCCATCGATTCCGGCTCCGCCACGATCATCGTGCCCGGCTCGTCGCTGTAGGCGGCACGGACGTGGATCGGAACTTCAAAATTCTTCGCGAATTCGATCGAACGGCTGTGCATGACCCCTGCGCCGAGACTCGCCATTTCGAGCATCTCGTCATAGCTGATCTGCTTCACACGCCGGGCTTTCGGCACGACGCGCGGGTCTGCGGTGTAGACGCCGTCCACGTCCGTGTAGATCTCACACGATTCCGCGTTCAGGACCGCTGCCAGAGCGACCGCCGTCGTGTCGCTTCCGCCGCGTCCGAGCGTCGTGATGTTGTAGTTGTCGTCCACCCCCTGGAAACCTGCCGCGATGACGATGTTTCCATCATTCAGCGCCTTCCGGATGCGGTCCGTGGAGATCGATTCGATACGGGCTTTCATGAACGAATTGTTCGTTTTGATCCCGATCTGTGCGCCAGTCATGCTGACGGCTTTGTATCCAAGATGCTGGATCGCGATCGCGACCATGGCGACAGAGACCTGCTCGCCTGTCGAGAGCAGCATGTCCATCTCGCGCGCCGGCGGATTCTCGTCGATCTCTTTCGCGAGTGCGATGAGTTTGTCCGTATTTTTCCCCATGGCGCTTACGACCATGACGACCTGATGACCTTCTTCCTGTGCGCGGATCGCTTTTCGGGCTGCTGCCAGGATCTTATTGCTGTCGGCGACGCTGGTCCCGCCGAATTTCTGAACGATGATCGACATTTTCTTCGCTTTTTCTTTTGCTCTGGTAGTTTTTAGTGGATAAAAAATTAAAAAAATACACTTTTATTTTAGCACAATCCGCGCCGATTGTCAAGGAATGGAACGCACGAAAAAAAGAAATTTTCCCATTTTTTACTGAAATGAAAGAAAACCGGGAACTCCATAAAAAACGGGGAGCCTGAATGTCGCAGGACTCCCCGGATGCGCAGTTTTTTCGCTCGTACTACCCGCGGGCTTCGCGGATCAGTTCACCGAATTCAACGAGCGACTGTGCCGTAATGTCGGGCTGCGGATCGTTTCCGAGCGCCGTTTCGAGCGTCGTTTCGCCCGTGAGGACCAGAACGCCCAGCGCGCCGGCATTCCGAGCCATCGCGATGTCCGTGTAGATGCGGTCGCCGACCATTGCGATCTCGTCGCTTTTCAGGCCGCAGCGTTCCACGATGCCATCGAGCATTTTCGGGTCCGGTTTCCCCATCATGACGTCCGGTTTTCGGCCTGTCGCGGCTTCGAGACACGCACAGAGGGAACCGCAGTCCACCAGAACCGTCGGAAGATCCGTCGGACAGACAAGATCCGGATTCGTCGCAAAGTACGGCTTCTTCTGACTGATCCACCATGCCGCACGGCAGAGCTTTGCGTACGTCAGCTCCATGTCGAACGCGGCGACCACAGCATCCGGCTCGTCGTTCGGATCGTCTGCCGCAATGGTGAAACCGGCCGCCTCGAATTCCGAGATCATGCTTTTCGTGCCGAGAATGAAGAGATGCTTCGCTTCCGGCATCGTTTTCTGGATCATCTGGATCGTGGCGACTGCCGTGTTGAACATTTCCTCCCGTTCCGCCGGGATCCCCATTTTGTGGAGCTTCGCGAGGTAGTCTGCCATGCTCCGCGACGGATTATTGGTCAAAAATGAGTAGCCGATCCCCATTTCCTTCAGTCCGTTAAGGAACGCAAGCGTGAAGGGAAAGAGTTTCGCGCCGAGATAGATCGTGCCGTCCATGTCGAGCGCAACGTGACGGATCTTGCGGACCTTCTCCAAAAGTTCCGCGTGCGTAAAGGGGGAATAGTATTTCTGCATGATCGAAAAACTTGCTTTCGTTAAAGTCAAAAAGGAGTTGGAGGCATTTCACAGTCCTAAATGCCCCCCGATGAAATCGTTTGAGTCGAGGACCTTCCGTCTGTCTTCAAGGACCTTCCGTCTGTCTTCAAGGACCTTCCGTCTGGCTTCAAGGACCTTCCGTCTGGCTTCAAGGACCTTCCGTCTGGCTTCAAGGACCTTCCGTCTGGCTTCAAGGACCTTCCGTCTGGCTTCAAGGACCTTCCGTCTGTCTTCGTTACTTTTCGTCACTCTTCATCGCCAAGCCGGGCGTATCCGTCGCTCGGAGCGTTCCACATGAGGAGGAAGATCCCCATTCCGATGAGCGAAATGGCTACCATGAGGACGTAGATCAGGTTCCAGCCGACGTATTGCGCCATTACTCCGACGCCGACGCCGGAAACGATGACGCTGGCGTAGCCGAACAGACCGGTGAAGCCGTTCGCGGTGGCTGCGGCACGTTTGGTCGCCTGATTTGCCGCGGCGATGCCGATCAGCGCCTGTGGTCCGTAGATGCAGAAACCGGCTCCGCAGAGCGGGAAACAGAGCATCCAGTGCGGGGCATTGGACGGCATGAGCCAGAAGAGCAGAACGAACAGCGCACTGCCCGCCATGCAGATGACGCACGTACGGTGCGCACGCCCTTTCAGGACCGCATCGGTCATCCAGCCGAAGAAGAGCATTCCGAGAATGCCGAAGATCTCAAACGCGGCGACCAGCCAGCCGGCGTGAACGAGCGAGACGTGTTTCGATTCGCTCAAAAGCGTCGGTCCCCAGTCCAAAACCGAGAAACGGACGACGTAAACGAAGAAATTCGCCAGCCCGAGGATCCAGATGAAACGGTTCATGAAAACAGCTTTCCGCAGGAAGGAAGGGGAGGGGCCGGCCCCGGGATCCACCGCGGCTTTTCCTGTTCCGGGAAGTTCCGGAAGACCGACCGACGTCGGGGTGTCGCGCAGTGCGAGCCAGAGTCCGATCGCTCCGAGGAAAGAGAATCCGGCCGGTATCCAGAAGCAGTACCGCCACGCACCGGTCCCGAAGCCCATTCCGTTCTGGAAGTTAGCCCAGATGTCGTTCGGGATGATCTTCGGATTGGGTTCTCCTCCGATGACGGACTGTCCCATGATGTATCCGCACATCACGACGACGATGAACGCGCCGATGGAGTGCGAGGTGTTCCAGACGGACATTTTCGTCGCGAGTTCCTTCGGCGGGATCCAGTGCGTCAGGAGTCGGGCACACGGCGGGAAACCGGACCCCTGGAAAAAGCCGTTCAGGACCCAGAGGAACCCCATGACGGCCGCCATGCACGCGATGAATTTCTTGCCGCTGGAAACTCCCGTAATGGCCTGCACGATCTCCGGCGCGAAACCGAACAGGATGCTCACCGTCGTGCAGCAGAGGAGCCCGAGCGTCATCAGAACGCGCGCGTTGCACCGGTCGGCGATCACGCCGTAGAAGAAACGCGAGAAACCGTAGACCAGACCGTTAAGTGTGAGGAAGATCCCCAGACTCGTTTTGGAGATCCCCATCTCTGCTTCAAGCCCCGGCATGGCGAGCGAAAAGTTCTTACGGAGAAAATAAAAAAGCGCGTAGCCGATCATCGTCGCGAAGATCGTGCGCATCTGCCAGGTCCAGAATCGTTTCCGGATCTCAGGCGCCCACTGATCCATCGATCCTGCTACTGGCGGGTTTTGGGTCATTTCTGCTGACATTTTCTAATCCTTTGCTGAAATTTTATAAAATGAGCGGGAAGTTCCGAACACTTCCGAAACTTCCCGGCATCTGGACGTTTTAACTGCTCCTTTTACTTCTTCAGGAACTGATCCGCGAAACGAATGTACTGCGTCCAGTCGTAGTCCTTAACGTCGTGTCCGCCCGAACGGATATGGTATCCCATCTTTTTGCCGAATACCGGCTGGTCGACGGCGGGCTGGGCAGGTTCGGAGAGTCCGTCAAACGGTTTCTCGCCGTAGAGTTCGTAGACGGGGACCGCATGGTAGACGGAGAGATACTCGCCTTTCGGGTCAGCCCAGCGGTCTTCTTTCGCGCTGGCGACGTAGACCGGACGCGGTGCCATCAGTGCGATGAGTTCGTGTTCGTCGATCGGCAGCGTGTTCGGGTCCGCATTGTACTGGCGGAAATTCTTCGCGAACCAGTGCGGGAAACTGCGGTTGATGATGGTGAGCGTCTCGCCGTAGTTGCGCCGGCTCAGTGCAGATCCTCCGCAGCCCGAATTGTTCGAGATGACCACGGCAAAACGCGGATCGGAAGCTCCGGCCCAGAGCGACGTTTTCCCAAGACGGGAGTGGCCCATGACCGCAACGCGTGTCGCGTCGATGTGCTCGTCCGTTTCGAGGTAATCCAGCGCACGGCTCAGTCCCCACGCCCACGCGGTGATGGATCCCCAGGCGTCCGGCGTGCGTTCTTCCGTCGCTTTGGAATCGCCGTAGAGGGAAAAGATCCCGGTGCCGATGCCGTTACGTTCGTCAAACGTCACGTCCATGTAGTGGAGCGTCGCCAGCGCATAGCCGGCGTCGAGGATCTGATCCACGTCCCAGCGGTTGACGCGGTAACCGCGAGAATCTTCCGGTTTCAGATTCGTGTCGTCTTTCGGTGTGCTGCCGTTGCGCAGATGGAAAAGAGCGATCTCTTTTTCAGGCGTGATCGTGTGATTGCCGAGGAAATTGCATCCGAGAAATGCCGGGACCGGGCCTTCGGCGTTTTTCGGAATGTAGATCAGGAGATTCGCTTTGACTTCGCGGCCGGTCTCCTTTTTCGTTTTGGCGTAGTCCAGTTCGTGGAACGTGATCTCGACCTGCTTGCGGATCGCTTTTCCTCCGAGCGCATCGTCCGAGGATTCGAAGACCTTGAACGTCACGAAATCCGGGTGATTTCCCGCTTCGATGAGTTCTTTCGGAAGGCGTCCGAACATTTCGCGCTGGAACATTTCCAGGATCTCCGGACGGCGGACTTTTTCCCACTGTTCCGCTGTCTTCACGACCGTACCGTCCAGACAGACGAGCGGATCGGGAAGCTGGTACGTGCCGACTTTCGATTCATCGTAATTTGCTTGACCAAACGCGAGCGGGGAGAGGATGCAGCTGAACATCATCGCAGCCGCCAGAGTCCAAAATTTTCGAGTCATTCTTTCTTTTCTCCTTAAAAAACGGGGGGGACCGCGTCCTGTGTGCGCGATTTTTGAATTTTTCTGAAATGGGGACCTGAAAAGGTCTTCCATCCATCAATTTTAATTCGGGAACCTCTTTCTGTCAAGAGGGGGCCAGCTGTTCTGGAGGGATCCGGACTTTTTTTCCGAAACTTTTTCTTTGCGCTAAATAGAGAAACGGGAGTTCCGCACATGAGGGAACTCCCTCTGGTTGAGTATCTGTTCTTCTTTTACTTCTTCAGGAACTGATCCGCAAAACGAATATACTGCGTCCAGTCGAACGGCGTCACGTCATGTCCGCCGGTACGGACATGGTATCCCATCCGGTTTCCGTGTGCCGGCTGGTTCACGGCAGGCTGGGCAGGTTCGGAGAGTCCGTCAAACGGTTTCTCGCCGTAGAGTTCGTAGACCGGGACGGCATGGTAGACGGAGAGGTACTCGCCCTTCGGATCGGCCCAGCGGTCATTCTGTGCGCTGGCGGCGTAGACCGGACGCGGTGCCATCAGCGCGAAAAGTTCATGTTCGTCGATCGGCAGCGTGTTCGGGTCCGCATTGTACTGGCGGAAGTTCTTCGCGAACCAGTGCGGGAAATTGTAGTTGATGATGGCGAGGGTCTCGCCGTAGTTGCGTCGGCTCAGAGCTGCACCGCCGCAGCCCGAATTGTTCGAAATGACCACGGCAAAACGCGGATCGGAAGCTCCGGCCCAGAGTGCCGTTTTACCGAGTCGGGAGTGGCCCATGACCGCAACGCGTGTCGCGTCGATGTGTTCGTCCGTTTCGAGGTAATCCAGCGCACGGCTCAATCCCCACGCCCACGCGGTGATGGCTCCCCAGGCGTCCGGAGCACGCTCTTCGGTTGCTTTCGAGTCACCGTAGAGAGACATGATCCCCGTACCGATACCGTCGCGCCCGTCAAACACAACATCCACATAGTGGATCGTCGCCAGTGCGTAGCCCGCATCGAGGATCTGTTCGATGTCCCATCGGTTGGCCCGGTAGCCGCGAAGGGCTTCCGGATCTGCACTTTTGATATGGTGCGCACTCCCGTCGATCAAACTGCGCATCGCGACGCCATTGTCGTTCGTGACTGCGTGATTTCCCATGAAATTGCATCCGAGAAATGCCGGGACCGGGCCTTCGGCGTTTTTCGGAATGTAGATCAGGAGATTCGCTTTGACTTCGCGGCCGGTCTCCTTTTTCGTTTTCGCGTAGTCCAGTTCGTGGAACGTGATCTCGACCTGCTTCCGGATCGCTTTTCCTCCGAGCGCATCGTCCGAGGATTCGAAGACCTTGAACGTCACGAAATCCGGATGATCTCCCGCTTCGATGAGTTCTTTCGGAAGGCGTCCGAACATTTCGCGCTGGAACATTTCCAGGATCTCCGGACGGCGGACTTTTTCCCACTGTTCCGCTGTCTTCACGACCGTACCGTCCAGACAGACGAGCGGATCGGGAAGCTGGTACGTGCCGACTTTCGATTCATCGTAATTGGCTTGACCAAAAGCGAGGGGGGAGAGGATGCAGCTGAACATCATCGCAGCCGCCAAGGACCAAAATTTTCGAGTCATTCTCTTTTCCTTAAAAAACGGGTGGGAAAAACCGCGCGAATGGTGCGCAGTCTCAATTTTTTCTCTAACACAAACCCTGAAACGGTTTCCTTTAAGTTCATTTTAATTCCAGAGCACCATTCTGTCAAGAGGGGGTCCCGCTTTCCCCATTCTGCCCGATCCCCGCCGCAAATGCCCGACCCGTCCTTGAAAGATCCGCGGTTTGTGGTAAAATGTCGGCGTATTTCATGTTTTCCTGAACGCTGGAGAGAAGATCATGCCATTCGTGCCTGCTGAAAGACTTAAATTCGAAAAACCGGAATTAAAAAAACCTGGATCGACCGACCGATGCGGGAAAATGTCCGACCCCTTCCTCTTTTTTACTGCCGGAAAAGACGTTTTGCTGTGCGGAACGGAGTTCCCGCGCCTCACGCAGATCCACACGCTCCTCGATGGCCAAACGCTCCTAGAGCTTGGCGAAATGGACGGTGTGCCGTGCTGGGGGATCATGGCAGAAACGTTTCCCGAAAAACTCCCCGACGGTATTCGTCCCGTGATGTGCCGGGATGTGTTCGCGGCATTTCATCATGACTGGTGCCTCGCGCTTTGCCGGGCGAGGATCCAGCTCCAATGGCTTCAGAATCACCGTTTCTGCGGAAAATGCGCTGCTCGCACCGTTCCCGCAAAAACAGACATCGGACTGGCATGTCCGGCCTGCGGAGCTCGATTTTTCCCGCAGATCGCTCCGGCGGTCATCGTGCTGGTGACGCGTGGTGAACGGATCCTGCTGGCACACAACCGACAGTTCACAAACGGCATGTACGGACTCGCAGCGGGATTCGTCGAAGCGGGTGAATCGGCAGAAGATGCCGTGACGCGGGAACTCATGGAAGAAGTCGGGATCTCGGTCAAGAACGTGACCTACGTCCGGAGCCAGAGCTGGCCGTTTCCAAATTCGCTGATGCTCGGATTCCGGGCAGAGTACGCATCGGGCGAGCTTCGGCCGGACGGAAAGGAGCTGGACGACGCGGGCTGGTTCTCGCACGATGCCCTCCCGATGATCCCGCCGCCGGGAAGTATCGCCCGAACGCTCATTGATGAATGGCTGGAAATCATGACGGAGAAAAAAAGATAAAAAGAGGGAAAAACGCGCCTCATCGTCTCCCTCTCCAAAAAATCACTTTCTGTATATTTCACCGAAACAGAGCGGGGGGAGGACTCAGCAGCACCCTACTCCAATTTCAAGGCTAAATAAGAGGACGCGCTCTCAAGAAGCCGCTCCAAAGGAGAGAATTTCCTGCACAGATTCTGTGCAAATATTTCGCCGGGCCGCTGTCCCGGACCCCGAGGACATTCTGCTGGACTTGTTTGGCGGCGAAGCCGCCTCGCCCTCGCGCTGTACGGCGTCGGCTGCGCAGGCGGCTCTGGGAGGCGTCGCGTCTCGCGTCGCTTTTGGGAGGCGTCGCGTCTCGCGTCGCTTTTGGGAGGCGTCGCGTCTCGCGTCGCTTTTGGGAGGCGTCGCGTCTCGCGTCGCTTTTGGGAGGCGGTGCGTCTCGCGTCGCTTTTGGGAGGCGTCGCGTCTCGCGTCGCTTTTGGGAGGCGTCGCGTCTCGCGTCGCTTTTGGGAGGCGGTGCGTCTCGCGTTGCTTTTGGGAGGCGGCGCGTCTCGCGTCGCTTTGAGGAGACGGCGCATCTCGCGTCGCTTTTGGGAGGCGGTGCGTCTCGCATCGCTTTTAGGAGGCGTCGCGTCTCGCGTCGCTTTTGGGAGGCGGCGCGTCTCGCGTCGCTTTTGGGAGGCGGCGCGTCTCGCGTCGCTTTTGGGAGGCGGCGCGTCGCGCGTCGCTTCTCAAGAAATTCCTCTCCCTCGGAGGGGCGACGAGCGAAGCGAGACGGAGTGGTTGGGGATACTCGGCATTTCAGACCACCCCGCCCCTAAGGGGCACCCCTCCAAGGGAGGGGAATTTTCGCCGGATCGCTCCGCGATGTGTCGTCTGCTGCGCGGGCAGCTCCGCCTCGCCCTCGCGCTGCTGACGCCTACCGCGCTACGCTCTATTCCTCCGGGACTGGACTGGCCAAAACTGGGCGGAAGCCAAGGCCGTCGACCCGATAGTCCGGCGTAAGCCAGCCCCGGCTCGCGGAGCGACAGTCCAGGGTGAGGCTGCGCCAGCTGCCACCGCGGTTGACTCGGTCCCAGCCGCTGTTAGGGCCTGTCGGGTCGCTCGTTGGCGACTCGGTGTAGTAATCTTCATCATACCAGTCCTGGCACCACTCCCACACATTACCGTGCATGTCGTAAAGACCCCACGCATTCGGCTTCTT
>SUVI01000226.1 GCA_015062085.1 Planctomycetaceae bacterium
AACGCTGAAAAACCCGCGGAAGAACAGAAACCCGCTGAGCAGCAGAACGCTGAAAAACCGGCAGAACAGAAACCCGCAGAACAGCAGAACGCTGAAAAACCGGCAGAACAGAAACCCGCTGAACAGCAAAACGCTGAAAAACCGGCAGAACAGAAACCCGCTGAAAATGCCAAAGTATGGAAGACGGTTGAGATCAAGGCTCAGCCGCTGAAGCTCAATGCGGAAGTCAGCGGCGTCGTTTGGTCCCAACAAATGTCAACATTTACTCTTCAGCCGAAAGTCTGGGAGTCGTTCCGGATCGAACAGGTCATCCCGCATGGCACGAAAGTCAAAAAAGGCGACGTGATCATTAAATTTAAGATGGACGCCTACGCACGCGAACTCCAGCTCCGCACACTGGATACGGAATTGGCCGAGATCGCGAACCGCAAGGCGCTGCTTCAGCGCAAGGTCGTGGACATCACGTTTGAGATCACGCACAAGCAGGTCATGCGGAAGAGAGAAGATCGCGAGTTCAAATACGCGCACAACAAAAAGTACGATCTTGCGATCGCGACCAGTTCGACGGCCCTGAAACTTGAACGCGCGATCCAGAATTACCGCAATCAGAAAGCGGAACTCGATCAGCTTTCCAAAATGTACGAAGCGGACGACCTGTGCGACGCGACAGAAGAGATCGTCCTTCAGCGTCAGAAGATCGTCGTTCAGGGAGCGGAACACGATATGAATCTGGCCAAGGCGCAGAATGTCTGGAGCCACAAAATGATCCTTCCGCGATTTGAGGAAGAGCTGGATGACGAATACCGAAAAGACATGGCAGCGATCGAAGCAGAGATCGCCGGCTTGGAACTGACCCGGCGTGCGCTCGAAGTAGAACGCAAAAAGGCCGATCATCTTCATCAGGTCACACTTCTGAAATTCCAGGAGTTCCAGGAAGACGCCAAACTGTTTGAAATTCGCGCCGAGGAAGACGGAATGCTCCTTTACGGCTACTTTGAAAACGGGGACTGGATAAACTGCACGAAAAACGCTTCACTCCTTCAGCCCGGCAAGACGGTCGCGGCAGGCACACCGCTGTTCACGCTCGTGGATCCGTCCGCACTTTACGTGGAACTCGACATTCCGGAAGCGCAGTTCTCCAAAACAGCAGCGGGACAGAAAGGGTACTATATCGTCAATACGTATCCGGATGTGGAGATCCCCCTGACCGTGACGGAACTGGATCCGTTCATTATCGGTCCGAAACGCCGCGGGAAGGCCAATATCGAACTGCCGGAAAACATGACGATCCACCCCGGCATTCGCGGTAAAGTCGTCCTCGCAGCCGTCCGAAAGCAGGATGCCATTCTGATCCCGGAGACCGCTCTGGAACTCGACGACGAAATGAAGCGTTTCGTTTACGTTACAGACAGCGAAGGCAAAAATCCGACACGCCGTTACGTGAAGACCGGTTTCAAACAGGGAACGAACGTGGAGATCCGCGAAGGATTGGAGCTCGGAACGAAGATCGTCGAAAATGCGTCAGAAGTGGAGTAGTTCATGAAGATCTCTTCCCGATTTAAAAAGTGTTTTGCCGCACTGCTCGTCCTGCAGGTCTTCATGCTGGCGGGCGGGCTGATGACGGACGGACTTCTGGCGGAAACTCCTGCGGAAACTCCGGAGAAAGAAGCAGCCGCACCGTCTCAGGAGGCTCGCGACCTGGCAAAAAAGAATGAGGACCCGCTTTTTTACGTTGCCGAGCCGCACCCGATCGAGCCGGTCAAGATGGAAGACTTGGACGCTGCCGTTCTGCGCGGCGTGCAGTTCCTCCTGAAAAACCAGAATAAAGACGGATCCTGGGGCCTGCCGCGCAACACGAAGCGTCTGAACATTTACGCGCCGGGGACGGCCCACGCCGGGTATCGCGCAGGTACGACGGCTCTGGTGCTCGAATCGCTCCTCATGGTCGAGCGTTTCCTTCAGGAAGATCCGCAAACATCCCCGGAACTCAAGACCCTGCTCCCGGAGATCTCCGCGGCTGCTGACCGATGCGAGGAGTGGATGTTCACCAGAATGCTCGAGCTGAAACGCAGTTCGCCGGACGTTCTGTACAATAACTGGGGACACGCCTACGGAATGAGCACGTACCGCCTCATGTTCGAGCGGAAGTTCCCGCAGAAACCGCTTTCGGAAGAAGAACTGGCCAAGCGTCAGGAAAAGATCCGCGAGGCGGTCCGCTACCAGCTCCACATGCTCGTGACGTGCGAATGCATGACGGGCGGATGGTGCTACTACGACGGGATCCACGACGGTGAATTCTCCTCCAAGCGTCCGAACAATTCCACGATCGGTTTCGTGACCGGAACGGTACTCGTCGGAATGGCGGACGGACAGGTGTGCGGAGTGGAGATGCCGAAAGACGTCATCGAGCGCGCGAAAGACTCACTCGTGCGTCAGAGACTCCCGAACGGCTCATTCGCCTACGGTGAGTATCTCGTGAGGGAACCGCACAGCATCAATCAGCCCCCCGCGAGCCTCGGACGCTCCCAGGTCTGTCATCTTGCGCTGGGACTTTGGGGAGACACGAAGTACGCGACGCAGGAAATGTACGAAGCCTGGCTTACCCGCATGGCCTCACGCATCGGCTGGCTGGACATTGGACGGAAACGCCCGGTCCCGCATGAAGCGTGGTTCGGAGTCGCGGGCTACTTCTACTACTACGCGCACTACTATGCCGCGCGGGTCCTGGAACAGCTGGAAAATCCGGAAAGCCAGACGAAATTCGCGAATCACCTGACGGCGATCCTTCTGGAGCTTCAGGAGAAAAACGGCACGTGGTGGGATTACCCGCTCTACGACTACCATCTCTACTACGGAACGGGAATGGCCGTCGCGTCGCTCATGCGTTACCGCGAATATCTCCCTGCCGAGAAAAAGACGGAATGACGTAAAGCACGAACCGCCGCGCGAAAAAACAGAAAGCAGGATGAGAAACGTTTCTTTTCCTGCTTTTCTTTATTGCTGAAACTCTTTTGACTGTTGATTTTATTTCTCATACACAATAGAGGCGTTTTAATTAAATTTCGCTCACTTTTCGAGCCGCGGCTAAAATCAGCTTTCGCGAAAGAAGACTTTTTCATAAAAAACATTCCTTTCCGAAATTTTCATCTTAACGATAAAAAAAGAATGAAAAAATCACGCTTTCCCGCCAAAAATCCGGAAACCTCCCTTTACAGAAATTCTGGATGTGCTATAATCAGCAGTATGTACGTAGTTTTTGTTTTCATCAACTCAATTTAGCTTAAGGAGCCGACATATGGCAGACGTTAGCAAACTTGACTCGCTGTTCTATCCGAAATCCATCGCGGTTATTGGAGCTTCCACGAAGCCGAAGACCTGCGGTAACGACATTTTGAAGAACCTGCTGGACACCTTCAAAGGCGGCCCGGTCTACCCGATCAACCCGAAAGCCCCGGAAGTGCTGGGAGTCAAAGCCTACGCCTCCATCAAAGACGTTCCCGGTGATGTGG
>SUVI01000033.1 GCA_015062085.1 Planctomycetaceae bacterium
AATCTCCTGCTGTATTACTGAAGCGATTTCATCGGCTTTGAATTTCATGGGCGTTCCCTAATTCAATTCTGTTTTAGGCGCATAATTTTTAACGATATTACGACGCATATTTTCGAGCTGTGAAGCGATCGATCCGTCGTAAATCGTATCGCCAACTCGGACTACCAAACCGCCTATCTGATCTGGGTCCACTTTGCAGGTCACAACGAGCTCACCTTGGAACTTCGCAGCAAGGCCCTGCTTGATTTTCTCAATAACATCCCGACTTACCGGCGTCGCTGTCGTGATCACGACCGGGATCCGTTGGGCCAGTTTGTCGTATTTTTTCAGTGCTTCACAATAAATCGCACGAATGCAATCCAATCGTTCATGTTTTGCAACAACACGGAAAAAGTCGAACAACACGGAATTCATCACATCCTTGAAATTTCGCTCGATCAATGCGACCTTTTCGTCCGCAGAAATCAAACGGCTCCCCAAAATACTCTCGTACTGAGGATAAACATCCAGAACATCACTGATAAATTCAGCGTACTCGCCGAGAATTTCCTTGACCTTTTGCAAATCATTATCGATGACTCCAAAGAGTGCGTCCGCGTACACGCTGCTGATCTTCTCCATCGTGACATCCGGAGAAACTTCGGCAGCGTATCTGGAATCTAACGCATTGACGTCGGTTGACATGGAAACCTCGATTTGGGTGATTTTTGAAAAAGTTCAAACACTATGAGTGTTCATCCACGGATTTGAGAGGATGACCAATGGAGGCCATCCTCATTCCATCTAACTATTTTCCGAAATTCGCAACTGCATTATTAATGATCTGCTGATGCGATTTCGGGTCAAGTTTCTGCTGCAGAATCGTTCCGGCAAGTTCAACAGCAAGCTCGGCGCTCTTGGCGGCAAGTTCTTTCTGAGCCTGAACTTTGGCACTGGCGATCTCGTGCGTCGCAGCCTTCTTTTCAGCTTCGATATCCGACATTGCTTTTTTCATAAGCACTTGGGAAGCTTTTTCCGCGGCAGCCTGCGCGTCAGCCCGCATCTGCTGGACTTCCGCTTTGGCATTCGCAAGCTGCGCTTTGTATTCTTCGAGCAAAGCGCGGGCTTCAGCATTCGCTTTTTCCGCATCGCTGCGCTGGTCCTGAACATACTGCTCTCGCTTGTCAAGGCCTTCCATGATCGGACCCCAAGCAAACTTCCACAGCACGAGGAGGACGATGAAGAATATGATCGTGGTCCAAAGTGCCAGATCACTGCAGAACGGCGGGAGCATTCCACCCTCACCATGGCTTCCTTCGGCGAAAACACACGACGTCATGCTCATGACGCTGAGTACGGCAGCTGAAAAGGTAAACGAAAATTTTTTCATCGCAACTTTCCTGTGTTTTCTATCCTGAATAATCACACAAATTCTATCTGACTCAAATTACAGGATGAGGCAGATAACCAGTGCGAACAGCGTAGCACCTTCGACGAGTGCAGCAGCCAGGATCATCGCGGTCTGGATCGCGCCGGCAGCTTCGGGCTGACGGGCCATGCTTTCGACAGCGGAACCGCCGATCTTGCCAATACCAAAACTAGCGCCGAAGATAATGATACCGCAGCCGATCGGAGCGAACTGCTTGTACATGTTGTCGACCGGAGCAGCGACTTCAGTGTTGTCAGCCGGGGCAGCGGTAGCCGGGGCAGCATTGTCAGCGGCAGCAGCCGGAGCAGCGTCCTGAGCGGGGGCCGGGGCGGCTTCCTGAGCCAGGGCGAAAGAGGCGACGGACATGACCATCACGAACAGCATGGAAATGATAGCTTTTTTCACGAGTAAGTCTCCCTTATTTGAGGAAAAATGGAAAATTTGACTTGAAATTTGTTTAACAAGGACACCACATCCAGTACCGGACGGCACTTAGTGAGGATGACGGGCCATGCCGATAAACAACGACATAAGGAATGTGAAAATGTATGCCTGAAGGAACGCGACGAAGATCTCAAGCAGGCTGATGGCAATGCACAGCGCAGCAGAGGGAATCGTCACAGCAGTCCAAAGCAGCCAGCCCGTCGCAGCCGCCGTAATAAACGACGTGAAAACAGCGAGGACGAGGTGTCCGGCAAACAGGTTCGCAAAAAGACGAATGCAGAGCACAAAGTGCTTCACAAACAGTCCGAATACTTCGATCACAAAAAGCAGCGGCTTCAGAATGTAGCCAAGACCAAACGGCACGTCCATGTGCGGGACCTGGCTCAGCCAGAATTTGATCGGGCCAAGCTGACAGGAACCAGCGATCACGACCGTCAGAAAGGCAATAATAGCAAGCACGGCCGTCACTGAATAACTTGCGGTCGGAGAACCAAAGCCGGGGATCATACCGAAGAGGTTCAGACCGAGGATAAAGAAGAAGATCGTCCAGAGCAGAGGCACGAATTTATCCGCACCGTGGCCAATGCAGGGACGCGCGATCTGGTCGCGGATAAAGAGAAGGAAAACTTCCAGCAGATTGCTGAAGCGTCCGCGGACCGGCTCGCCTTTTTTGATTTTCGAGGCAAGCGGAACGAAGAACAGGATCATGAGGATCGCAACAAGTGCTTCGATCACCATAAATTTAGTGATCTGGACCTGGTAACCGAAAATCTCGATCATAGGCAGGTCAAAATGGCAGTGGAACGGAAAGTGGAACGAATTCCCATCATTCACGTGTCCGGCAATACTGGCAGTATCCATTTGAAATTCCTTTTCTATTCATCAATGACCGCGCTTTCGGTCTTCTCCTCAGAGAGCGGGGCGATCGTTTTTCCGCCAGAAAACGCATTTTGCGTCTTCGCATTACGGATCGCCTGGCGCACGCTGACCGAAAGCACGAGCGGATAATATGCAAAATATGACCCAATTATAGCATATTGTGTGATTTTGTCTAGGGTGTTATGATAATATTTTAGCGAAAAAAGCAGAAAAATCAGCGGAAAAAACGTCCTGGGAAGCGATCCTGCGAGGAATGCCGCTCCGGAATAAGGAGTTTTGGACTCCGCGACCATCTTCTGCAGCCACTCTGCCGCGATCGCTCCAAACAAACAGGCCAAGTACCCTGAACTCTGTGCAAGACATGGTCGCATCCCGAACTGGAAGTAGACCAGCGCGGAAGCAAGTCCCCACACAGGGAGGGTATATGTTAGGAGCCTTACGATATTCATCCGGATCGGAAACGGCAGGTAAATATGCTTAAGGGTTGGGTCATGAATTGTTTATCATTAGCAAATATACACGAAATATAAGAACTTTCAAGGTCCCCCCTTTCGAAAAATAGGCAATTTTGGTGAATTTTCTTCAGAATATTTCAAAATACTGAATTTATCCAAGAAAAAACGAGAGACGCAGTTCATACAAAGGCTGTGCGTCTCTCGTTTTCGTATCATGCGAAAACAAATCATTTTATCGCAGGATGTGTCGAATCGTTTTTTGCGGCGGGGGGCAATCTATTTCGATGAGGTCGTCATCTAGAGAATCCGACTCATACCCTATCGTTATTCCTTCGCTTTTTTCCTTCGCTTCATCCTTCACTTCATCCTTCGCTTCATCCTTCGCTTCATCCTTCGGCTTTTGTTTTTCAATTGCATTCAGGTCAACAAGAGCCCCTAGAGAAGCGGCTTGAAAAGTCGCCTCGTTCTGCCACAGGGGTTTCGGAAGTCCTTCTTTACGGCAAAGTTCCTTTAATGCTCTGCGTACGAGCGGGATTTGTGAAGTTCCGCCCACGACGAGACATGCAGAAAGCGTCCATTTTTTATCTTTGACCTCCTTTACGATATTTTTTGTTTTTTCGATCGTTTGATCGACCAGAGGCTTAATGACTTCCTCGAATTCGGCTCGAGTCACAGAAATACACTGTCCATTCGGCAAATGATAAGACGCGCTGTTATTTTCGGTCAGAAAATGTTTCATATCCCGGATCTGCATTCGTTCCCGGATCGAGATCCGTTCCATTTTCTGATCGGCTTTCGAACAGATCAGTTCGTATAATTTATTATCAAAAACGTCACCGCCAAGTTTTGGGATCCCTCCTTGTATCGGAAAGTGGAACGCTCCGTCTCGATCACGCCGTGCGAACGCGAGATCAAAAGTGCCGCCTCCTAGATCATAGACTAGGATGCCGTTTCCCAGATCTACATATCCTTCAAGCATGGAATATCCCAAAATATCAGCAAGCGGCTCCGTTCGTTTTTCGATATCCGTGAAACCGGCAAGTTCAGCAGCTTTAAGAAGATTGGAAATGGCGGTTTCTGAAAAAGCGGCAGGATATGTGATGCATATCGAAGATATCTTCTGATGAAAGATCCCTTTTTCTGCTATTGTTTTTAGCTCCGCAATCATTTTTGCGCATATCTCAACTGCGGTTTTTCCGATCACTTGGAATTTGATGTTTTCGTGGAGGTACTCTTTAATATTGGGGAAAATGTATTTTATAACTTCACGTTTTTCCTGGTCAGGCATTGCGCTGGTCGAGCGTATCAGCTCCCAAACAGGACGTCCGATTTGACACTCGTCTTTACCATTCCAATAAATGATGGACGGTATGGTAGAGAATTCTCCAACTGGTATGATCTTAGGCTCCCGAGTTTTCGGATCAATGCGGCTCATCACCAGGTTTGAAGTTCCAAAATCCAATCCTAATTTCAACATATACATTTTTTCCTTTCAGATATCGTTTTGTTTATTTGCTTAAGACTGTAAACTTCCATACAGCCGCACCATCAGCTGAGCCAGAGTCCTCATGTCATCGGGCTCATACACATCTCCCGCAATGCTTAGCCATTCCATTTGTCTGGAAAAATCAGGATCGGAGGCGGTTCCATAAAGTTCCGCAATATTGATGATCTCCTGGATCTCGAAATCAGACAGTTGAGACTTGAGTTTTTCCATATGATCCAAAACTTCGATCTGCAAGTTAAATTTTTCCAGTTCGATCCTGGATCTTTCAACTTCCAAAATGACCTTTCGAATTTTTTTCTCCCACTCCTCGACGTTCTCCGTACAGACATACTGACTGAGAAAATGTTTAAGTTCATCAGCTGCGGGGGAATTCGGCTGCGGATGTTCTGCAATAAACCGGCAGAAACGTATCATCTTTTCACGGTCATTATCGACTTTTTCTTTGAGCTCCATGATCCTCAAATTTAGGATCTCATATAAAATTGCAAGTATCCTCGTTATTGCAGAATAGTATCGAAAAAGTCTTTTTCTCGCAAAAAGATGTTCCTGGATGATTTTTTTAAGACGAGCAATCCCTGCAATCTCAGTCAGCTGCTCTTTGGCATGCGTTACGGAGTTCTGAGAAAGAGTTTGAGCTGTGACCGCAAATACGCGCCAAGGGCACGAGAATTGCTGATAGATACCCTCTCTTTCTTCGGCAGGCAAACTTTCCATCGGCCTGCAAAGCCATGAATTTTCCGAAAGAAGCAATTTCCCCAGTTCCTGCGGAGTCAGTTTCTGAAGCATGGCGTGCAGTTTTACCAAAATATCCGAATCTTCAGTTTTTTGCAGCATCCGCATAATGCCGGCGGAAACAGGAACCACTGTGTAAATAGAATCTTTCAGGTCCCGGTGGATATTTTTTGCGATTTCCGATCGGTTTGCCAATCGATCATCCGTGAGATCGACTTGCGTCATGACTCCAATGATTCTTTGAAGTCCTCCTGTCACCTGATTAAAATGCTCAATAAAATCTGCAGCTGTCGAAGTTGCGACGTTTTCAAAAGCATAAAGCACAGCATCCGCAGCACAAACGCGCGCCTTGGAATTTTCAACCTGTTTTTCCATTCCGAAAAAATTCTCGACAGCCTCCGTATGTTCTGCCACGAGCGCTTCCGTTCCGGGCGTGTCGACAAGGATCATTTCCCTGAGGATATCATTGTCGAGATAGTATTTCAGACATTCGATCCCTCGTGATTTTTTTAAGGTCTCGCTATCCTGCCCCTGGAGACTGTCTAAAAATTCCCGATCGACCCACTCAGAATGGCCTGAGCTGTAGACACATTCGATATTTCCCGGCAAATGCTTCAGATCTTCCGTGCTTCGGTAATGGAATTCATTGATCGTTGCCGTTGTTGCCGTAATGCCGACTTTGGCGAGATCTTCTGATAAGAGCGCATTTATCAGTGAGCTCTTGCCTGCTTTCACACGCCCGCCGATTGCCAAAACGCACTGGTCTTCGAGATGAGTATCCAGGTGTTCCACTGTCGGCAGATACTCATTTTTCCAAGGAGAATCTTTTAAAAATGCAATGACTTTCTGCAATATCTTGCGGGTCAGTACGACCTGATTTTCAGCCATCCTGTTCCTCACTTTCAGATTTGTGATCCCATCTTGACGTAAAGGCTCTAAAACATATGAAATGCTCCAGAGCCTTTAGTAAACTCTACTTAGATCTCAGCTTTCAAGGCTTTCAGCCCCTCCGCGATCGTCAGCAATTCAGGACGGCTGCTGCTGAGCATCTTCATATCCTGCTCGACACACTCTCTGGCGGCCTGAAGTTCCTTGCCGGTAAACTGCAATTCTGCCTGCAGATTTTGAGTCCGTTCATCAAGATACATCTGCTGCTGCCGGATCTCACTGTTCTGCTGCACGTGAAATTCATTTCTCACCTGTTCCACGTATTCCGAGACAGGTGATCTGCCTGTATTGTCGCCATAATATAAATAGTTGTTCATCGCGGAAAGGAGACTGCGCATGTTTTGGAGCACCTGGTCCTGGATCTGTGTTACGTCTCCAGCCTGCTGCAATCCCTTAAAGGCCCCAACAGCGGCTCCTCCTAAACCTCCCAGCTGGCTGCCAAGACCGGCTCCGGCGATTACAAGCGGCAGGATCGCTCCGCCGGTCAATATCGCACCAACTCCTGCAAGGATCCCCAGCCCCACCGTTCCGACGACTGCGCCGCCCGCTCCGCCTTGCAGGCTGGACTGACCGATTTTCGTGATCGTTTCATAAGTCGTACGGGTTTTGAGCGGCTTGACCGGAAGATCAAGCATCGGAAGGTCGACTTCAAAACTCAGATTCTGCAGCTTCAATTGCGAGAAGATCTTCCTCTGCGATTCTTCAAGAAGACGTGTCCACTCCATTTGAACCGCAGTTTGCAGTTCCTGCACTAAGCTGTCGTTCAGCTGCTGAAGCTGCTGTTGATCCGCGGTATCCATGATCAGACGAGAGTATCGCTCTTCGATCGTTCCATTCGGCATGCAAATCACACGAACGCTGTTCTTAAAACGTTCCATTTCGCTTTGAACGACCTGAACGGCTTTCGTTTTCTTCTCTCCCGGCTGGATCCAGTCCGCCTGAAACTGTTTTTTTAGAGCCTCGATATCCTGAGCGACCTTTCTCTTGGCCTCTTCACCTTCCTGATGGAGATTGACCTTACGTTCTTTCAGCCATTTCTCGACCTGAACGAATTGGATATTCAGCGCCTGGACTGTATTCGCAGCCGTATTCCAGCACGTTACCTTGTAAAGCAGCTTCAGAAGCGCCTGACGGAATACTTCGAACCTGCTCTCCGTATAATCAAATTCATCAACATTGCCATCGATGCTCAGGCTGGATTCAAGCATTTTACTGGAAATCGGGAAAACCTGGATCTGAACCCCCAAATGCCCGAACTGTTCATTCAGGTTCCTCACATGATCCTCGTGCATCTTTTCCCAATTTGAACCTGAAATATCGATTTTCGACTGCACATAAAGAACATCCGGAGTGATACTGTAGATTTTTTCCAGAAGTGCTTTATCCTCGGTCGTTACCGGATGCTGACTATCCAAAAGGAAGATGACCGCATCGACTTCTTCCAATATGCGGCGCGTCACTGCCGAATGAGTCGCATAGGTCGCTCCAAGACCGGGCGTATCGATAAGATGAATCCCTTCCGGAAGAAATGCGACTGGGGTATTTACCTCGATCCACCGGAGGGTTCGTCCCTGAAACAACGGCTCGCCAAGCAGATTCGCCGCGGTCTGAGTTCCATAGCGTATGAGACCGTTACGATCGATAGGTTCACGATGTCCGTCTTCAAAAACAAGTGCAAACGATTCTTCTTTTGCGTTGGAGATGCAAAATACCTGACTCGTCGCGACATTACAGTCCACAGGAAGAAGTTCCTTGCCAATAATTGCATTGATCAAGGAGCTTTTTCCTTTTTTGACCTCACCGCAAACTGCAACGTAGTGATTCTGATCGGCGAGTGCAGCCTCGATCTCATCCAGCTTCAAAGAGGCTGCTGGGACCTGACGCTCGGCAGAAAAGTCGATCAGTTTTTTGGCAAGCTGACAGATCTTTTCTTTGATCGCATCTGCGTCTTTTTTGATTTCGTCGTAGGTTTTCGTCATTACATGTGCTCCTGTATCATGATTTAAAGCAGATCATCATCTATTTGAGAACCGTTTCCGGAAACGTTTTGCTGCTGTTCTGTCGGTATATACATGCGTCGGGGAACTGCCGGCTTCTGACTCTCATGGTTCATGGCGGCGCCCATAGAAACGCGCATGGAAGAGCAATTCTCTTTCTGCGAACATTCTCGACACTCCTTCTGAGGAACATTCTTTCGATAATTTTCCCGAAGAAGCTTAAACAGCTGCTCAAGCAGAGTCCTGATCATGCACGAGCGCTTCTTGCGGTCTTCTTCCTGAACTCGTTTCACTGGATCGGATTTTACAGAATCAGATTTCCCGGAGTCGGATTTTACAGGATCTGGCTTCACTGGAGCCGGTTTCGAAAAAACGATCTGCCTGGACACTTCAAGCCCATTCACGACCGCATAGAAGACCTGCTGCGCGCCCTGTTCCTGAATGAATTTCTGCGCATGACGTTCTTTGGCCGCAAAAGTCACGATACCCGTTTCTTTTTGGGAGAGGATCAAGTTCGTCACCATTGCCTCATCATCCTCTTCGCCTTTCCACGGCACAGCCCACATGGAATTCAGCTCCATTTCGGGGAGCTCCTGTGTATGCGACGGATCCCGCGGAGCTTCCGACACAAATTCATCCAGATCATACTCTGTCTGAATGACCGCCGGGGCATTTTGATACTGCGCGGATCCATAAGCCGCAATTCTTGGGGTATGCGGATCATTCCAATCAGGTTTAATGAATTTCAAAAATAATCGTTCGGCAAATGGAAATGCAGACTTGCTGCTTTTCACCGCTCTCTCGACAGACTGCATCTCGGTACTTGTCAGACCGCCAAGATCAAGCATTGGACAATCTGTGACCGTATTTTGAGCGAAGCCGTACCGATCATTTTTCATTTCTGCCGACTCGATCGATTTTTGCAGCATCGATGCGATTTTCGGAAGTTGAGACTGCAGCTCCTCTTCTGAAACGTTTTTCAGATCGATAAAACCGCCCCAGAAACCGCGAACTTTCTTGCCGAAATTCCTGTGAAGCTCATCCTGAACGATGTCGTCCCACTCATTTTCCGAAACGAACCACTCATTAAGGAGTCCGAGACCCCAAAATATATAATCACGGGTCCGCACAAAAATACGCCGCGGCTGCGTCAGTGTTCGAGGAAAATGATCCTCATTAATGAGTTGTTGTGTGTAGGTTTGCAGTTCAGACGGAAACTCTTTCGGCCGCGCCTTGAAATGAAAATCCACGCCGTGCGGCGGCCTGTTCGTCCGAGTATAAACGATCGGATAAAATTTCATGATTTCTTCTCCTTTCTCGCATATTCCTCGCTGCCGCAGATTTGCTTGCCGTTATCAAAAATCACCGAGGTCGCTTCAAACTCTTTCCAAATCGCGGCAAGTGACCTTTTCAAATCGTCAATGGTTTGAATGACCTCTTGGATCCTTTGTTCTGTGTCTTTTGCCTGGCTGTCATAGTACGCCGAGTCGTCGCCATTCCACAACTTGCTAAGGAATGACTGATTTCGTGCCTGATTTGCATTCTGGATGAATTGATTTTTATCTCTGCGCAGCGACGCAATGTCACTTTCGCACGCTGCAAGCTGACTCGAAAGTGCCCAATAAATGGGGAAAAGAATGGGAATATGGATATTTTTGGGAGCGATCAGCGCCTCAGAAAAGCGGGTCCCCTGCGCCATCTCATCTTCACGAAATTTGCCAATAAAAACACGCGTAATCATGGCACACCGATTCAAACCGCGGTCAAAAAGAACACCACTGAAACGAGCTTGCAAATCACTGATTCCGCGCTTCAGTTCATCTTTCGTTTTGATTTGGTCTCCCTTGGTGATCACGAGTGCCACAGGTACGTTCTTTTCCGATAATACCTGCATCAGGAGGTTTGTGTAACGCCTGTAAATTTTCGAAGCATTTCGCTGTTTGGATGGATCATTCGAAATGCCGTCACGAAGCACTTCAGACGGAATGCAGACTAACAGTGCATCCGAGACCCGGCATCGGCTCATAAATGCCTGAAAATCGGTCGGATCATCACGGTCAAGAATATGACCGCGATAGTCCTGCCACTTGAAAACCTCGATCTTTCTGCCATTCAGCAAAACATTAAACTCATAATCTCTGTGGTCATTACTTCCCAGAGGCCATTGGCCTTCCAAAATCCTCTCCCAGCCCTCCTGAAGATCGTATGCGTCATCCAAATCGGTGCACACGAAATTAAAGCCGTTCCTTCCCGAAACCATTTGGTCTGCCGTGCCGAAAAGATAGCAGGTCTTGCCGGTGTTAGACGTGCCGAGCATTGTAATCGTAATTGCCATGTTTGATTCTCCTGATATTTGTCAGTGCTCTTCGGCAAAAAACTTTCCCGAAGAGCTTATGTTTGATTTTTATTTTATCGGTATAATACTGTGGATCTCTTAAGTCGATGCCGTTTTAAAACAGGATGCAGGCACAGGATTCCGGATCGTCGGAGATCGTTTTGGAAATGTGTTCAAAATGAGCATGCATATATTCCACCAGTGCCTGCAAGTGTTTGATACGAGCCATAAGCTCACTGCCAAAAATCTCACTCAACAGCTTCTCCAACCAGGAACGGTTATTCCATTCTTCGATCGCGTCATTCAGTTCATCAAGCTTCTGGTGCGCTTCCTTCATAAGCGGGAGACGCATGGACCAAAGGAACGGATAGACAACATTGCCGTAGGTATTCTTATTCGTCGCCGTGAAACAAACCATGCCGTGCAAATAGTTATTATCGATATTACGAATGAATTTGCCGATCTCTTGTCCAACGAGAGTACCCAAAATGTCATCCTCTTTGACCAGGTCCATTTTGGTGACCATGATCACAAGCGCCCGCGGATTGTTTTGGTTGGTATTCGCAACGAAATTATTCATGAAGATCAGAAGACGTTTCCAGTACCGCAGACTTGCGCGATCGTTCATCGTCGAGCCGTCAATAAACACGATCATCGAATCGCTCTCGTTTGAACATTTATAGACGTCGGCAGAGACTTCGGATTCACTGGCGCGTTCCATTAATGCCCCGCCGCGATAGTCCATCCACTTAAACTTAAAGAATTCCACGTCGTCGTACAGAAAATCAAAGTTATATTCTGATTGCACAGCGGTCTGCGGCGGATAGATCCCGCGCGCCAGATCATTTCCGAGTCTTTCCAGATTCTGGCGCTGGCCATAATCCGAAAGACGGATCTGGTAACCGCCTTCTTCTGCCATTACGTGATACATCGCAGCCATGAACGTTGTTTTGCCTGCCTGGGAATTACCGATCATCTGGATTCGCATGCTTCTCTCCTTGTGTAAATTTTGCTATTGAATTTAGCGCTGCATTTGCTCAAGCCGCTTAAGCTAAAACGACTTATTAGAAATTTTGAGTAAAGCAGCCGTCAGATAAATACATTGCTGTATCTTATCCTCAAACTACAGTGTAATTTGAAGGAAATCGCGATCGTGATACTCAAGCCGAATTAGAGGAATTCTATTGAAACCGTTTTACATTACACAAATATAATTTATCTGTAAAACAGACACAAACATTGTATCACTATCCTATTCAGTACTAAACTCGTATAAACAGAGTATATATCAATTGCTAAAAGTATACTTAACGCTCGGAAAGCGACGCTAAGATAAACTCCTATCCAATTATGCAAAACATTCTACCATGTTTTTGGATCTATGTCAAGGGGGGGGGAGGTGAAAATTTTCAAAATTCCCATAAATTTTTTCTCGTGCCTCATGAAAGAATAGTTTCTTGTGAAAATTAATAAACAGTCTGTCGAAAATCAAACAAAACTAACGTCTTTAAAATAAATTTCCGATAAATACGATGATATCCTGTTTTTTTCGGCCAATCGGTCTATCCTTTTACCGGGTTACGGTCCCATGCTGACTCAGAATCAAATTTTAAACGCAGGTGTCGTCGGCTGCGGCGGCGCGGGATTTCCAACGCATGTCAAATTAAATGCCAGTGCGGACACGATCGTCTGCAACGCTGCCGAGTGCGAGCCGCTTCTGCATAAAGACAAAGAGCTTCTGCGTCATTTTCCCGATCAGGTCATCGAGGGACTTGCGGCTGCGTGTGAAAAAGTCAGTGCACAGCGTGTCGTCATCGGTCTAAAACGTAAATATTCTCACCTCATCGACTTTCTGAAGCCGCGGCTCCCCGATTTCATGGAGATCTGCCCGCTTGACGATGTTTACCCTTCCGGTGACGAATTCGTTCTCGTGTATGAAACGCTCGGCCGAGTCATTCCGCCGGGAGGGCTTCCGATCCAGGTCGGGGCGGTCGTTCTGAATGTCGAGACGGCATTCAACCTCGCGAACGCGCAGCGGAACGTCCCTGTGACGGGAAAATTCCTGACTGTGACGGGGGAAGTACAGACTCCAATGTCGATTTTTGCTCCCATCGGCGCGACATTTGCCGACTGTATCGACGCAGCAGGGGGAAGCCGGATCCAGGATCCTGCCTGTCTGGTCGGAGGACCGATGATGGGGTATCTGGAAGAGCATCCCGAAACAGCTCGAGTGACAAAAACCACAGGCGGGATCATTCTCCTTCCGCAGGATCACCCCCTCGTCTGCCGAATGCGGACACCGTGGAACAGTACGGTCCAGATCGCCAAATCAGCCTGCGATCAATGCAGTCACTGTACGGAAATGTGTCCCCGAAACCTTCTTGGCCACCCCGTCGAACCGCACAAAGCGATGCGCAGTCTCCTGTTTGGATCCGACTTCCTCGTCCCCGGCTCGCAGTATTGCAGCGGCTGCAATCTCTGCTCACGCATGTCCTGCCCTGAAGGTCTCGATCCGTGCAGCATCATTCAGGCCAACCGGAGAAAGTGGCTCGGATCCGGAAAGAAAATGGAGCCGATCTTCCGTAAAAACCGGGCAGATCTCCTCATGAAAAACCGTCAGACGCCGATCCCGCGCCTCGTCCGCCGGCTTGGCCTCACCGATTATGATGTCCACGCGGACTGGAACGAATCGGTCTCCCGGCAGCTTGCGGAAGTGTCGGAAGTGCGCATCTCTCTGCGTCAGCACATCGGCACACCGTGCCTTCCGACTGTCCGAAAAGGCGAGACCGTCCGCGTTGGAGACCTCCTTGCCCTCCCAGAGGAAAAAGACGGGAAACTCCAGCTCGGCGCGGCGATCCACGCTTCGATAGACGGTAAAGTCGTTGAGATCACCGACGCGGAATGCGTCATCAGAAAATGAACGAAGTTTGAAGTGCGGCGATACTGGCCGTCAGGACTTTCGCCGAGAGGGAACATGGGGACTTTTTAAAGAATGCCTTCTCTGAAACCAACACCAACTCCCGGCGAATGCGCGGATGCACTCTAAAAACGAAGCGGCAAAGGTCACTAAAGTGACTGGATTGCCGCACGCCATATCAAAACATACATCGCAATGAGAAGTAAAACTTCGATTTTTGTGTAAAATTTTCCGGGGCGCTGCCACGGACCCCGAGGACATTCTGCTGGACTTGTTTGGCGGCGAAGCCGCCTCGCTGCGCGCTGCCGACGCCTACCGCGCTACGCTTACTTGCCTGGGACTGGACTGGCCAAAACTGGGCGAAAGCCACGGTCGTTGAACCGATTGTCCGGCGCAGTCCCGTTCCGGGACGCGGAGCGACAGTGCCGGGCGTAGTCGCGCCAGCCGCCCCCGCGGATGACTCGGCTCGAGCCGTTAGCAGGGCCTATCGGGTCGCTCGTTGGCGACTCGGCGTAGTAATCGTCATCATACCAGTCCTGGCACCACTCATACACATTACCGTGCATGTCGTAAAGACCCCACGCATTCGGCTTCTTTTGGCCTACTGGATGAGTACTGCCTGTGCCCCAATCTTCATCATACCAGCCCATCTCACCAAGATCCCCAGCATACGCGCCCGTCGTACCTGCACGACACGCATACTCCCACTGCGCCTCCGTCGGAAGACTCACAGTCAGCCCAAGTTTCTCCGACAGCTTTTCGCAAAAAGATCGGCACTCCTCCCAGCTCACAAAGTACATCGGATAATCCGAACCTTCGCCTCTCAACCCCCAAGGCGTATGCTCCTTGTCGCGCTGCTGACTGATACTCGTGCCCATCACACTCTTCCACATCGCCTGCGTCACTTCCGTCTCAAGCATCCAGAAACCACGCGTAAGCGTCACGCTGTGCTGCGTTTCGTTATAGTATTTCCAATCTATTCCTGCAGCATCCCACTCCGATTTAGAACTCCCCATCAGGAACGTGCCCGAAGGACACCAGCGGAAAGCGTACTCGATGCCGTCGACGGTCTTCACCATGCGCTCGCCTGCTTTGCGGACGGCGGGTTTCGGCGGTTCAGGAGGGGTGACAGGTCCAGAGACGGTCGGAGGAACAGAGGAGGAGTCGGACTCCAATTTCGCGAGGATGAAGTCGGTCATTTCGCTGCCTTGGCGGAAGGTCGGGACCTGGACACGGTTGAATTCGCGGAATACGTACTTTTTCGTCTTCCGACTCGCGTACTGGAAAAGATCCAAGATGCTGACGTACCCATCTTCGTCGCCCGCGGCACCGGCAAGGCCTTCCGCGAGAAAGTGCGTAAACACGCCATGCTCAAGCGTCTCGTCTTCCCAAGACTGCTGCTCACGGTCGCACGACGCGATGAGAACGAAACCGTGCGTCTCCGCACCGATCGGGTCATCCAGTGTCTTCGCCCCTCCAAGCCCCTTCGAGCCGCCAAACGCGACTTCATCACGGCACGCGTCCACGATGAAGATCTTCTGACGTGCCGCGCATTTTTCAAGCTGCTCAAACGCCCAGTCGCGGGAGACGATCGAATCCCTTTTTTCAAGGTCCGTGTCCGACGGACAAAGGTACGATTTTCCATCCACCATCACGCCATGCCCGCTGAACGCGATCGTAAGCTGGTCCCCTTCCCCCATTAGCCGGGTGATGCTCTCGATCTGCCGCATGATATTCGCGCGCGTCGGCCGGCGTTCCAGCTCGGAATCATCTGTCATAATAAAAATATTCTCTTTCGGCACGCCGATCTTCTGGAAACTCGCCGCCAGCGTCTTCATGTCGTTCATGCAGAAACGGAGGGAGCGGATCGGCTTCGCGTACTGATTCACGCCGATCAAAAGCGCATACCGATTCCCTTTTTCCACGATCGCCACTCCGCGGTCGAAAGAACCGGTTTCGGTCTCCTCAACTTCTTCAAATGCGTCGTCATCCATGGAACGGCTTGCTGTTCGCTTTTCCGTAATGTACGTCTGGTCCGCCTCGGAGAGTTTTTTGACCGCCACACGGAAAAGTTTACCGTTGGAGCGGATGTGGATCTTTTCCTCATCGGTGTCCTTCTCCATCTCCCACACGCCAACCATCTCCTTTCCTGCCGACGTCGTCCACGTCCGAACGGTTTCTTCTGCCAGAACCAGTGCCGGAATAAGAGATAAAATGAGTAAAAGGATGAATTTTTTCATAAACTGTCCCCATTTTCCAATTTTCAACAGAGAAAAATATTTAGATTTCATTGTACACCAAAATTTTGAAAAGTCAATGGATGTAAAAGTAGTCTAAAAAATATTTTGTAGAAAAAGAAGCTGGAAAAAGCAAACTTTTTGGTTCTTTTTTCTCAAAAATCGCTTTACCCGGTTGAAATTTTGGCGGATCTGTGGTAAAATCTTAAAAATCAGGATCCTGAAGTACGGGGTCCGCATGATTTCACCCTCCTTTTTCCCCACGGAGCCGCACATGACAGAAAAAGCCTACCTCGCCGTCGATATGGGCGCGTCGTCCGGACGCCACGTTTTGGGCCGTCTGAACGGAGAGACCCTCACGCTTGAAGAGATCTACCGATTTGAAAACGGTGGGACAGACCTCGGCGGAACGCTCTACTGGGACCTTCCGGCACTCTGGAAGAACGTGCAGAACGGGCTGCGCGCGGCAGCTGCGCTTCCGGGTATCGCGGAAAGTCTCCGAAGCGTCGGCGTCGATACGTGGGGCGTCGATTTCGCGATGCTGGACCGGAATGACCGCGTACTCTCCAATCCTGTCACGTACCGCGACCATCGGACGGACGGTTTCCCGGAAGCGGCATTTGAGACGGTATCGAGAAGCGAGATCTTCGCACACACCGGCCTGCAGTTCATGCAGTTCAACACGCTCTACCAGCTCATCGCCATGCGTGAAGCCGACGACCCGCTTTTGACGGCCGGTCAGCGTTTCCTGCAGATCCCGGACGTTTTCCACTGGCTTTTGAGCGGTCAGAAAGCAAACGAATTCACCAACGCGACCACGACGCAGTTTTTCGACCCGCAGAAAGGGGACTGGGCGCGGGAACTCCTGGAGAAATTCGGGATCCCGACGCATTTTCTGGGCAAGATCACCATGCCGGGAACGAATCTCGGCCCACTGCGTCCCAGTGTGCAGTCCGCGACGGGGCTTGGTGCGAATGTGAACGTCGTCCTTCCAGGGACCCACGATACCGCGAGTGCCGTCATGGCGGTCCCGGCCGACTACGAGCTCGGCGCGCAGCCAAATTGGGCGTACATTTCGCTCGGCACGTGGGCGCTGATGGGGATCGAGTCGCCGAAACCGATCGTGAACGAGAAGATGCTCGAGCTGAACTTCACGAACGAGGGCGGTGTAGGAAACACGTGGCGCGTTCTGAAAAACATCACAGGAATGTGGATCCTGCAGGAGTGCAAGCGGATCTGGAATGCAGAAGGAAAGGCGTGGGACTGGGACGAACTGACCCGAATGTCGGATGCCGCGCCGTCTCTCCAGCGGTTCATCAACGCCGAGGCTCCGGAATTCTTTGCTCCGGAAAACATGGTGAGCGAGATCGTGAACTTCTGCCGCGCGACAGGCCAAAGCGTGCCGGAAACCGAGGGCGAGATCCTGAAGTGTGCCGTGGAAAGCATCGCGATGCGCTTCCGCGACGTTTTCCGAATGTGCGAGGAGATCAACGGCCAGACGCTCGAAACGATCCACATCGTGGGCGGCGGAACGAAAAACCGACAGCTCTGCCAAATGACGGCAAACGCGACCGGACGAAAAGTCGTGACCGGCCCGGTAGAAGCGACCGCGATCGGAAATATTCTGATCCAGGCGATCGCCGATGGTGCCGTCCGCGACATTTCCCATGCCCGTGCGATCGTGCGGAACAGTTTCCCAATGGAGACGTTCCTCCCCCAGAATACGGAGGCGTGGGACAGTGCTTACGCCCGGTACTCAGAATGTCTCAGCCGCCGTTGACCCTTTCCCTGAAACGTGTGCGGGTACCGCCTGAAAAATGGTTCCCGCACTTCCAGACCCGTAGCATTTTCCAGCGCGTTTCATTTTTTCGCGTTTCCCGATCATGCCTAGTTCCCCAACATCCCCCCATTCCGAATACTTCCGTCCGGAAGCCCTGAAACGGATCCATAAACTGGAACTCCGAGCACGTTTCATCATGGAAGGCCTCCTTTCCGGCCGTCACAAAAGTCCGTTTTTCGGTCAGTCACTCGAATTCGCGCAGCACCGTCAGTATGCAGCAGGCGATGACCTTCGGCGTATCGACTGGAAAGTCTGGGGACGGCAAGACCGTTTTTTTGTGAAACAGTACGAAGACGAAACGAACCTGCGCGCAGCACTTCTTGTGGACTGTTCGCGCAGCATGCACTACTCGCGCAGCCCGGAATCGATGACGAAATTCGACTACGCCGCGACGCTCGCCGTCTCGATCGCCTGGCAGCTTCTCCGTCAGCAGGATACGGTGGGCGGTTTCTGTTTCGACTCGCAGATCCGGCAAATCATCCCGCAGCGCACGAACCGCAATCACCTGAACTCGCTGATACAGGCGCTTGAGACCATCGGACCGCAGGACAAAACGGCTCACGGCAAGGATCCCGGAACAGACCAAACCGACTTGGGCAGCGTCCTCCTTCAGGCAGCAGAAACGTTTCCCAAACGCGGGCTGATCTGCCTTTTCAGTGACCTTTTTACGCCGCGTCCGTCACTCTGGAAGGGTCTGAAACTTCTCCGTTCACGCGGACACGACATTCTGGTCTTTCACATTCTGGATGACGATGAACTGGAATTCACGTTTCAGGGTCCGACCCGTTTCGTTGGCCTTGAAGGTCCATCGACCCTGCGGTGCAATCCGCGGGCACTGCGTGACGGATACCTGGAAGCCATGAGTGAGTTTCTCGACGAGATCCGGCACGGCTGTGCGGCAAACAGGACCGACTACGCACTGGTCCGGACCAGCGATCCCTTCGACCAGACGCTTTCCGGGACTCTTCTGAAACGCCGGCGCTCCCCCTGAACGGTCCCGCTTAGTATTCGTGCAGGTATCATTTCCCTGACATTCCCATTCCATCGAGCCTTTTTCATACCAGAAAGACGCCGAGACACCAAATGTTTACGAATCCGTTCCTCCTTTGGGGACTTTTTTTCGCCGCAGTTCCGCTGGCTATTCATCTCATCAATCTGCTGAGGCATCGTCCAGTAGAGTGGGGAGCCATGGAATTTTTGCTTACAGCGTACAAAAAACATCGAACCAGAATGCGTATGAAAGAACTTCTGCTTCTGCTCATGCGTATGGGTCTCATCGCGCTTCTTGTGCTGATGCTTGCAGGCCCCATAGTTCGCAGTGTCCTCCCCGGGAGCGGTAAGACGCACCACATCGTGATCCTCGATGACAGTTTCTCGATGATGGACCGGCTCGGCGAAACGTCGGTTTTCGAAAATGCGAAAGATTCCATCGGGCAGCTGGTCGAAGATCTTACACAACAGGGAGGAATACACGATCTAACGCTCCTGCGCACTTCACAGTCACGGGAAGGAACGCGTCAGACCGACATTCACGCTCAGCGGGTCAGCCGCAGTTTCCTAGAAACTTTTTCCGTCGAAACGCTGGAGCCGTCCTTTACTTCCGGAGGAATGGGAGACGCATTGCGCTACGTCCGAGAACTGGTTCCGGAAACCGACGGCGACAGCCAGATCCTCTACGTCATTTCGGATTTTCGTACCCGGGACTGGAAAACGGCTCCCGAACTTGCCGCACAAATGGAGGAACTGGTTCGAGCCGGCTTCCGGATCCGAATGATCGACTGCGCATCTAGCAGTCATGCAAACCTCGGCGTGAGCAGCCTGAAACCGCTTGAGGGTACCCAAGCCGCCGGAGTTCCGCTTCTTCTCTCTGCACGCGTAACGAATTTTGGCCAGTCCGCGGTCAACGGTGCCGTTCTGCATCCTGAAATTTTCCAGGTCAGTCCCTCCAGCGCGTCAACGCCGTCGTCAGTAACATCACCTCCAAGCGATCCATCGTCAGTGCCGTCCGCCTCACCGGCGCCGTCTGCTCAGCACTCCGCCTCGACCACGTCGGCCTCGCAAACACTCCCGCCAGTCGCACTTCCCGAAATTCCGGCAGGCGATTCCGTCACGGTCTCCTTCCCAGTCACGTTTCCGCAGGCAGGCAATTTTGGAGTTCGAGTTTCACTTCCTCCCGACGCGATCCCGGCCGATGATCAGGCCCACGCAGCCTTTTCTATCCCGCCGTTTGAGCAGATCCTTCTGATCGACGATTCGCTGGACGGCTCCGTATCCCGCTTCCTTCGGACTGCCTTGGCCCCCGGAGACCGCGTCAGGACGGGTATCGTACCGCGAGTGGAGAAAGCACGTTTCCTAAGTACTAGCGATTTGAGTGCTTTTCGGAGCATCTACCTCCTTGACACCGCCGCCCTAGAGCCTCAGGCCGTGACGGCACTGGAAGATTTCGTCCGAAAAGGAGGGGGACTGTGTATCTTTACCGGCCCGCAAACGGACCCGATCCAGGCACAAAAATGGTATCGAGGCGGAAAAGGATTTTTCCCGGTCATTCTGGATCAAACGCAGGAACTCCCCGCCTACTATGCGTCGCCGGACCTCCGCGTCGCCCACCATCCGATCTTCCGCATTTTCTCAGGCGAAAACGCCTCTCAGTTCAACTCGATCCGCGTGGAACGCTACTTCACGCTTGACGATGCGACGCTCGAAACGCTCATTCCGCTGGAAGATGAGACTTCCGCCATTCAGAAAACCCAAGCGGACCGGAGGAATCGCCGGAAAGACAGTCAGAAAGACAGTCAGAAAGACAGTCAGAAAGACAGCCGGAAAGACAGTGAAGTATCCCCAGATCTAGAAACTGTTCCCGCGGGATCTGGAGAAGTCCGTGTTCTCGCCGCCCTGCGAAATAATTCGCCGCTCGTAGTGGAACGCGATTTTGGCAAAGGGAAAGTGATCCTTTTCCTCACGACTGCAGACCGAACGTGGACGGACTGGCCCGTAGGAGATCCGGCACGGCCGAATCCGTTTTCTCAAGGATCTTACGTCGTCATGGCACTCCAGCTGCAGGCGTACCTGACCAGCGCGGCATTTCCGGATCTGCGTGTCGGCACTCCGTTAAGCATCTCTTTTTCTGCCGAAAGATTTGAGGCCTCCGTTCCATTCCGTGTTCCTAACGGTTCGCCTTGGGAACGATCCACGGCAATTCCTGACACCGAGGGGTCTCTGAACGTTACGTCCCCCCCAACCCGTTCTCCCGGGATCTACAGTGCAGAACTGAAGGGGCTCAACGGCATCGATGAAGAACGCCTTTTTGCGGTGAACCCAGACGTTTGGGAAGGCATGACCGAGAAAATGTCCAAACCCGCTCTTCTTGCCGAGTTTCCGAACATTCTGCTCGACTATGTCTCAGCAGAGAGTTTCCGTTTCTCCGTCTCGGATGCCGGAAGATCCATCCTTTCCGACTGGCTCCTTGCACTGGTCCTCCTCTGGATCTTGCTGGAAATGCTCCTCGCGGCAAGTGCAAGCTGGCACCTGAATGGCACGGATGCAGTCACGTTCTTTTCCAGAAAAGGGAAAGGGAATCGAAAAGGGAAAGAAATAGGAAAAAAGAAAGGGAATGGAAATGGAAGCAGAAAAGGGAACGAAAATGGAAATGACTCCGTGAAAGCCGGAAAGAGGTCGGAACGAGTCGGAAATCGCACCCTAAAACAGAAGATCAGAACGAATGGAGGTGAAAAATGATGCCGTACCTAGAAAGGATCCACTCCAATTCCGACTGGGTCCTGCCGATCCTGATCTTCACGCTCATGTGCTGGTTCGTGTGGAGGATCTATCGCCGGGACAGTGCGGAACTCCGTCCATTCTGGAAGATCCTGCTGCCGATCTTGCGGACCGGGGTCCTTTTGGTCCTGCTCTGGGTCTACATTCAGCCGCAGTGGGTCACAGAAAAAGAACGCAAGGTGAATTCTCGTTTCGTCGTTTTCTGCGACACGTCGCTGAGCATGACGCTCTCGAATTCATCCGCCCCCAATTCCCCAACGAGAACGGAAGCACTCACGAAACTTTGGAATTCCACGCCGATACTGCGTCAGCTAAACGCCCGGCACGATTTGGTCTTCCTGACCGCAGATTCCGAATCACGTCCCGTCTGGTCTATCGAAAAGGGGGCTCTGGCGGAATTGCCGTCTCCACAGGGAGGCGCTCCTTTGAATGAGGCACAGCCAAATGCACAGCACAGTTCGCAGACAGCTAACGCACAGCAGCTTCCGCAGCTTCCCAACTGGGAAACGCTCTTCATTCCGCAGGGAAAAGAATCGCGCCAGAGCGGCTGCCTTCGGGAATGGCTTTTAGCTCATCACGACTCACCGATCGCCGGCATTTTGCTCTGCTCGGACGGAGTTCAAAACTCCGGCGAAGAACTCACTTCCCTCATCGAGACAGCCCGCAAAATGAACGTTCCAGTCTTCACGCTCGGTTTCGGTTCGCTGATCCCCGTTGAAAACTGCCGTCTTACGGACTTGGAGGCTCCAACTCGCGTTCTGCCGCAGGACCCCTTCCTCATCCGCGGAAACGTCGAAGGAACAGGATTCCAGTCCTCTCAGGATCCCCAGGCCGCACGAGAACTCCAGATCGACCTTTTCCAGAAACGCATTCCGGAAACGGCAACGAATGCAAATACCGCTATGGATCCCGCCTCGAGCACTCAAAACGCCGCCGAAAAAACCGAGACGACTCCACAGGCAGAAGAAACGGCAGCCTCGCCAGCCGCAGGAACGCCGTCTCTTCAAAATGAAAAAATCGCGGGCAACTCCGAGGAAGAGCTCCTCGTGGAGACGATCCCCATCACGCTTACGGAAGAAGGTCGGAAAACGCCGTTTGAATTCCGCGTCAAACCGCAAACAGTCGGCAAATACCTTTACTCGGTCCGCATTCGTCCGCTAGATGGAGAGACGGAGCTGGACGACAATCAGCGTGAGGCCGAAGTGGACGTCATGGAGCGCAAGACCCGCATCCTCATTTTTGCCGGCGGACCGATGCGCGAGTACCAGTTTCTCACCGCAGCGTTTTTCCGAGACAAAAGCATCGAAACGGACGTTCTTCTCCAAAGTGCGCTCCCGTCGGGATCTTCGATGCCGAAAAATGCCGAAGAAGAAGCGGCTCTCCGAAATCGGATCCAGCAGGACGCGGATCGGATCCTCCTCCATTTCCCGCAGACTCGCGAGGAACTTTTTGCGTACGACGGCATCGTGGCGGTGGATCCGGACTGGAGCATTTTGACACCCGCACAGACGGAATGGGTCGAGGAATGGACGTCCCGTCACGGAGGCGGTCTCATCTTCATCGCCGGCCCCGTTTTCATGGGAAGAGTCGGCGGCTGGATGGACGACCCGGAACTAGAGAAGATCCGTACGCTCTGCCCCGTGGAATTTTTTGACCGCACATCTTCAATGCGCCAAAACACATTCACCGCAGACGAGCTCTGGCCGCTGGACTGGAGTCGGGCAGGACATGAGGCTGCGTATCTCCAGCTTGACGAGCAGTCTGCGTCAAGTGAACGGATCTGGGCAGAATTTCCCGGAGTGTACGGTCACTTTCCGACCAAAAAACTACGTCCTGGGGCTACGGCTCTGGCTTCGTTTTCCAACCCTCAGGCTCGTTTCAGTGACGCAGCACCCATCCTCCTGGCAACTCAATTCTATGGTGCGGGACGGACATTTTACATTGGGACTGGAGAATTTTGGCGGCTCCGTGCGCTCGATCCGGACTATTTCACGCGATTTTACGTGCAGATCCTCCACTACGTCACTCAGGGACGGACGCTCCAGCAGTCACGGCGAGGGCGCCTCATGCTCGAGCAGACCCGCTTTTTCCCCGGAATGCCTATCGAGATCCGCGCGCAGCTTTTCGACCCGGCTCTTCAGCCTCTTGAGGCTGTCAAGGTCCCAGAGGTCACGGCAGAAGTCTTTCTCCCCAATGGGAGGATCCAGGAACTCACGCTTCGTGCGGACAAAGCCATGCCGGGAAATTACGCAGGAAGATTCTCCGTACTGACCGAGGGGAGATTTCGCGTGGAACTGCCGATCCCCGATTCATCGGAGCGTCTCGTGCAGCGTGCGGAGATCGTTCTTTCCGACCTGGAACGGAGCGTGCCGCTGCGGGATCAGAGATTTCTGACCACACTGGCACAGGAGACGGGCGGAAAGGCTTTTGAGAGTCCCGACGACCCGGAATTCCTTGCCTTTCCCGAAACGGTGCGCGACAGAACGCGGACGCTGGTGGAATTCGATTCCGCTTCGCCGGTCATTCCGCAGCAGATCCTCCTTTACGTCCTAGTCGCCCTCCTTTCGCTGGAATGGCTCCTGCGCCGTCTTTTGAAGCTGGCGTAAACCCGTTCGCAAACACCGCGGCCGGTCCTGCAAACATCGAAATGGTTGCGGGACCGGCCGTTTTCTTTTGCATCCAGTTTCAGATCTCGTCTACTCACACTCGACTTTAACCATTTGCCGTTTTGCGAAATCTTCAGCGGCAGAGCCTTTCGGCGTGCGGATCACCGCGTTGGGGGATTCAAAGAAAATGAGTCCGCCAAATTCCGTTACGCTGGCCGGAATGTAGACGGAGGTGAGTTTTCCGCAGCCGGAAAAAGCGAATCGTTCGATCTTCACGACACTCGCGGGCAGCGTGATGCTCTGAATGCCGCAGCCGGCAAACGCACCGTCTCCGATCTCGGTCATGGTATCCGAAAAATCGATCTTTTCAAGAGCTGAGCATCCGTAAAACATGGAACCTTCAATACGGCGAGAACCTTTGGAAAACGTCACGGAATGAAGTTTCGGACAGCGCGCAAAAACACTCTCTCCCATTTTCTGTACCGCACCAGGGATCCAAACGGAATTCAGTTCCTCATTAAACGAAAAAGCCGAACGTCCGATTTCCGTCACGTTTTCTGGAATCGTCAGTTCCTTAAATTTTGCGCAGCCGCAGAATGCGTACTCTTCAATACGCGAAACGCCTTTGAAAACGTCCGGATCCAGTTCTTTCCCACCCGGAAATTGAAGGATCGTTTGGCCGTCTTTTGAAAAAAGAACACCGTCGATACTTTTGAAATCCCGTTCCCCATCCGCGGCCAGAATTTCTTTCAAACCGGAGCAACGGGAAAACGCACCGTTCCCCAACTCACGGACCTTTTCCGGAATGGTGACGGTTTCCAGACTGGCGCATCCGTTGAACGCCTGCTCGCCGATATGCGTGATGTTTTCTGAAAATTCCACACTTTTCAGGCCGCTGCATCCAGCAAACGCACGTTTTCCGATATACGTCACGTTTTCCGGAATGGAAACGGATTCCAGTTTTTGGCAGTAGTAAAATGTTTTATCCTCAATTCGTTTCAATTTGGGCGGCAAAACCACTTTTTTAAGATGACTACAATTCTGAAATGCCCGCTCTTCGATCTCTTGGATACTATCGGGGAAAACGATGGACCGCAGCTTCGTATAGTGCAGGAATGTATTTTTACCGATGTGCGTTACGCCGTTGGGGATCACCACATCGAGTTCGCAGCCCAAATATTTCGTGATCGTGACGCGGTCTCCCTCGCGTTTGTATTCAAAAACAAAATCCAGTTCTTTTTCTTGCTGAGTTCTTGCTGTTTCCGAGACCTCTTTTCCGTTCCAAACCTCAAATCGGATTCCGTTTTTCTTTGCGTATTCTTCCGCACAGGATCCTTCAGAGGCGCAGATCGTGAACTGCTCCTCATTTTCAATGTAGACCATGTTCCCGTTTTTCACGGTAACATTAATGCCCATGAACGCGTCGTCACCGATCGTCTGAACACTTGCGGGAACGTACAGTTTCCTAAGTTCCGCATGTCGAAACGCTTCTTTGCCGATGTGCGTCAGATTGGGAGATAACCGGATCTGACGCAGTTCATAGCAGTACGCAAATGCTTCGTCGCCAATGTACGTGACGCTGTCCGGAAGATGTAGACTTTTCAGGTTTTTGTAGCTGCGAAAAGCCCAATTTTCGATGTGCGTGACGCCTTCCGGTACATCATATTTGGTTTTGGTGTCGAAAAGGAACTGAATCAGTTTTTTGCCGTCTTTTGTGAAGAGTACTCCATCATCCATCTTCAGGTATGGATTTTCTTCGGCAAGATGGACATCCTTAAGAGCCGGGCAGCTGCAAAATGCTGCATTCATTCTTTCCAGGCTGGCGGGCAGCAAGACCGTGTGAAGATTTTGGTTCCATCCGAATGCTTGCAGTTCGATCCAGGTTACCCCTTCCGGAATGGTCACTGATTCCAGTGCACAGTAGGAAAAACTTCGCTCACCGATTCGTTTCAGCGATTTGGGAAACTCGACGGCCTTGAGTTTTTTGCACTGCAGGAACGCCCCCTCGCCGATTTCGACCAAATTTTCCGAAAATGTGACGGATTCCAGCTCGATACAGTTCAGGAAAGTTTCGCGGGTGATGCAGGAAATGTTTTTGGGGATCCTTATGGAGCGGAGTTTTTGGCAGTTGCAGAATGCTTCCTCGCCAATGAGGATCACACTGTCCGGGATCTCAATGGACTCAAGCGAACAGCTCCTAAAAGCATCATATGCGATGATCTCCAGTGTATCGGGAAGTTGGACGGACCGAAGTTGATCGCAGCAATCAAATGCTTTTCCGGGGATCACTTTTATGCTGGACGGGATCGTGATGGTTTCCAAGTCGGTTGATGAGAATACCCCGATGCCCAAGTGAGTGACTCCGTTGGGAATCTCGATCGAACGTAGGCCGCTGAGGGAGAACGCGTGGTCTCCCAGATACGTGAGGGACTTGGGGAACTGGATGTTTTCCAGTTTTTTGCACTTGAAAAAAGCCGTTTTTTCAATATGCGTGAGTCCTTCCGGAAGCGTGACGGAGTCAAGGAGCGCGCACTCCGAAAAGAATCCCTCTCCCAGATGTTTCAGACCTTTCGGAAGGACGGCCGATGTGAGTCCCGGACATTTCGCGAAGACCCCTTTTCCCAGTTCCGTCACGCTGTCGGGGATCTCGACTGTTCCGATCCCGCTGCTGCCGGCAAACGCTTCGTCACCAATGTACGTCAGGTTTGGCGGGAGTTTCAGCGGCGCGAATTTGCACGCATGGGAAAACGCT
>SUVI01000034.1:0-17410 GCA_015062085.1 Planctomycetaceae bacterium
GCCCGAAATTTGACGGCAAATGCGGCTGGAAAAAAGGCCCGCGTCCGTGCATGAAAGGCTTCGGCCCGCGTCCGTGCCCGAAATTTGACGGCAAATGCGACTGGAAAAAAGGCCCGCGTCCTGACTTCAAAGGCCACCGCGGTCCGCGTCCGGACATGAAAAAACCGGAACCGCCGAAGTGTGAAGCTCCGGCAGAACCGGAAAAGAAATAGTTGATTTTTAGGTCTTGGACGGAGAATAGTCAAGATTTTCCGTCCAGGATCCTAAGCGAAAATTTTCCAAAAGCGTACTCAGGATTCAGAAGTGAACGGAAATTATGAGTGCCGGTGAATTTGAATTTAACGAAATGCTCGAGCGTGCACGCGGAGGCGATTCCGCTGCGTTGGGGGCGCTTTTGGAAAATTTTCGAAACTATTTGCTTTTCCTTGCCCGATTGCAGATCGACCCTCGGATCAGCGGCAAAGTAGATGCGACGGATCTGGTTCAGGAAGCATTTTTGGAAGCGTACCAGGCTTTTCCGATTTTTCGCGGCGACACGGAATCCACCTTTTTAGCGTGGCTCCGTCAGATATTGGCAACGACTCTGGCGGCGTCTGTTCGGTACTATGTCGGCACAAAACAACGGGATGTGCGTCTCGAGCGTGAAATTTATATTCGGGTCGATCAGTCCTCCATGTTTTGGAATCAGCTGGTGAGCAATATCAGTACTCCGAGTTTGAAGGTATCGCGTCAGGAAATGGAAACTCAGCTGGCTGAAGCGATGACACAGCTTCCGGAACACTATCGCGAAGTTTTACGTTTACGTCATTCGGAAGGGCTCCCATTTCAGGAAGTAGCGGAACGGTTGGGACGGACCGTGGATAGTGTGCAGAAGATTTGGGTCCGTGCACTTGCCCAGCTGCGGGATCTGGTATCAGACGGGGAGGACGGCGATGAGTGAAGAGCGTGAAATATCGGCGGAGAACCGTGAAGAAAAGCTCTTTGCGATCTTGGACCAGTACATGACGCTCCCTCCGGAAAAGTTGCCGAGCCGTGAGGAGGTGGAGCGTCAGTATCCGGAGCTGGCACGTGAGATCTGGCGTTGCCTTGAGGGGATGAAGCTGCTGAAGACAGAGGGGTCAACGTGCCGTTTTTCTATGGATCCGTCCGGCAGCAGTACCGTTTCGGATCCGCATTCCCGGAGGGAGCGATTTTTAGTAGAAAATACGGAATTCCCGGCAGGCAGTTCTTCTTCCCGGCTTTCAGCATCCGGCGGAGCAAGGAAACCGGAATTGATGCTGGACATGGAACCGATCGGTGATTTTGAGCTTGTGCGCGAGATCGCCCGCGGCGGGATGGGAGTCGTTTACGAGGCGTGGCAGAATTCACTCAATCGGCTCGTGGCGTTAAAGATCCTTCCATTTAATGCGGTGTTTGAGGAGCGTCAGCTTCTTCGTTTTCGAAATGAAGCCTCGGCAGCTGCGCAGCTTGAGCATCCGGGGATCGTGCCGATCTATGCGATCGGATGTGAGCGGGAGATCCACTTTTACGCTATGAAGCTCATTCACGGTCCCCATTTGGGTGCGGTCATTCGTGCGCTGCGTCAAAGATGCGGGATCGGAAATTTGGGCGGAGAGCTTCTTTCGAAGACTGCCGTAGGACTTTCGGGGAGTACTGTGCAGTTTTTCCGGAATGAAGATGATGCTGAACATGCGGATCCACCCGTTTCCGGATCGGAGCGTGAAGCGTCTCCGACTGAAAAGAGCGTTAAAGAGACCTTTCCTTCGCCCCTGCCGACGTCCTTCATGGCTGCGAATCTGAAGGTGAGTGAAGTTACCGCCCAGCTTTATGCGGAGCAGCGTGCGGAATATTTTCGCTTTGCGGCACGTTTGATGAAGCAGGCAGCGGAAGCATTGGACTATGCTCATCAGTGCGGCGTGGTCCATCGTGACATTAAGCCGGCAAATCTGATCCTGGATACAGAAGGAGTGCTTTGGATCACGGACTTTGGTTTAGCACAGATCCGGTCAGACGTAGAGTTGACGCAGACAGGTGAAGTCGTAGGGACCCCGCGGTACATGAGCCCAGAACAGGCGCAGGGAAATCCGCGTTTGGCAGATCATCGGGTGGATATTTACTCGCTGGGAGCCACTTTTTACGAAATTTTGACGCTGAATCCGATTTTTCCCGAAACGAATCAGGTCCAGCTTTTGAATCAGATCGCGCAGGAAGAGCCCAAACGTCCGCGAGCTTGGCAGCCGGAGATCCCGCATGATTTGGAGACGATCTTGCTGAAGTGTCTCTCCAAAATGCCGATAGACCGATACGCGACAGCTGGTGAGCTTGCGGAGGATCTGGCGCGTTTTTTGGAAAATCGTCCGATTTTGGCCCGACGTCCGGGAGTTTTGGAGCGTGTTCTGAAATGGAATGCGCGTCATCCGAAATCGCTGGCATTTACGTTTCTTGCATTTTTGGCGATTTGGATCGGTACGGTGATCCACCATCAGGTCCTCTTCCAAGAAAAGACGCGGACGCAGGAGGCGCTGGCGGAAGCGCAGGCTCGATTTGAAAAGGCGCGGACTGCCGCAGATAAGCTGGTCAAGATCGCGGAAGAAGATCTTGCGGCGGACGACTCACCCTCGGTCCGAAGAGTTCGGCAGAAGGTCCTCGATACGGCACTGGTCCTCTACCAGGATTTTTTAAAAATCAACGAGCTGGATCCGGAGACGGAGCAGCAGTTAACTGCCATTCGGAACTACGTGCAGCAGTTCATGGAACTTTTGTCCGAATCGAATGGCATGCCGCCGATTTTTTTGCTGAATCATCGTAATGTGCAGGTCGAGTTGGAGCTGACGGAGGCGCAGATCCAGGAAATTCGGCAATTCAGCCGGGAATTTCAGAAAAAGGGAGAGCGTCTGTTTCGTGAGTACCGAAGTTTTACGCCGGAGGACCGTGTGAACCGCATGATGGAGCAGATCCGCAGTTCCGAGGTCTTTCTTGATCAGGTCCTGACGCGGGAGCAGGCGAAACGCTTGCGTGAGCTTCAGCTGCAGTTTCAGCCGGAGCGTATTTGCGATGAAAGTATTCGTGAGGAGCTTGAGCTTACGGATGAACAGACAGAGGCGCTGGAAAATGCGTTTGCGCGTCGAAGGAGTGCGGGGTCGGGAAATCCGCGTTCCGGTCGTCATACTGCGCATTCTCGTGGTCCGATGCCAAATTTTCAAAGAGGTCCAGTTTACGGGAAAGCGGATCTTCCGCTTGGGGGCAACCCGGCTGGGCCTCTTTCTTCTGATTCTGGTCAAAAAGAAGACGGTGAAGTTTTAGGGATGGCGGAAATGCGGAGTGCAGGCGCGAAGGCTGTTGCCGGGACGCATGCGAGCCCAGAGCGTCCGCGTGAGATTTTAGAGAAACCGTCTGAGCTTCATGGCGATCCTAGGGGGGATGCGGCTGTGCGTTCTGACGATGTTTCCCAAGAATTTGCAAGGCCGGGGGAGCGTTGGAGCGCGAATGCTGAGAAAAAGCCGAGATCCCAAGGACGGGAAGAGGAACGAAGGCGAGGGGATGGGTATGATCCGCAAAGAGAAGAACCCGGCGGTTACTGGCGGATGCGGAATACGCGGTCTGAGATCATTGAGTCGATCCTGACGGAAGAGCAATTGATGAAATGGAACGAGATGAAGGGGGAACCTTTTCAGCGGCAAAATAGTGAACCTTTCCAGCGGCAGGAAGTGGAAAGGAGGCCAGTCTCTTCCTAGCGGGCCGCTCGGTGGATGTGTCTGAGATCAGACCGAGCGGGTATTTGTTTTGTTTTGTTTTGTTTTGCTGTGCGGTTCGATCGAGATTTTTTGTTTGAAATTCTTTTAGAAGGTGAGAAAGTTTGAAGAAACTCTTTTCTCCCCCCTTGACAAATAAAATCTCATCAGTTAAAATCTTAATGAGATTGGTTTTCAATACAGGGAGGAAAAAAATGACCCGCCGATTCTGGAATTCGTTTTCGTGTTTGCCTAAAGGAAAGGAAAACGGTCTGTTTGCTTCCGTTTTTTTGTGCATTCTGTGTTTGGTTTCATGGCTGACTGGAAGTTCCAGTTTCGTTCAGGCACAGGAATCCGGAAAAAGTGCGGAAACGGCAGGAAAGTTGCCGGCGGATGTGCTTTTTTGTATTGGAAAAGCGGATCAGAGTCCTGCGGAATTTCGGTTTCAGCCGGATTGGGCAGTTTTTGCGGCAAAAGTCCCGGACAAAAATGAGCCGGTGCCTTTTTTAAAATTTACGGTCGGGAAAAACAGTAATGCGGATTGGACGCCATGGCACTGGTCCACGGCAGAGGCGAAGGCGGGGCATCGGAGCTTTGCGGCGGAGATCGAGTTTGATTCTCCGGAAGAAAAGGGCAAAATGTATCTGGTCGTCGGCATCGCGCACGGGATCTCCGGTCTCGGTTCCGAGGTCCGTGTTGTCACGAATGGGGTGGAGTCGCCGATCGTCCGCGCGAAGAATCCCGGAATGGTGAAAGGTCCATGGCAGTCCTTCGACGTATCGGGATCGAGTGAGCTTTTGGCGGTCGAGATCCCGGCTGGAGCTGTCCGGAAGGGAAAAAATACGCTGACGCTAACGCTTTCAGACGGTTCATTTCTTTTCTATGATTACCTCTGTGTGCGTGAAAGACCGGAGGCGCTCCCGCTTCCGCCGGTCCCCTCGATGGTGGATGATTTCCTTGAGGCCGGGATGCCGGAAGAGATCCTTTTTGTGCTGCGCAAACCGAGTTTTGACGGACACTGGTACGCAAACATCGGGTACTATGGCGACAATACATGCCGATTGCCGTTCCCGATGAATACAGGCGGCGCCATTTGTATTTTCAACGTAAAGACGAAGCAGGTCCGCACGATTTTTGCCGACTGGGAAGGAAATATTCGCGATCCGCAGATCCACTATGATGCGGAGAAACTCATCTTTGCGTACCTTCCGAAAGGGAAAAAGCACTACTCGCTCTACGAGATCAACGTGGACGGCACGAATCTGCGCCAGATTACTGGAGCAGGGGAGGACACTCCGCTGAATTTGCCTGCGGGACTGCGGCCTTCCGAGGAAACCGAACACCGTACGACGGTCCACACGCGCGGAGTAGAGCGTGATTTTGCTCCTCCGGGGTGGGACGACTACGAGCCGACGTATTTGCCGGATGACAGCATCGTTTTCTGCTCGACGCGGGCAAAACGTTGGGTGAACTGCTGGCTGACGCAGGTCGGAACGATCCACAAATGCGATGCGGATGGACAGAATATTCGGGAACTTTCGCCGAATGTGGAACAGGACAACACTCCGTGGGTCCTGCCGAACGGTCAGATCATCTACATGCGGTGGGAGTACGTGGACCGTGAGCAGGTGACGTACCATCACCTCTGGACGATGAACCCGGATGGAACGCGCCAGATGGTCTACTATGGGAATCTGCGGCCGTACATTACGATGCTTGCACCGAAACCGATCCCGAATTCCGAGAAGATCGTCTGCATTTTCTCACCAGGTCACGGCAGACGTGAACACTATGGGCCGATCACCGTGGTAGATCCGCGTATGGGACCGGATGCCCCGGAGGGTGCGCGCCGGATCTCCAAAGGAAACACGCATGCAGACCCGTGGGCGTTTTCCGAGGATAAATTTCTGGCTGCGTCTAACGAACGGCTTGTTTTGGTCAATGGCGAGGGAAAGGAGGAGACGCTCTTTACTCTCACGCCGGGATTCTTTGACGGGATCAAAACGGGCGAGATCGTTCAGGCGGATTCTGCGGTCCCCAGCACGAGTCTCGCGCCCCAGGGATTCTGGATCTGCGAACCGCGCCCGCTCATGAAGCGTCAGCGTGAACGCCTCATCGCCGACCAGATCGACCCGACGAAGGACTACGGGACGCTGGCTTTGGTGAATCTCTACAAAGGGCGGAAAATGAAGGATCTGAAACCGGGAACGGTGAAGGAACTCCTCATTTACGAAACGCTTCCGAAGCCGATCCACTATTCCGGAGGGATGGAGCAGATCTCCTCTTTTGGAACGTTTACGATCGAGCGTCTCTACGGCCGCGTTCCGGTGACGGAAGATGGACGCGCGTACTTCAACTTGCCGGCGTGCCGACCGTTCCTTTTTGTCGCGATCGACGAAAAAGGACACTGCGTGAAGCGGATGCACTCCTTCACGTCGGTGATGCCGGGTGAAAACACTGTCTGCATCGGCTGCCATGAAGAACGAACGGAAACTCCAGGCGCTGACGAACGGGAACGCATTTCCGAGATCATGCGCACGCCGCCTGTTTTCCCGGAAAAAATCGAGGGTGTGCCGGACATTTTCAGTTTTCCGCGCGACATTCAGCCGATCCTGGACAAACATTGCGTCGAGTGCCATAATCCGGACCGTGAAGAGGGAGGATTTAACTGTTCTGGGCACTGGAATCCGCTCTATACGTTCAGCTACCATCATATGTCGTGGCGGAAAATGTTCGGCGACAATCGGAACCGTCCGAAGAGTAATTTCGATCCGTATGAGATCGGCACGGGAAACAGCGAGCTGCTGCGTCTGATCGAGAGCGGGCATCAGGGCGTGAAGATGCCTGAAAATGAGCAGCAGATCATTCGTCTTTGGCTTGACGCGGGTGCGAACTATGCGGGAACTTACGCGGCGAATGCCTCCGGCGGTCTTGGCTACTACATGCAGAACACGAATGTGCGGAACGACAAAGACTGGCCGGAGACGAAAGCGATGGATGAAGCGATCACGCGCCGGTGCGATCCGTGCCACTGCCCGACGGCAGAAGACCGCAAGATCGGGCGGTACAATCTGTACACGGACTACAAAGTGGACCATTTTCCGAAGAATCAGAAGAATCTTTTCGTGGCGCACACGCTTACGGAGGACAATGGACGATTCAATCGTCACGTCATTTTCGATCTTTCCTACCCGGAACAGTCGAAAGCTGTTCGCGGTCCGCTCTCAAAGTCGGCGGGCGGGTTGGGAACGTGCGAGGCAAAGTCGGGGAAAGTCGTCTTTGCTGACACAAATGACCCGGACTACCAGACGATCCTTGCGGGGATCGAGCGCGGACGCCGGTACATTCTGGAGGAAGATAATCGGTTCAGCATGGTGGACCCCAGTCCGAACAACGGGGCGGACTGCCCGCAGAAATTCGTTCCGCGCTGGGCGTATCTGCGCGAGATGATCCGATACGGTATCCTGCCTCCGGATGCCGACCCCAATGCGTCCTACGATCCGTACGAACTGGATCGGAAGTACTTCGAACTACTCTGGTATAAACCGAAGACGGAATAGTAGAGGTGGGGTGAAATGAGTTTTTTCAAGAAAGGTCGGAACGTGTTCCTGATCTGCTGCCTTTTGTTTGCTGCGGGTGTTCATGCCGCGGAACTGAAATTGGAGGCTCCTGAAAATGGAGCGGCGGCGGAACTGCGTTTGTCGGCAGAGCGGAAATTTCTGGAGAATGATGTCCTGCGGAGTGAAACGCCGGAGTGGATGGACTCGGAGATGAAGCGTTTTGCTGCGTACGTTCAGGAATACGAAACTGAAATGGCGCAGGCGAAGCAGGAGGGACGCCCGCCGAAAGAGATGCGCGATCCGGCTGTCCGATTCATGTTTTTCGCAAATAATGAGTGGGCGAAAGCGCTCATGGAGGAGTACAAGGAGGAGCGAAAGACGTTTCGGCCATTCCGATGGCGGGTTTCGGGAAACGTTTCGGATGTAACGGTCTGGTTCAGTGAAACGAAGGATTTCGCCAAAACACTGCGGGAGCCCGTTCCGCAGAATGAAGACGGAGTTCCCGAAACGTGCATTTTGCCGACGGGACTGCGGCTCGGTACGAAATATTTCTGGAAAGTCACAGCACGGGATGAGTCGGGGAAGGAGATCGTCTCGGAAATCCGTGAATTTACCACGAATTCCGAGGGCCCGCGCGTTCTGTACTCGCCGCTGGTCATGAATTTCCGTGATATTGGCGGCGGGAGAAACGCGGACGGCCGGAAAGTCCGTCAAGGACTCGTTTACCGCGGTGCGGCACTTTGGCTCCCGGAGGAAACGCGGCTCGTGCGCGGTTCGCTTGATGCCGAGTACCGGTACTTTTTTCAGGAGGTCCTTGGTCTGAGGACGGAATTTGACCTTCGCGGCGAAGGTGAGGCGCAGAGGCGTTTTGAGCTTGGCGAGATCCCGCTCGAAAAGTACGGTGTCCTCCGTTCCTGCTATCCGCTCCACGGTTACTTTCCGGAATTGGATAGAAATCAGGAGTACCTGCGCGAGATCTTCCACCGTCTAGCCTCTGACCCGGAAGTCTACCCGATGTACTTCCACTGTGCGGGCGGTGCGGATCGAACGGGGATGCTCGGAGTACTTTTGGACGGCGTCATCGGCCGGGATGACCAGACGATCCGTGACCACTACGAATTTACGTCCTTCTGCGGGCACGCACGCTACCGGTTCAGTCGGCTGGCTGCAGAAATGTTTCGAAAATTCGAGGCGTACGCGCCGGGTGAGCCGATCCGTGTTCAGGTCGTTCGGTATTTGGAGAGTATCGGTGTGCCTCGGGAAGAGATCGAGGCGGTCCGAAGTGCGTTTCTGGAGGAAGAATGACTTTTCGGAAATGTTAGGGCAGGGCATTTGGTTTCACGTTTGGAAAGAAATTCATTGAGGAGCATGGAAAATGGAAGTGTACTCGATCAATCAGATCGCGCCGGTTTTGAAGCTCGACACACGGCAGCTTCAGCGAATGGCAGAGCGTGGAGACATTCCGGCCCGGAAAGTCGGCGGAGAGTGGCGTTTTACGCACTCGGAGCTTCTCGAGTGGCTTGAGGTCCGCGTGGGCGGCGGAGATGCGCAGGAATTGATGGAACTGGAGAAGATGATGGAGCGTTTGGGGGCGGAAACAGCATTGGAAAATCGTCCGATCTCCGAGCTGCTCCTTCCGGAAGGGATGAAGGTCCCTCTTCGCGGAAGAACGGGAAAATCGATCGTTCGTGAGATGGTCGAGACGGCCATGCAGACGAATCTGCTCTGGGATCCGGAAGCGATGGAGACTGCAGTCTTTGAGCGTGAGGCGATGTGCCCGACTGCACTGGAAAACGGAGCTGCTCTTCTTCATCCGCGGCATCCGATGACGGACATTCTTGGCGACCCTTTCATCGCCTTCGGCAGAACTCCGGCTGGGGTGCCTTTTGCGTCGAATGGGATCCTGACGGACGTTTTTTTTCTGATCTGTTCCGTCAACGACACGCAGCATCTCCGCACGCTCGCACGTCTTGGCAGGATCCTGACGGTGCCGGATCTCCTCTCCCGGCTTCGTGAGCTGGAAGACTCCTCCGAGATCCTGCGTCTTTTCAGGGAAACGGAGGCCGAGCTGAAATAGACGCATATCTGGCGCAGTTTAGGCGTCGATGCTGAAATCCCGTTTCAGCTGGGCCAGTTCTTCCCGAAGCTGCGGCATTCCGCCGGAGCGTGTGGCGACGAGCGTGCCGACTTCATTGGCGAATCGGGCTTGGACGGGAAGCGGTATGCCGAGAAGTTCCGTGAAGATCAGTGCTGCCGAGAATGCGTCTCCGCTTCCCACCGTGTCGGCGACCTGGACGGTCTTTCCGGGAACGTCGGCGGTCTCACCATTTTGAGAGACGAGAAGGCAGCCTTTTTCTGCGCGCGTGATGCAGACTTTTCGGAGATCGTATTTCCGGCACAATGCCAGTGCAGATCCCACGGTATCCAGCTCCGCAGGGAGTCCCAGGATCGGTTTCAGGATCTCCATTTCGCCGTCGTTCATTTTCGTGATGTCTGATTTTTCAAGTGAGACTTCGAGCTGATCTTTTGTGAAAAAATCCTGCCGCAGGTTGACGTCACAGACTTTCAGGCAGTTTTGGGGGACTGCGTCTAGGAGGGTCCAGATCGTTTCGCACGAAACGGGGCTGCGCTGTGCGAGCGTTCCGAAACAGACTGCCGAGAGCTCCGGAAGGAGTTTTTCGAGTTTCGTGTCCAATGCGAGATGATCCCAGGCCGTGTTTTCATGGATGACGTAGGACGGCGTTCCCGATTTATCGAGCGAGACCGTCACTGTGCCGGTCGGATGGATGGAGTCACGCTGAATGAATGCGGTCTCAAGCTCCATTGACTGCAGAAAATCGACGATTTGGTTTCCCAGCTCGTCGTCTCCTACACGGGAAATGATCTGGCCGTCCATACCGAGCTGGTTTAGCTGAAAGGCGACATTTGCGGGTGCGCCTCCCGGTTTTCGTTCGTCTCCGAAGAGATCCCACAGAAGTTCTCCCAACCCTGCGACTTTCATTTTGCTCATTGGCTTGCCTTTCTGGATTTTTCTCAAAACTCACATTCTGTCATGGACAGTAAAAAGTACTATTTTTGGAAAGTCTTTTTTATTTTACCCTATTTTCTCTTTTTGTTGAGCTGAATTTTCAAGAAATCGTGAATTTTTCAGAAAATACGACAGAAACGAATCGGTTTTTTGACGCAATTCGCATAATCGGGATAATCGGCTCAAGTTCTAAAATCGGTCTGACCGATACCAGAAGAGGAGGTCTTGTTTTGTGCAGAAAATCCGTAATGCGTAAAAAATGACGAGCAACCAGGAGAAAGGGCTTCCATTGAACAGGATCTCAAAACGGTCAGGACTTCCGTTTGGGAATTCAGGGAACTTTCAATTTCTGAGTCGGCATACATGAAAGCCGGCCGGACACGAATCATGAGCGAATCGACGAATCCGAATCAGCCTCCATTTCAGGAGCCGCAGCCGAGCAAACCGGTCTCGAAACCGGGTGCGGGGGCGGGTGCGTCTTCATCGACAGGCTCATCTTCGGTCCCCTCGCCGTCTTCTGCTTCAGCAGCCTCTTTGCCAGTTCCGCCGAGAGATACGAAAGAGGCTCTTCGTTTGGTGGGCTGTTTTCGGATCGAGCCGCCGGAAACGGAGTTGATGAGCAGCGAGTTTGTGATACACGGCCGGCAGCTCAGTGCGTGGGACACGCCGCGCAGCGTAACTTTGCCTCCGACGCAGGAAAATGTTCCGAGTGAAACTGAGCCCGGCGATGATGTTGGCTCTGTTTCTGCGGAGGAAACGGGAGTTTCAGGGACGGTTTCAGGTGAGGAGACTGTAGAGATCCGTCAAAGTGTACCGACGTCGCCTTTTGTGCAGACTGCCCGCGTTACGGTCCCGGTATCGGAAGGGGAACGGGATGAGCCGGAGCTTGCAGGTGTGACGGAGATCGTTTTGCCGTCAGATCCGAAGATCGTGGGGCAAGAGGAGCAAGATACTGAAGCCACGCGTGAAATATGCCTGAAACAGAATGAGCGGCTTGCGGAGCGGAAACGAAAGCGTCAGGAAGAGCTTGCGGCAGAAGAAGCGCTTCGTGCGGAGGAAAAGCGTCAGGCGGAAGAACGAAAGCGTCAGGAAGAGCTTGCGGCAGAAGAAGCGCTTCGTGCGGAGGAAAAGCGTCAGGCGGAAGAGCGAAAGCGTCAGGAGCAGCTTGCGGCAGAAGAAGCGCTTCGTGCGGAGGAAAAGCGTCAGGCGGAAGAGCGAAAGCGTTTGGAACAGTTTGCCGAGTGGGAGCGTCTTCAGGAGAAACGCCGTCAGGAAGAGCTTCAGCGACGGGAACAGGATGCGCGTCTTGCGGAGCTTGCCCGCCGTGAAGAGGAGATCCGGAAGGCGGAATCGGCACAGAAGCACGAGAATGAACGTCTTACTGCGCTTGCGCAGGAATTGGCAGTGGAAGAGGCCCGGCTTGAGGCGCTGGCTTTGAGTCTGAAGTCCCGTTCGGAAGATGTGCAGGATCCTGGGGCGCTTTTGGTGCCCTCTCAGCCCGCGGAGGCGGTTGAGGAAGAACCGCAGGCATTCGAAACGGCAGAGCAAAGCATAGAGACGGTAGAGACTGCTGTGGATGCGAGCGAAAATGTAATGGAACTTCCCGAAAAGGCGGAAGATCCTGAAACGCTCGAAGAAAGTGAAGAGGACGAAACCGCGCAGGAATCATGGCTAGTCCGCTATCTGATCCAGGTGGGCGAGACTGTGGCGAACTGGCTTTATGCCATTGGCGACTTTGCGTATTTTACCAGTCAGGTCTTTCACTGGCTCATCCGTTTGCCGCGCCGCGGAACGCTTTTACCGTGTGCGTATGAGATCGGTATTCGGAGCCTCCCGGTCATCGCATTAACGGGAACGTTCATCGGCATGGTCCTTTCCGTGCAGAGTTATGCGCAGCTGAAAGATTACTATTTGGAGACGCGCATGGGGGCTTTGATCAATCTTTCCCTCGTGCGTGAGCTTGGTCCGGTACTGGCGGCTACGATGCTTGCAGGCCGGATCGGGAGCAGTATGGCGGCGGAATTGGGAACGATGCGAGTTACGGAGCAGATCGACGCGCTTGGAAGCATGGGTGTGAATCCCGTTCACTATCTTGTCGTTCCGCGCTTTCTTGGCTGTATGCTTCTGATTCCCATCCTGACGCTGTTTGCAGACTTTATGGGGATCGTTGGCGGTGCGTATTTTTCCGTCTGGATCTTCAATATCGACTGGCATTTTTATCTCACGAACTCGAACAAGATCGTGAGTGAGGCGGACGTTTTTATCGGCGTATTCAAGAGCATTTTCTTTGGTGCGACGATCGGACTGATCGGCTGCCATCGCGGATTCAACAGCCGAGCGGGAGCACAGGGGGTAGGGCGTGCTGCGACGGAGGCGTTCGTGCTTTCATTCGTTTTCATTCTCCTGCTTGACTTGGCGTTGGGGACGATTTTTGAGGCGCTTGACGAGATCCTGTTCACACCGATGCCGCGTCAGCTTTAAATAAGAGTATCGTCTGACGGATAGGAGCGGGAAACGTGTGACGCGATCCTCTCGTGTGGCACACGGGAGCCGAATTTTAGTTTTTTCGTGCCATGGGAGCAGGTCCTGAAATGAGCACACTCCTGAAAGTTGAAAATTTGAGTGTCACGTTTGGAGCGCAGAATGTCTTGCGGGACATATCGTTTGACATTGCGCAGGGAGAGACGCTTGCTGTCATTGGCGAGAGTGGATGCGGCAAGACGGTCCTTTTGAAGAACCTGATCGGGCTGATCCGTCCGACTTCCGGCAGGATCCTTTTCGATGGAGTCGATATTGGGACGCTCAATGAGTCCGAGCTTGCCGAGACGCGGAAAAGTTACGGTTTTGTTTTTCAGATGGCTGCGCTTTTCGACAGCATGACTATCGAGGAGAATCTTCTTTTTCCGCTCGTCCAGCACACGAAACAGCCTCGTCAGGAGATGATGGAGACGATCCTGCGTCTTCTGGATGAAGTTGGGCTTTCGACAAATGTCTTGCCGAAACGTCCGGCAGAACTTTCCGGCGGGATGCGCAAACGGGTCGGTATCGCGCGGGCACTGGTCCTTCAGCCGAAGATCGTCCTTTACGATGAACCGACGACGGGGCTGGACCCGATCATGACAGACGTCATCAACCGTTTGATGGCGCATATGGCGAAAACGTACTCGATCACCAGCGTCATCGTGACTCACGACATGACGACCGTTCGGAATGTCGCAGATCGTGTGGTCATGCTTTATCCAACGGCACGCCTGAAGCGGAACGAGTGCCAGATCCTTTTCAACGGACCGGCTAAAATGATCGAAGGAAGCAGAGATCCTCGGATCCATGATTTTGTTTTTGGAGACGGCAGTAAACGCCTGAAAGAAAAATAGACCGAGTGAAATCCGGTTTTTGAGATAGACCAAGGAGATTTTACCATGAACGAACGCACGATGAAATTACGATTGGGAGCCGCAGTCGTGCTGAGTCTCGTCATCATCATGATTTTCTTGACGTTCCTCGGTTCCAGAGAGAAACTGAGCATGACGAGTTACGAGATCAAGATCCAGATGATGGATGCGCCGAATGTCATGGCCAATACTCCGATCTATCAGAGCGGGATACTCATCGGGCGGGTGAGCAAGGTGGAACTGACGGAAACGAAAGGGGTCATCGTGACGGCGCGGATCTACGACGACCACAAACTTTACCATGACCAGGAGTGCCATCTCGTTTCTTCACTTTTGGGAGACGCTTCTCTGCGTATGATCACGCGTCAGACGGATGAAACGGATGAGACTCGGCACACGGAGATCAAACCGGGTGAGATCATTCAGGGAGTAACGACGCTCGATCCGGCACTTTTGATGGCGCAGATGCAGGAAAAGTTGACTGTGACGATCAATGACGTCACGACGGCTTCGGTGGAACTGTCACGTGTTGCAGCGACTACGAACGAGATCCTGTTGGAAAATCGCGAAAATGTTGCCGCGATCATGAGCAATGCGCAGAGCATCACAGGCAATACGGATCGGATCATGACCAATTTCTCGATGATCCTGAATGATGAATTTTGCCGAAATATTCAAAGTTCGGTTGCGAACATCTACAGTGCCAGCGAGAAATTGCCTGAGACGATGGACAAAATGAACGATACGCTTGACGGCATTCAGAAAACTGTCCAGTTTTCCAATACGACATTGACTGGACTGTCCGAAAGATTAGGGAAATCGCTTGACAGTGTCGACAATATGATCAAGATGACAAATAAAACGCTTACCAATGTGCATCGGATCACGGAAGTCTTGGCGAATGAGGATCAGATGGCGAGCTGGACGGCCAGTATTACCGAGACTCTGCGGGAGATGAGTGTTTTCACGGCATCCCTGAATCGTGAGGATTCTACTCTCGGCATGCTGGTGCGTGACAGGAGACTCTACGATCGTCTTCAAAATACACTGGATAAAGTCAGTGAACTCCCGCAGCGTCTTGAACCGATCCTTTTTAATGCACAGGTCATGTCGGAGAAACTTGCACAGCATCCGGAACTTTTGGGGCTGAGCGGATACCTAAAACCGAATTCCGGGACCTCGGGAACGATACCGTGGCCGAAAGGGGTACGCCCTTCCATGTCGAGCTACGCACCTTCAAGCTGGAATTCCGCTCCATATTCTACGCCGACCCAGTATCAGATGCCTGTCGCTGCATCGGGGAATTGGAGAACTTCGGGGGGCGCGGTGTCTGGAATGAGTCCGGAGTCTGAAACTGTGCAGCATTATGAAACGGCTCCGCTTCCGTACTCGACACCTTCTGTGTCTCCGGTTCAGGAGATCCCGGTAGAACCAGTCCCAGTGGAAGAGGTCCCCGTTGTTCCGCCGACCGTCCAACGGAGCGGAAGTCCCGCTTTTGAAACGGTCCCGAATTTGAAAAATGCAGAAAGTACGCTGGTTTTGAAATCGGCAGAAACCGGCTGGGCGCAGCAGGAGGCTGTACCTGCCGCTGGCGCAGTCGCTGGAGGAACTGACGGCGTAACTGATCTTTCGGCTGCCGGAGCTGACACTGCCGCTGTGAGGCAGATCCCGGAAAATGTGCGGATCCCAAAAGATGCGCGGAGCATTACGCCGGATATGGTAGGTATGACGGAGGAAGAATTTCGAAACGCAGATCCGGCACTCCTTTCAGAAGCGATTTGGGATGCTGTTGCCGTTTCAGAGAAAGGTACTGAAACTATGCCGGCCTTGACTGCTGATGCGGCACAAAATGTGACGGAAGCGCAGGGAACGCATGAAGCGCAGGGAACGCATGAAGCGCAGGGAACGCATGAAGCGCAGGGACGGCAAGTTGCCCAGATAGAGCAGGCGGAACAGAAGGAGCAAGCAGAACAGAAGGCGGGAGATACCGGAGTGGGAGCTCCAGGTGTGGGAGATCCTGCGTATGGCGATTCGCTTGCCGAGCTTTCCATTTCGGGTCTTCCGTCACCGGAACCTCTTCCGGCACCGGTAAGCCCAGCTTCTGGAAATCGGCCATCTGCAGAATAAATCAGAAATTTTGTATTGAAAGGCGTTTCAGAGCCTTGACATTTGCCGGATTTGCGCTATACTGAAAATGGCTGTATCGTGCGCCGTTTTCGGATTTTTGGAAATTTTCACTACGAACAGGAAGGCAAGATGGAAGTAGTTTGGCTTTGGGTCGGATTTTTGGGGCTGGTTTTTTTTATGCTGGCGCTCGATCTTGGAGTCTTTAACCGAAAGGCGCATGTCATGGGGATCCGTGAGGCTCTGAAATGGACTGCTGTCTGGATCGGGATCGCGCTGCTTTTCAATGTCGGGATCTATTTTATCTATGAACACGATATTGGGGGGATCGCGGGAATGTTCCATGAATCAGGACAAGCCTGCGGAAAGACTGCCGCGTGCGAATTTCTTGCCGGGTATCTGGTGGAAAAATCCCTTTCCCTCGATAATATTTTTGTCATCAGTCTGATTTTTTCTTCGTTCGGGATCCCGCAGCTTTACCAGCACCGTGTGCTTTTTTGGGGGATCCTTAGTGCTCTCATTCTTCGCGGAGTCATGATCGGAGTCGGGGCTGCGATCGTGGAGAAGTTTGACTGGATGATCTACGTTTTCGCGGGGCTTCTCTTTTTTACGGCATTGAAGATGGTCTTCAGTTCGCATGAAGAGATCCAGCCGGATAAAAATCCGATGATCCGTTTGGCGAAACGTTTTTTTCACGTGACCGACAAGATCTTGAACGAGCATTTTTTTGTTCGCGGAGTGGATGGAAAGTGGCTCATCACGCCGCTTCTTCTTGCGCTTTTAGTCATTGAGACCAGTGACGTGATCTTTGCGGTGGATTCGATCCCCGCGATTTTCGGCATCACGCATGATCCGTTCATCGTCTTTACATCGAACATTTTTGCGCTTTTGGGACTGCGTTCACTTTATTTTGCACTCGCGGCAATGATCGAGAAATTTCGATTCCTTAAATCGAGTCTCGTATTGATCCTCCTTTACGTCAGTCTCAAGATGATTTTTGCCGGATATTTCAAAGAATGGATCCACGGACACGATTTTGGCGGCACGCTGACGCTGATCTCGCTGGGAGTGATCATCGGCGTCATGGCACTTGGGATCCTTGCTTCGGTCCTTTTCCCAAAAAAGGATGAAAAGGATGAAACTGCCGCTGTCGGTTGATCTTCTGTGAAATGTTTTACCTGCGGCTTCGGAGTTTCGGTTTCGAAGCCGTTTTTTTTAGGCTCTTCTGGCAGCTGCGTACCGGTCAGGTCGGATCTTACCACTGAGTGTGCAGAAGCGGCTCAGATCCCCACTGAAAAGAAAAAGAAGGAAAAAGGGAGTGAACGTGCCCTGACATGAATTTCACGGAAAACATGAAATCGCGCAAAATGGATCTTAAAAAATTTTAAAAACATTTCGTGGGATCCGCATTTTTTCGTGCTTTTCGTGTTCCTCTTTCTGTGTGTCTCTTTCTGTGTGTCTCTTTCTGTGTGTCTCTTTCTGTGTGTCTCTTTCTGTGTGTCTCTTTCTGTGTGTCTCTTTCTGTGTGTCTCTTTCTGTGTGTCTCTTTCTGTGTGTCTCTTTCTGTGTGTCTCT
>SUVI01000034.1:17420-26677 GCA_015062085.1 Planctomycetaceae bacterium
TTTCTGTGTGTCTCTTTCTGTGTGTCTCTTTCTGTGTGTCTCTTTCTGTGTGTCTCTTTCTGTGTGTCTCTTTCTGTGTGTCTCTTTCTGTGTGTCTCTTTCTGTGTGTCTCTTTCTGTGTGTCTCTGTGCATATCCGTGTTTTCAGTGGTGAAAAACTGGTACGCAGTTCCCGGATGGACCTTTTTTGGAGATGTCCGTTTTCTTGTTTTTTTCTTTTGCTTGCTTTTCGTATCTTGGCATGTTTTGGCGTGAAGCTGGAATTTCTTGCAGTTTTCGCAGATTTCGCGAAAATCAGTCTGGACAAAAAGTCAAAAAAAAGCTAAAAATAAAGAGATTTTGGAAATTTTTGTTTCCTTTCAGATTTTCCCATTAGATATTTGGCGGATTTTTATGAAGCGGATTCAATGTGTATTCACGTGTTTCGTATGTGGGACGCTCCTTCTTGCGTTGGGGTGTCAGCAGGCTCGGATCTCGGGACGGGATCCGCTTCTGGGAAAAATGCGGGTCGATCCGCCGGCAACGAGTGCACGGAGCGTCTATGTGGAACGAAAAGATGTGCAGGACGGAGGACTTTTGCCGAGTGAAACGACTGCAATCGTGAATGCCCCGGCTGCATCTGCCAAAGAAAAGGAGCCTTCCCGAAGAGCAGAGGCCATTCAGACGGCTTCTGAAAAACGCGTGACGGTCCAGAAAGTGCCAGTCGAGGCTGCATTGGCATCTCACGCCGATCCGCAGGAAAATACGTCTGAAGAGTTAAAGGAAAATGGAAACGTTTCAGCTGGGGATTCGTCTCACCTTCGATGGAGAGCCGTCGAAACTTCTGAAACTTTGGATCCCGGGAAGGTTTCTGTACCGCAGACCCGTCAGACGGGAGACGCTCGAAGAACGTCTGCGCAGGTTCGGGAATTGACGGAAGAAGAGTTGGCGAATTACCGTTACGCATACGATTTTACTACGATCCCGCCGCGTAAAGTGCCGCTTTCCTCAACGAAGGGATCGTTCCGCGGATCGGAATTTTATCAGGAACCGGGAGTTTGTCATGAGCAGGAAAATGCTCAAGCGGAAACTGCGGGAACGGTTTCGGTTCCGTCTGTACGTGCGTCTTCTCGGAGTTTCTACGCAAACGATTTCGATCCCTACGCCCCCTGCTGCGAATTTGACCGCCGCCGGCAGGAGGTCTCGCGCCGATTTGAGATGGAGTTTGATGCTCCGGAGACGGAAATGAAACGGACGGAGCAAACGCAGACGGAACGAATGACCGCGGGATCGGAGGCTTCGGAGCCTATTTCGGAGGTGCCGTTCACCGTGAAAACTACGAGACCGGAAACCATTTCCGGCGGGTGGCGAGTCGTTGCCGGTGGACGTGCCGAAACTGAAAAGTCCGCTTCTGGTTTGGAGTCCGCCTCCATTCATGAACGGTTGGGGGGACAGGTCCAGGTCGATCCTCAAAATGCGTCTGCTGGAACTAAAACGCCTTCGGAAACGGGAGGAGAAACGGTTCCTCGAGTCAGGAAAAAGCACCGTTCTGTCGAATTGCTGGACCTTCGGGAGTAACGCTCGCAAATGGTGGGCCGCACTGTGATCTGGGACCCCGCAGAGTTTGAGACTTTGCGGGGACTTTTTTTGAAGAAATGGTTTTCTGTGAAAGGAGCGCGAGGACGCTGTTTTTACTGGAGCGTACCGTTGGCGGTCGCTGAATTGGAGCTGACCTGCCGCAGGATCCTAGTTACGGCCGCGATTCTACACGAGGAAGGAGCGGTGGCGGAAGCGGTGCGTCATCCGGAGTTGGAGACGGCATCGGAACGGTGTGCTCGGCTGGTACGGATCCCAGACCGGATGCGGAACGTCCGGGTACTCTCGGCATGCCGGAAACTCCAGGTGAGGAAATGGACGCGTTTGGATCCTGTGACGCGTTTGTTTGAGGACTCGATATTTGCCGGATCTCTTCCGATGATGTCTTCGGAGTGTCGGAAACTGCCGATGTGTCGTTTCCCAGTCCCGAAATTCCTTCTGGAGAAGGGGAAGGCGGCAGAGCGGAATGCGGGCCCGTAGGAGCACTTTCGTTCGGAAACGGTCCGGCCTCTAGGCTTGCAGGCACCGTGGAAGGCGTTTGGCCTGGAAGTGTTTGAGACGGCTCGGTCTGAGACGAATTTGTGTTCCCAGACGGAGCTGCTATTGCCTCTTCGGACGGAGTGTTTTCCGGCGGGAAGGCAGCCGTTGGTGTGTTGGGGGATTCTCGCTTGGGGATCCCCGGCGGAGGCGGAAGTTCACCGTCTGAAAACGGCGGAGTCCACATTTTCTCAAGGAACCAGAGTCCCGTACCGAAAAACAGGATGGGAACGATCCAGCACATTTGAGCAAAAAGGAACTGGAGGGTCTTGCTGGCTGAAAACGAGGAAAAAACGGACGGTTCTGCGAGCGGTGAGGTAAAGAGACTGTTCTTCAGCGGGATCCCCGCTTCCTGCGCTGCCATTTCCAGGTCGGCGATAAGTTCTTCCGGCTGGGCGTAGCGTTCATCCGGATTTTTCATCATGGTCCGAGTCAGGATCCGGTTGAGAGAATCCGGCACATCGATCCGTGAAAGAGAAACGTCCATTGGATTGTCGCTTTGATGCTGAAGGAGTTTCTGAAGCGGAGTTCCCTGTGGAAACGGCGGATGCCCGGTCAGCAGATAGAAAAGCGTGCAGCCGAGCGAGTAAATGTCGCTGCGCGTATCGACATTTCGTGGATCACGTGCCTGTTCTGGGGAAATGTAGTCGAAAGTTCCGAGAGTCACACCGCTGGCAGTGATGTCGTTCGGAATGTAGTGCTCAAATCCAGGACCTCCGTCGAGGGCCGAGTAGGAAATGCGGGCCAGACCTAGATCGATCAGTTTGGCTTCTCCCTCTTTGGTGAGCAAAATATTCGACGGTTTAATGTCGCGGTGCACGATTTTTCTTTGTGCCATGTGATTCAGAGCGTGCGAGATCTGAAGCGCGATGAGGATGGTTTCAGAAACGCTCATCGGACCGTGATTTTTTACGCGGTCACGAAGATTCTCGCCGCGAACGTACTCCATGGTGAGAAACATCCTGTGGGACTCACGATGGTCTCGGAATGCGTAGATCTGCGTGATGTTCGGGTGATTGAGCATCGCGGCGACCTGTGCCTCTGAATAGAAACGCTGAATGACTTCAGGATTCATGCTTTTGTCGGAATGCAGGACTTTCAGTGCCACGAGCCGGTTCAGATTCGAATCCTGTGCGAGCCAAACGTTTCCCATTCCGCCGCCGCCGATGAAACGGATTAGTTCGTATTCGTCAAATACCACCCCAAGTTCCAGCATATCGCCGTCGATCCGGATCTCTGGAAGCTCCTGCTGTGTGGAAAGGAGCTTTTCTTCCGCCATGACCGGTGAAAGTGATTTCGTGATCGAGTCATCTGCCGTTTCATTGAATGGATCCAGTGCATTGCGTTCCGATCCGACTGGAGTTCCGGCGATGGGAGAAATTGGAGTTGGAGAACGGTCTTCTGAGGGAAAAACGGACTGCGAGTGTTTTGTTTGCTCGTCTGACATTTTTTGAGATGGGGTGCCGGAGGAAGTGTTGTGCGGGGAGGCGTTTCCGGCATCTTGGGAGAGGGCGGCTTGGAAATGCGTGTTTGAGGAATGTCTTCCGGAGATACCGGCAGCCGACGGCCCTATGGTTTGTCTGGACCGGACGGCTTCGATTTTTTCCTGGGGATCATTTTCCCGAGAATTTGCGAACATGAGGACGTTCCTTTCTGCCGAACAGTGCCATTTTTACCGTTTTCCGATCGGGATCTCGCTGGATCTTTTGGTGTTTTGCGCCTGCCGATCTTAGTATGCGCGGTGGCCGTACCGCCGGGGTTGGCGACGGCACGGACTTTCATTTCAAAAAATCCATCGGGAGATGCGCGGTCTCCCGACGGCGGGATCATGAGAACGGAATGACGTCTCATGGAATTTACGGAAAATCAGCCGATCTCCCATCCTTTACGGTAGTTCGGATAGTTGAACTCATCGATCGCCGCGCAATCGGGAGATTTGATCTCTTTCCAGTTCCAGCGGATCGGTTCCGCTGCACCAACGCGGTAAGCTGCGTTACCGAGGAGACCGGCTTCTGCGATCTTTCCACTGAAATCGAAATTGCACGTCGCCGGCTCGCCGCCCTTGATGGCATTGATCCATTCGCGGTGGAATCCGGGAGACGGCGGGATCGTTTCTTCCGGCTTCTGGTACTCGGCCGTTTTGTCGAAGAGACGGACTTCATGCCAATCGAAATCGCACGAAATGACGCCTTTGGTACCGACGAAGAAATTGTTTCCCATGCGGATGTTGGGGAACTGGTCGCGGTACTGGCGGATCGCCGGATCAAAACCGCCGTGGCTCCAGTAGAGTTTCACGGGACCGCGGCCGTCGATCGCCGGGAAATCGAAGATGACGTCCATTCCCTTTGATGTACGTTCCGGATCGACAGCCGGACCGGTCGCGGAAACTTTTTCCGGGTACGTCAGATCGAGCGCCCAGAACGGAATCTCAAGAATATGGCAGCACCAGTTGCCCGTTTCACCCGTTCCGTAATCCCACCAGAAACGCCACCAGTACGGGCAGAGGTCCGATGTGTAGGGACGGAATTTTGCGGGACCGATCCACGCTTCCCAGTCGAGACCTGAGGGAATCGGTTTGGAAAAATCAAGCGGAGCACGCATCCCGCGGTCACCGCCGACACGGCTGAAAACGTGCGTGATCTCGCCGATTGCACCTGACTGGATGGCTTCGATCGTACGGCGCATCTGAGGTTTGGCGTGACGCTGCATTCCAAGCTGGGTTGCCAGCTTTTTTTCACGAGCCATTTCGGTCAGGATGCGGCACTCTTTTACACAGTGCGCCATCGGTTTTTCGAGATAGAGGTGCTTGTTCAGCGACATGGCGATCCACGACGGATGGAAATGCGTGTGGTCCGGCGTACTGACGGCGACGGCGTCGAACTGATTCGACATTTCGTCAAACATTTTGCGGTAGTCATAGAATTTTTTCGCATTCGGGAATTTTTCGTAAACATTTCCGGCTTTGGCGTCATCGCAGTCGCATAGTGCGACGATATTCTGACTCCGCAGACCGCCGACCTGATGGCCGCCCTGACCGCCAAGGCCGATGAGCGCCACATTCACGCGTTCATTCGGAGAATCGTCTCCGTATGCCAGACCAGAAATACCGGGAAGGAAAAGACCCGCAGCCAGCGAGGTCTTTAGAAGGTCACGTCGATTCATCGTCATTTGATTTTCTCCTTAATTAGGATGGATGGAAGGAACTGCAGGAGCAGAGTCACGAAATTTTACGAAAAAACACGCATTCTGCGAGGATCGCAGGGCGTTGGACAGTCCCGCCAGGTCTCTTTACTTCTCATTATAAAAAAGTCCAAAGAAACTTCAAGGGGGGGGAATGGGGAAAGTTTTCCGGACCTCACCGGGAGGATCGAACGGTTTCTGAAAACCCGGCCGAGGCCGTTTTTTGATCGAATGCGCCGGGTTTTCAAAGAAACACAGAACTAAAAATACCGAATTAAATCAACGCCGTGTCTTCCGGGTAGCCGTACAGAATGTTGAAGTTCTGAACCGCGGATCCGGACGCGCCTTTCGTGATATTGTCGATGCAGGAGACCGTCACGATGCGGTCTTTCACGATGCGTGCCGTCACGTTCACGTAGTTGGTGAAACGGCACTCGCGCGTATTCGGCAGATGGTCCACGACGCGCACGAACGGCTCGTTCGCCCAGTATTCGCGCAGGGCAGCCATGACTTCTTCCTGCGTGAATTCACGGGTCGGGCAGGAGTACGCCGTCGAAAGGATACCGCGTTCCATCGGAACGAGATGCGGCGTGAAGATCAGATCGACCGGTTCTCCGGCGACTTTGCCGAGGACCTGCTCGATCTCCGGCTGGTGACGGTGCACGCCGACGCCATACGCGCTGAATCCTTCGTTCAGTTCGCAGTACAGAAGGTGCGGTTTCAGACTTTTACCTGCTCCGGAAGCACCGCTCTTAGAGTCAACGATGATGCCGTTCGGGCGGATCATTTTCTTCGCGAGCAGCGGAGCAAGCGCGCAGATCGCCGTCTGCGGATAGCATCCGGGGTTTGCGACGAGCTGAGCACCGCGGATCTGTTCGCGGAAAAGTTCCGGAAGACCGTAAGGGACCTTGCCCAGACGTTCCGGATCCGGATGCGCGACGCCGTACCATTTCTCGAAAACTTCAGGAGAATCGAGACGGTAGTCGGCACTCAGGTCAATGACGCGGCATCCCTGAGCCAGAAGAGCCGGGATCCGTTCCGCGCTCGCCTTGTGCGGAAGGCAGCAGAACACGCAGTCGGCACGTTCGCCGATCTGTTCCGGCGTAAGGTTTTCGAGGTGAAGGTCAAGACGTCCCGTCAACTGGGGATGGACCTGCGAGACATGAAGATTTTCGTCCGAGCGCGTCGTCAGTGCCGTGATCTTCACGTGCGGGTGACGCAAAAGGAGAAGGATCGTTTCCAGCGCGGTATAGCCCGTCGCTCCAAGAATAGCTACGCGAGTCATTTTGTCTGTCCGAAAATTTTAATTCCATGAAATTGAAAAAACTGGATCGGTTAAGAGGTTTGGCCGTTTTACGAGTCCAGCTTCCGCCTCCGGGGAACTCCGCATTCCCCGCACCATCTTTCATTAAACCACAAAAAGCGGATTTGTCCAGAGCGTCCGGCGCTGAAAATGAAAGAAAAAACGAAAAAAACGAAAAAAAAACCGGAATTTCCGCATAAATCAGCAATGCGGGCGGAGGGAGTGCTTGGCATGATCGTGAGTTTGGGGGGACTTTGGCCGATGAAAAGATGGAAAGTTCATTGAAATACATCGAATGGGGGTGGGATTTTACAAAAAAACGGTTTTTGTGAATGTTTTTTTGCTTTTTTTGATTTTTTTTGCCCGAAATATAAGCATTGAGGGAATGTTTGGTGTATAATAGTGTCGTATCCTGTAATATCATTGCGGTTTGATGAGTACTTTCGCGATGGTTTTTCCGTTTTTTGAATGCGAGACAAGAAAAATGAAAAAATTCATTTTAAAGAGAACAGTCCCCTCCTTCATTTTTACACGCGGTCTGCTGTGTCTTTCCGCCGCAGGCCTTTTGGGGATTTCTTCGGTAAAAGCGGATATTCAGGACGGTTTTATTCATGGATACGAGTTCGACAACAGTTACTCCGACATGACCGGCTCCGCTTCCGGAACGGCTTGTCGGACGATCTCCATCTCGGAAGACGGTTTTCTCGGACAGGCGGTCCTGTGCAATAAAGGATACGTTCGGCTTGAGGACTCGCATGGAACCGCTTTTGGGATCGAAGACGGTGATGCTGGGAAAATGACGATCCTGTGCTGGTTCAATCCCACAAGCACTTCAACATCTGAGCGGGTGCTGGTGTCGAATTCCAATTGGAAGAGCGGAAAAAATCCCGGTGTGGTCTTAGACGCGCAATATAAGGGCGGACCTTACTATAATATTGGCGACGGTTCAGACCGGATCGACGTCAACGCCAAACTTTCTATTCCTGCCAATGAGTGGCAGTTCACGGCGATCACCGCGGATCTGACGACGAACGAGGCGTATTTGTATTATGGGACCGCGGACGGAACGCTTCAGCAAATGGGATCCGCGGATCTGAGCAAGATCGATACGCTGTTGAGCAGTTACAAATGGTATATCGGCGAAGATTACAATGACTATTATTTCTATGGACTCATTGACGAAGTGGGATTTTGGGATCGCGCACTGTCGTTTGATGAGATCGATCAGATCTATACTGCGCAAAAGGCCGGAACGTCTTTGGGAGAGCAGGTGAAGTTGGCGTCTTCTGCGTCTACTGCGCAGGCGGGGGCATATACCGACGCTGCGACATGGACTGGCGGCGTCATTCCTAAGGTGGACGCGAATGTGGCGATCAACGCGGCCGTCACCAGTGCGGGAAGATCGTTCAACGGCGAGGCGGTCGTTGGCGAAAACGGCAGTTTGTCAGCCTCTGGATGCGTTTTTGTGGGACACAGCATCGGTGCCGACGGGAAACTGACCATCAACGGAGGCAAGAACGTTTTCAGCGGAAACAGTACGAATGCGTTTTCGAGCGCGCTGATCATCGGTTTCCAGGGCGGCGAGGGCGAATTCGTGCTTAACGGCGGTTCTGTTGCCGTTTCCGGAAGAACGTATATCGGATATGATGCCGGCGGTGAGACCAGCTTTACGCAGACTGGCGGAACGTATGAGTCGACTCAGAATATCTACATCGGGGCATCTGCCGGTAACGCAGCCTCTCTGAGTATTTCCGGAGGCACGCTGAGCACATCCGAAACGATCGCCATCGGCACGGGAACGGATTCTACGGCCCTGATGACGGTTTCCGGAGGAACGGTTTCCGCGAAGAATCTTCAGGTCGGGCGTGCCGGGGCTGGTGAATCTGCGAAACTGACCATTACGGGCGGTGTCGTGAAGGTAAGTAATGCCGTGTACGGTTCCAGCAGTTCCGCGTCAGGAAATGTTGCCATCTCCGGTACGGGGCAGCTTCTGCTGGATTCGACTTATACGCACGCGACTCTTGCGGGCATTCGTGAGCTGACGGAACTGAACATTGAAGGTTCGGGAGACGGTAACGGAGCCATTCGTTTCCTGAAGAGTCTGGACTGTAGTGTGCCGATCACGCTTACCGATGACGCGGCGGTCGGAATCGGATCCGACGCGGTGTTTACTCAAAAAGCGGCTTTTGAGGAGACCGGTTCCAGTGTCCTGACCATTCTCGGAGGCGGAACGCTTGCGCTGTCTGCCCAAAGCAGCTTCTCTGGAGGAACGGTGATCGATTCCAGCCGTGTGAAACTGACCGGTGCGGGAACGCTGGGGGCCGGCACTGTCACGATGCGCGGAAACGGGGCTTTGGAAGTCAATGCCGCCGAAAATGAAGAGAAGAGTTTCACCAACCAGGTCGCCGGTACCGGCCAGTTCCTCAAAACAGGCGCGGGAACGCTGAATGTCGATGCCGCACAGGGTGTCGAGGTTTCCAGCCTGTCGGTTTCCGAAGGCCGCCTGAACTTCCAGGGGAACATGACCGGCGATTTTCTGATCGCGGACGGTGCGGTCTTCTCGCCGGGAAACGGGATCGGGACGATGACGCTTGACGGGGATTTCACCGCGAAAGCTGGCTCGCAGCTCGTGTTTGAGCTTGGGGAAGACGTTTCTGATCTGC